>DATMSM010000059.1:0-32581 GCA_035565355.1 Rhodocyclaceae bacterium
GCGTTCCGCCAGCAGCAGCGTCCCCGCCGGCGCGCCCGCCTTTGCCAGCGCCAGCAACTGCAGATTGGTCGAGTCGCACTCCGCCAGGACTTGCAGGTCTATGCGTCCGGCCGCCTCGCGCAGCAGCGGCTGCAGGCTTTCCGGAGCGAGCGGGGCGGAAACTGAATCGGGGGCCGGGTGTGTGGTGCTCATGGCCCCCGATTATGCAACAGCCGCGCGCGACTTACTGGCTGACGTCCTCGCCGACGCGCGCGTCCTTGATGCCGAGCTCCTGAATCTTGCGCGTGATGGTGTTGCGGCCGATGCCGAGGAGTTGCGCGGCCTCGATGCGGCGGCCGCCGCTGGCGTTGAGCGCCCGCCGGATCAGCGTTGATTCGAAGTCGCGCGTCAGCTGATCGAAGACCTGGCCTGGCTGGATGGAGATCATGCGGTCGGCTTCGTTGGCCAGCACTTCCATCCAGTCGGAGGAAATCTCGCGGATCGGATGTTCGCGCAACTCGGGCGGCAGGTCGGCGACTTCGACGACCTGGCCGGCGGCCATGACCGTCAGCCAGTGGCAGACGTTCTCGAGCTGACGCACATTGCCAGGGAAGTCCAGTGCCGACAGGTACTTGAGCGCTGCTTCGGACAGGCGCTTGGGCTCGACGCCCAGGTCCTGTGCGCTCTTCTGCAGAAAGTGCTTGGCCAGCAGCGGCACATCCTCGCGGCGTTCGCGCAAGGGCGGCAGGCGCAGGCGGATCACGTTGAGACGATGGAACAGGTCCTCGCGGAACAGGCCGTCCTTGACGCGCTGTTCGAGGTTCTGGTGGGTGGCGGCGATGACGCGCACATTGGCTTTCACCGGCTGCTGCCCGCCGACACGATAGAAATTGCCGTCGGAGAGCACGCGCAGGAGGCGGGTCTGCAGCTCGGCCGGCATGTCGCCGATTTCGTCGAGGAAGAGGGTGCCGCCTTCAGCCTGCTCGAAACGACCGCGGCGTTGCGCGGTGGCCCCCGTGAAGGCGCCGCGTTCATGGCCGAACAGTTCGGATTCGAGCAGGTCGCGCGGAATCGCCGCCGTGTTGATGGCGATGAAGGGCGCATCCTTGCGCGGGCTGTGGCGATGCAGGGCACGCGCGACCAGCTCCTTGCCGCAGCCCGATTCGCCGTTGACCATGACAGTGGCATGCGACTGCGAGAGGCGGCCGATGGCGCGGAAAACCTCCTGCATGGTGGGCGCCTTGCCGAGGATCTCGGGCGTGATGCTGCTGGTTTCGGGGGCGCTGTCTTCTTGAGTGGACTGTTCCAACGCACGGCGCACCAGTTCGACCGCCTGATCGACGTCGAAGGGCTTGGGCAGGTATTCAAAGGCGCCACCCTGAAAGGCGGCCACCGCTGATTCCAGATCGGAATAGGCGGTCATGATGATGGTCGGCACGTCTGGGTAGTGCGCCTTGATATGGCGCAGCAGGTCAAGCCCGCTCTGTCCCGGCATGCGGATGTCGGAAACGACGGCTTGCGGCGCCTCTCCGGAGTCGAGGGCGGCGAGCGCCTCGTTGGCCGCGCCGAAGCTGCGGTAGTTGATGTTCTCGCGGGCCAGGGCCTTTTCAAAGACCCAGCGTATGGAGCGGTCGTCGTCGATGATCCAGACGGGCTTCATTGTTCTTCTCCTGGTGGTGTGCCGTGCTGCAGTGGCAGCAGAATGTTGAAACTGGTGTGGCCAGGACGACTCTCGACTTCAATCGTCCCCTGGTGCTGGTGGATGAAGCTCTGCACCAATGTGAGGCCCAGTCCGCTGCCGCCTTCGCGGCCGGAAACGAGCGGATAGAAAATCTTGTCACGGATGGCTTCGGGGATGCCTGGGCCGTTGTCGATGACGCGCAGTTCCATGGCCAGGCGATGGCGCCTCTTGGCGATGGTGACCTGACGCACCGCGCGCGTGCGCAGCGTGATCTCGCCGTCGCCGTGCATGGCCTGGGCGGCATTGCGCGCGATGTTGAGAATGGCCTGAATCAGCTGCTCGCGGTCGGCGGTGAGCAGCGGCAGCGAGGTATCGTAATCTCGGCGCACGCGTACACCCGCATATTCGGCATGGATCAGGCGCCGTACACGTTCGAGGATTTCGTGGATATTCACCTGCCCCGGCTGCATTACGCGGTGTGAGGACAGCAGGCGCTGCATCAGATCCTGCAGGCGGTCGGCTTCGTTGATGATGACCTGGGTGTACTCGGCCAATTGCGCAGCGTTGGGCAGATCCTCAAGCTCATGTTCAAGCAGTTGTGCCGAACCGCGGATGCCGCCGAGCGGATTCTTGATCTCGTGGGCGAGGTTGCGGATGAGTTCGCGATTGGCCTGCTGCTGTTCGGCCAGGCGCTCCTCGCGGACGATTTTGAGTTGCTGGTCGATGGGACGAAATTCGATCAGCAGGCGGGCGCCCCCCACATCCACCGGCGTCACGGTGCAGTCGAGTTGCAGCAGTTCGCCCTCGCCGCGCTTGATGGCAATGTTCTGGCCGGTATAACCCCAGTTGTTCTTCAGGGCATTGTCGAGCGGTGCAGCCAGACCGGGCGGCTCGCCGACGAGTTGCTTCAGGGGATGGCCGCCGAGCAGGCGCTGGCTGACCGCGAACAGGTTTTCCGCAGCGGGATTGACGTAGCGTATCTGCAGCTTGGCATCGACCAGCACGACGGCCGAGGACAGCAGGTCAAGTCCGGCAAAGGCGGGCGGCGCATGGAGACTCTGGGATGTCATGCCGAGAGGGTGAGCAAGAAGCAAGCCATCAGCGTCAGCCATGTACAGATGCTCCCCGGCTTACTTGAGGTTGGTGATTTCCTTCTGCAATGCCGCGATATTGCGCTCATGCAGTTGTGCCTTGTTGGCGTTGCTGGCCTTCTTGGCGTCTTCCAGTTGGCGTTGTTCGTTGGCCAGTTCCTGCTCCAGAATGGTGCGTCGTCCGCCATCGCGCTCCCGCTGCACTTCACTGCTCACGCGTGGAAAGTCGCCGGGGGTGGGGGTGGCCGCTGCCGAGCTTCTAGGGGCGCTGGCGGGAGATGACCTGACGCTGGACACGACAGTGCATTGGCGTCCTGACACCTTCTGATTGGTGAACAGCACCGTGTCGGTGGACTTGTCTATGCACTTGTACAGCGTGTCGGCCATGGCCGTGCTGCAAGACAGGCCGAGAATCAGGATGAGCGTGGTTTTCATCGCAGGGTCGGAGGACAGGAGGCCACAGTGTAGTGCAATCCGTTGCGGATAAGGCAGCTTGGGGCGGTAGCGGGCGGCGGCACTGTGCATTCATGGTGCGTCGAAACGCATAAAAAACGGGGCCCGCAGGCCCCGTTTTCATATCGCATCGCGAATGTGCTGCAGCTTAGAGGCTGTAGTACATGTCGAATTCGACCGGATGGGTGGTCATGCGCAGCCTGTTGACCTCTTCCATCTTCAGTTCGATGTAGGCATCGATCCAGTCGTTGCTGAACACGCCGCCACGGGTCAGGAACTCGCGATCCTTGTCCAGGGCTTCCAGGGCTTCGTCGAGCGAGGCGCACACGGTCGGGATCAGCTTGTCTTCTTCCGGCGGCAGGTCGTACAGGTTCTTGTCGGCCGGATCGCCCGGGTGGATCTTGTTCTGTACGCCGTCCAGACCGGCCATCATCAGGGCGGTGAAGGCCAAGTAAGGGTTGGCCAGGGGGTCCGGAAAACGGGCTTCGACGCGGCGGGCCTTGTCGGACTGCACGAAAGGAATCCGGATCGAGGCGGAACGGTTACGCGCCGAGTAGGCCAGCTTGACCGGGGCTTCGTAGTGCGGAACCAGGCGCTTGTACGAGTTGGTGCCCGGGTTGGTGATGGCGTTGAGTGCCTTGGCGTGCTTGATGATGCCGCCGATGTAGTACAGGGCGAACTCGGACAGGCCGGCGTAGCCGTTGCCTGCGAACAGGTTCTTGCCGTCCTTCCAGATCGACTGGTGCACGTGCATGCCGGAACCGTTGTCGCCAACGATGGGCTTGGGCATGAAGGTGGCGGTCTTGCCGTATTGGTGGCAGACGTTGTGCACGATGTACTTCAGCAGCTGGGTCTGGTCAGCGCGGCGCACCAGGGTGTTGAACTTGGTGCCCAGTTCGTTCTGGCCGGCGGTGGCGACTTCATGGTGGTGCACTTCGACTTCGAGGCCGCAGGCTTCGAGCAGGGTGCACATTTCGGCACGGATGTCGTTCGACGAATCGACCGGCGGAACGGGGAAGTAACCACCTTTGACGGCCGGACGGTGGCCGGTGTTGCCGCCTTCGATCTTGGCGTCGGACGACCAGGCGGCCTCTTCAGCGTAGATCTTGACGAAGGTGCCGGACATGTCGGTCTTCCACTCGACGGAGTCGAAGATGAAGAACTCAGGTTCCGGGCCGAAGTAGGCGGTGTCGCCCAGGCCAGAGGCCTTCAGGTAAGCCTCGCCGCGCTTGGCGATCGAGCGCGGGTCGCGGTCGTAGCCCTTGCCGTCGGACGGCTCGACCACGTCGCAGGTCAGCACCAGGGTGGTTTGCTCGAAGAAGGGGTCGATGTAAGCGCTGGCAGCATCCGGCACCAGCAGCATGTCGGAAGCCTGGATGCCCTTCCAGCCGGCGATCGAGGAACCGTCGAAGGCGTGACCGTCTTCGAACTTGCTCATATCAAAGGCCTTGACCGGCACGCCAACGTGCTGTTCCTTGCCGCGGGTATCGGTGAAGCGGAAGTCTACGAATTTGACTTCCTTTTCCTTCACCAGCTTGATTACGTCTTGGGGCGTCATCGACATTGAGGGAATCTCCTGAACTGATGTGTCTAAGCAGTGTATTTTTTGCGAAAGGGTCTGACGGATTCTGGTCTAGCAGTTTGTGTGCCACCGCTGAAAAGCGGCGCTCCTAGAGGCAAACTATTGTGCCATAAAGGCGCCGCCAAGCCCGCAAAAAGCAGGGATGCACCGTTGTGGTGCGACATTGCGCATGATGCACCACAATGGTTCATTTTCTGCTGGCGTCTGGTGCCTGATGGTGCATCTCTGTGTTGGGGTACTCGATACGCACGCTGGCAATGGGTGGCATCGCATCAGGGAAGCGTGTCCGCAAGCTTGCCAGGAGCTCGCTGCAATCGGGCAGCCGGGTTTGCGGCGGCAGGGCTAGCGCGATTTCCAGGCCTCCGTTCAGATAGTGCAGCGTCAGCCCGGCCTCGGCGGCATCGCTCAGGCCGGCTTCGCGCAAGGCGGCGATGATCGCTGTCCGCGGCGGTTGGTGGCGCGCGGTGCGCTGTCCTTCGCGCTCCACATCCACGTGCACCATGACATCGAGCACATCGATATGCGCATCCAGCACCCGGTCGTGGACTGTTTCGGCGATCTGGTGTCCTTCGGAAACGCTGATGCGCGGTGCAACCTGCACGCGCGCGTCGATCAGCACCTTGTGTGCCATGCGGCGGCTGCGCAGGGCATGGCAGGCGATGACACCCGGCGTGGCGAGTATCGTGCCCCGTATCGCCTCGCGTTCGGCGGCAGGAATGCCCGTGTCGATCAGTTCGGACAGCGCTTCCCAGGTGAAGCGCCAACCCATGCGCATGACCATGAGCGCGACGACGATGGCCGCGATCGGGTCAAGGAAGCGCCAGCCCATAAGGCTGCCAGCGATGCCGGCAGCGACCACCAGCGAGGAAGCCGCGTCAGCACGCGCATGCCAGGCGTTGGCAATCAGCATGGGGGAACGCAGGCGCTCGCCAACCCGCAGCATGTAGCGGAACAGCAGCTCCTTGCCAGCGAGTGTGGCGAAGGCCGTCCACAGTGCAATGCTGGCGACAGGGGGCAGCGTGTCGAGATGTTGGATGCGTTGTATGGCGGTGTAGAGAATGCCGCCGCCGGTGCCGATCAGGATGACCCCGAGCGCCAGCGCGGCAAGGGTTTCGATGCGCTCGTGGCCGTAGGGGTGGTTATCGTCGGCCGGGCTGCCGCTGTGTTTGTTGGCGAGCAGCACCATGAAGTCGGCGACGAGGTCCGCCAACGAATGAAAACCGTCGGCGACCAGGCTCTGTGCGTGCGCAAACAGGCCGACGGCGATCTGCATCACGGTCAGAACTAGGTTGACGCCGATGCTGACCCAGGTCACATGGTCTGCTGCGGCGCTACGCTCGTCGTGCTGGAAGACTGGCGGCTTCTCATTCATGCTTGGGATTCCGTCACTGTAGGAAAAGGCCCATACCCCGGATCCGGTGATTTCCCTATACTCGGGGTTTGGAATGACAACGGTCTATTCTAGGCCACGATCACACGGGGATATCTCATGGGACGTATGACCGAATTGCTCAAGCTCGCACAGGCCCGCGCCAAGGAACTGCATCTGCCCTATGCCGGTGCCTTCACTCCGCAGGAAGCCTGGGAGGTGCTGCAACAGTCGCCGGGTGCGCGCCTCGTCGATGTGCGCACCAAGGCCGAGTGGGACTGGGTCGGCCGTGTACCAGGCGCAATCGAGATCGAATGGCAGAGCTATCCCGGCAGTCAGCCGAATGCGCATTTCGTTGAGCAGCTCAAGCACGAGCTGCCGAGCGAGGGCATCGTGCTGTTTCTCTGCCGCAGCGGTGCACGTTCCAGCGCCGCGGCCAAGGCCGCCACGGCCGCCGGCTACGCCAGCAGCTACAACGTGCTCGAAGGCTTCGAGGGCGACAAGGACAGCAGCAACCATCGCAGCAGCGTCAACGGTTGGCGCAAGGCGGGGCTGCCCTGGGTGCAGGGTTAAATGGCCAAAGGCCATTTAACCCTGTCCCAAAAAGCCCTCACCCCCTAACCCCCTCTCGAGAGGGGGCAATGATTGTTCGCTGCTATGCAGCTCCCATGTTTCTTTAAGCGCAATGGCAGCTACGTAAAACCTTCTGCCACCAAGAGATTCATCTTATCGACCCTTGGTTCGGCGCGAAGCCCGCTTCTGGCTGAGGTGATAAAATGGGCCATTGTTCTTGCTAACGCGACGGCCCGCGCCGTATAGAGCCTGAGACTGACAGCACCATGCAAACCGCCACCATCAATTTCGACCGTTTCAACGCCCTCGCCGACGAGGATGCGCATGCGCGCATACGCGCCGCGCGGGTCAAGCTGGGTAGCCGGGCGGTGCTGCTGTGTCACCACTATCAGCGCGCTGACGTCTATCAGTACGCCGACCTGACCGGAGACTCGCTCAAGCTGTCGCGCCTGGCCGGTGAGACCAGTGCTGAATACATCGTTTTCTGCGGCGTGCACTTCATGGCGGAAGTGGCCGACATCATGACGCCTGACAACCAGATCGCCATCCTGCCCGACCTCGCCGCCGGTTGCTCCATGGCCGACATGGCCAGCCTGGCCAAGGTCGAGCGTTGCTGGCGCGAATTGTCCGAGGTGCTGAACCCGGACGAGATGATCACGCCGATCACCTACATCAACTCCGCAGCCGACCTGAAGGCCTTCTGCGGCGACCATGGCGGCATCGTGTGCACCTCCACCAATGCCAAGACCATTCTGTCGTGGGCCATGGAGCGTCGCGAGAAGGTACTATTCTTCCCCGACCAGCATCTGGGTCGCTGGAGTGGTCACCAGATGGGCATCGATCTGGAAGACATGTTCGTGTGGGACCCGGACCAGGAAATGGGCGGCCTCACGCCGGAGCAGATCAAGAAGGCCAAGATCCTGCTGTGGAAGGGCCACTGCTCGGTACACCAGATGTTCCAGCCCGGCCATATCCTCAAGTGGCGCAATCAGAATCCCGGCGGCTTCGTCATCTCGCACCCGGAGTCCAGCTTTGAGGTGTGCAAGCAGTCGGACTATGTCGGTTCGACCGAGTACATCATCCGCATCGTCAAGGAAGCCGCGCCGAATACCAAGTGGCTGGTCGGAACAGAACTCAATCTCGTCAATCGTCTTGCCGAAGAGGTGAAGCACGAGGGCAAGCTGGTCCAGTTCATGGCGCCTACCGTCTGCATGTGTTCGACCATGCAGCGCATCGACCCGCAGCATCTGGCCTGGACGCTTGAGAATCTCGCCGCAGGCAATGTGGTGAACCAGATCAAGGTGCCGCCGCACGAGGCAGCTTCTGCCAAGGTGGCCCTGGACCGCATGCTGGCGCTTTCCTGAGCTAGCGATTCATGTCAGCGCGCGCCCGCACAAAGCGGGCGAAGCGCGGCAGGCCGCTTTGGTTGAAGCCGTTATGGCTGTAGGTGACCCAGCTGCCCAGCGGCGGCGGCGAGCTTCTTTGCGCATCGCTGAGACCGGTGCCAAGCTTGAAGCGACGGCCCTCTGGTGTTTCCACCCACAGTGCGCCGACACGGCCGGCATGCTTGCCCTGGCCGGGCTGGTAGCCGATGACTTTGGCTTCTGCATCATCCCTGAGTTTGAGTTTCAGCAAGTCGTCGCTGCGGTCGGCGCGATACAGGGAAGCGCCGCGATGCAACATTAGTCCTTCGCCACCGTCACGCACGGTTTTCTGCAACAGGGCGTGCAGGGTGCGGTGATCGGCGAGTTTGCGTTGCTCCACGGCGGCGATCCAGGGCATGTTCAGTTTGGAAACCTGTACACGGAGCTGGCCCAGTCTTTGGTCGAAGGTGCCAGGTTCGCTTGGCAGATCGAACACCATAAAGCGTATGCGGCGCCAGCTTTCGTTGTCGGGCGTTTGCTGACGCACGGTGGAGACCGCCTCCTGAAATCTGCCGCGGCCGGCCCAGAGTTCGCCGTCGAGTGCGATTGGCGGCAGCCCCCGCACAAACCATTCCGGCGCGATGATGCGTTCGCCGCCGCGTGTGAGTAATTGTTCTCCGTCCCAGTAGCCGCGCACGCCGTCGTACTTCTCGCTGACCCAGTAGGCAGACAGGTCGATGCCGGGCTGGTAGCTGTTCGCCAGCATCAGCGGCGGTGCGGTTTCGGCCGCCTGCAACTGTGCTGCGGGAAGCGCCAGCGTCAGCGCGAGCAGGAGCCGCGCGGCACTGCGGGGCAGATCGGCGACGAGCATGAAGTTTATCTTCGAGGGGGACGGCGCGAGACTTAAACAAAAACGGCGCACCTGCGGGTGCGCCGTTGAGTGGAAAGCCTAGCGTTCAGCTACGCCGACGACGTGTCGCCAGCGCGGCCAGACCGAGGCCAGCCAATGCGAGAGTGCCCGGCTCCGGGATGTCGGTCGGGGTGCCCGAGAACGTGCCTTGCTGGATGAACACGACGGAGTCGAGGTTGCTATCGCCCACATCGTAGATAAGGAACTCGAAGGTATTGATCTCGCCCGCCAATACCGCTGCGCTGGCCGTCAGAACCTTAGTGAGGCCATCGAGTTGGATGTCGAGTCCGGCATTGGTACAGCCCGGTGGCGTATTGGCTTCGCCCGAGTTGTTGTTTACGTAGTAGCCCGAGTTGATGCCACAGTTGACGTTGTTGATCGAGACAACACCGGCGCCGCCTGGCAGCAGCGCGATATTCACGCCGTTGAGCAGGAGTTCGAACTGGTCGTTGTACTGGGAGCCGACGTACTGGTTGTATTCCTCGGAGCCAAATACATAGTTGAAGAAGATCGAGCCGGTGCTCGATGTGAAGTCGAACTTCAAGGAGGTGCTTGATCCCGAGCCCGTGCACCCCGCCTGGCTGTTGGGGCCGGCGATGCAATCGGTGGTACCGGTCGTGAGTGCCACGCCGCTGCCGAAGCCGACCGAAGAGCCACCGCCGCTGAAAATGCCGGCAGGGGAGGCCGTGTTATAGGTCAGGGTGGCATTGCTGATGGTGACACCTGCGCCAGCCAGGTAGGCGGCGAGGGCATTCGCGTCGGTGGAACTGGTGACGCTGATGGCGTGCGCACTGTGGGCAAGACCGGCGACGGCCAGTGCAGCGCAGAGCTTCTTCAACTTCATGGAACATCTCCTTTGGATGGTGTTTTATATCTGCATATTTGAAACTTGCAGATAACGTTTACCACTAAAGCAAATCGCGTTCCATTTGAAAGATTGAAAAATTGTCCTTATTAAACAGAGTGTTGTTTGCCTGTTTGGGGTGGGGGACGTGCTGCCTGTAAAGAAGGCTGACGTTGTTGCGGGCCTGGCGGGGGAGTTCTCCTGGCTCAAGGGCGGTTGGCGCCCACTCGCTGGAGGTCGCTATTTTTTACGGGCGCGTGGGTGCGCCTGATCATAGACTTTCGCCAGGTGCTGAAAGTCCAGATGCGTATAGATCTGCGTGGTGCTGATGTTCTCGTGGCCGAGCAATTCCTGCACGGCACGAAGGTCACCCGACGATTGCAGCAGGTGGGAGGCAAAGGAGTGGCGCAGCATGTGCGGGTGCACGTGTACGCCCAGGCCCTGCTTCTGTGCCCAGCGCGACAGGCGGGTGGCGATGCCACCCTTGGAGAGGCGACGGCCGAACCTGTTCACGAAGAGTGCGTTCTCGTCCGGTCGGGCGATACTGGGGCGCTCCTCCAGCCAGGCCAGCAGCGCTTCCTTCGCCTTGCCGCCGATGGGCACGCTGCGTGTCTTGTTGCGCTTGCCCAGCACCGTGACCTCGTTTTCCTTGAGGTCAAGATTGGCATCCAGACTGAGGCTGGCGAGTTCGGACAGACGCAGGCCGGAGGAGTAGAGCAGCTCGGCCATGGCGCGGTCGCGCGACTCCAGCGTGTCTTCCGGTTCGGCGTCGAGCAAGGCGCTGGCCTGGTCGGCCCCCAGCGCCTTGGGCAGACTCTTCGGCTGCTTGGGTGCACGCAGGCCGTCGCAGGGGTTGCGGGCGATGGCAGCGCGTCTGGACAGCCAGCGATAGTAGGCGCGCCATGCCGAGAGCGTACGCGCGATGGAGCGCGGCGACAGCCCATCGCCATGCAGCTTCATGAGCAGACGTTTGATCTGTGGCGGAGTGAGTAGCTCGGGGGCTGCGTTTTTCGCCCCGGCCGGCGCGAGCGTCAGCAGGTGCTGCAGGTCGCGCCGGTAGGCGGTCAGCGTGTGCGGGCTGGCGAGCCGCTGGTGCTCGAGTTCGGCGAGGAAGCTGTCTATGTCCGTCGCCGCCATTGCATTTACTCGACTACGCGCAGCAGGGCGGCGGCGGCCATATCGCCGATGCGTTCAAGATAGAGCGTACCCATGTCCGCATAGAACCGGCGCTGATCTTCGGAGGCGAAGACGAGCACACCGAAGCAGGCACCGGCGTGGGTGCTGCCGTCGATGCTGGGTTCGCGGAGCGGAACTTGCGCAACAGAACGCGCATGTTCGTCGAACCAGCCGGCAACTTCCTGGCCGGCGATGGGGCCGCAGTAGGGCCGTTCCAGCGCGCCGATCTGGGCCTTAAGTTCGTCGGATACTTCGGTGAACTCCGGGTTGTCGCCATAGCCCACGCCCCACAGACGCACCTGCACGTGCGGCACGGCGAAGTGGTTTTGCAGATGCTCGTAAAGGGTGGCGATGGTGCCGGTCAGGTCGCGCGCATTCAGCAGTGCGACGCAGAGGCGATGCACCTTCTCCGAGATGATGTCGTTCTCTTCGCCGAAGCCGATCAGCTCGGACATCTTGCCTTCGAGCTGGCGCGCCTTGTCGCGCAGGATGCCGATCTGGCGTTCGGTGATCGAGATCGCCTTGCCGCCGTGCGGGCTGGGAATATGCACATGGGCCAGCAGGTCGGCATACTGTTCGAAGAACTCGGGATGGCTTTGCAGGTAGCGGGCGACTTCGTTGGCGTCGAATTGTGTGGTCATGGTTTGAGTCAGTCTTAATCGGGAATTTCAATGTCGCCACGGAACACCGTGACGGCGGGGCCGGTCATCATGACCGGCTGGCCGTCGCCGGCCCAGGCGATGGAAAGATCGCCGCCATGCGTGGTGACGCGCACCGGCGAATCGAGCAGGCCGCGGCGGATGCCGGCGACGACAGCAGCACAGGCGCCGGTGCCGCAGGCCAGTGTTTCACCGGCGCCGCGTTCATAGACGCGCAGACTTATGCTGTGGCGATCCCGGATCTGCATGAAGCCGGCGTTGACGCGCTTGGGGAAGCGCGGATGCGATTCGATCACGGGGCCGTCGATGTGCACAGGGAAGGCTTCAGCTTCGGGCACGACCTGCACTGCATGCGGATTGCCCATGGAAACCACACTGATCTCGACCGACTTGCCGTTCACATCCAGCGGCTGAATGACATCGTCGCTGGTGCTGGTAAAGGGAATCTCTTCCGGCTTGAAGCGCGGCACGCCCATATCAACGGTGACTTCGCCGTTGTCCTGCAGCGTCAGGGTGAGCACGCCGCACTGGGTTTCAACCTTGATCGACTTCTTGTCGCTGAGCCGCTCGTCGTGCACGAAGCGCACGAAACAACGCGCACCGTTGCCGCACTGCTCGACCTCGCTACCGTCGGCATTGAAGATACGGTAGCGAAAATCCACGTCCGGGCGTGTCGGCTTCTGGACGATGAGTATCTGGTCGCAGCCGACGCCGAAATGACGGTCGGCCAGGAATTTTGCCTGGGCCGGCGTGAGCTTGGCGAGTTGGGCATTGCGCACGGCATCGAGCACGACGAAGTCGTTGCCCAGACCTTGCATCTTTGAGAACGAGAGTTTCATGGGGTTCATCCTACCCCGCGCACCGGACGATCAAAAGCCCGAGAGAGCGCAGGTTTTGTTCAGTAAAAGCCAGCTTCACCCGGCGGGCGGGTCTTGAAACGCTTGTGCACCCAGTAATACTGCGCTGGCAGCTTGCGGATTTCGTCCTCGATAAACGCATTCATGCGCCGCGTATCGGCTTCCGCATCATCGCTGGGAAAGTTCTCCCAGGCGGCGCCGACGCGCGTGACGTAACCCTGCCCGCCGGGGAGGATTTCGGTAATGACCGGGAACACGCGCGCACCGCCGAGTTTGGCCAGACGGGGCAGCCCGGTAATGGTGGCGGCCGGGACACCGAAGAAGGGGACGAAGATCGCATCGTCGGGCCCATAGTCCATGTCCGGCAGATAGAAGAAGGGCCGCCCTTCGCGCAGCGACTTGATGGTGCCGCGGATGCCGTCCTGCCGGGTCAGCAGGCGCTGGTCGCCGAAACGGCTGCGGCCGTGATGGAGCAAGGCGTCGATGGCGGCATTCTTCTGTTGCGAATACATGCTGACCGAGTCCATGAACATGGCCAGCGTGGTGCCGCTGATGTCGAGGCCAACGAAGTGTGGCACCAGCAGGATCAGCGGCTGCTGGCCGAGCCGCTCACCGTCCGGCGACATATTGTGGAGGCCCTCCACGCGCGAAAGGCGGCGCAGGCGCTTTTCGCTGGCCCACCACAACAGACTGCGTTCCAGCAGGCTGCGCCCGAGCAGGGCGAAATGCTCGCGCGTCAGCGCCTGACGCTGGGCTTCGCTCATGGCGGGAAAGCACAGACGCAGATTGGTGTCCACGATGTGGCGGCGCTTGGGGATGAGAACAGGCAGCAAGCGGCCCAGCCCCCGGCCGAGCGGCGCTAGCAGCGGCAGCGGTAGCCAGTGCAGCAGCCACAGGATGAAGATCGCAATCCGTGTCATGCAGCGCTTCCTTCGTCCCGCGCCGGCGGTGGTGCGACACCGCCTGGCCGCTTGTAGCGGTTGTAGCCCCACAGGTACTGGCCGGGACAAAGGCGGATGACGCGTTCGATTTCGGCGTTGAGCTGGGCGACCTTTTCCTCCGTCGTGCCTGCCAGCGGTGCCGACAGCGGCAGGAAATGCACGTGATAGCCGGCACCGTAGGGCAGGCGTTCGGCATAGGTGAGCAGTGCGCTGGCGCCGGTATCAACCATGCGCGCGGCCAGTGTCATGCTGTAGGCCGGGCGGCCGAAGAAGGGTGCCCACACGCCTTCGCCATTGCCGGGCACTTGGTCCGGCAACATGCCGATGGCTTCGCCCGAACGCAGGGCCTTGAGCAAGGCGCGCACGCCGCTCATGTCGGCAGCGGCGATCTTCAGGTTGGCGGCCCGGCCGGCCTCATAGAGTGCCTGCAGCCAAGCTTGCCGCGGCGCGCGGTAAAGCACGGTGATGGGCCGGTGCGAGGCCAGGTATTGGGCGGTAATCTCGAAGCAGCCCAGATGCGGGGTCAGATACACAATCCCCTTGCCGGCCGCCCAGGCGGCGTCGACATATTCCTGGCCGCTGACCTTGGCCACACGCTGCATGACCTCCTCCTGCGGGCGCAGCCAGATCTTGGGCAGCTCAAACAGCATCTGCCCGGCGGCGACAATGGCTTCGTTGCGGTATTCGGACAGGCCGGCCTGGGTCAGGTTGTCGCGCAGCAGGCGCCGATAGCCCGGCGAAAACAGCCAGTTCAGCCAGCCCGCCAGGGCGCCGAGATTGTGCAGGACCGGCAATGGCAGCCAGTTGAGGAGGCGGAACAGGAAAAACATGGTCGCTTGCAGGGTTGATCGGGGCCGGGCAAAGGGATACATTATCGCCTGTAACAGGCGCCGCTTGCGGCCTTGTTGCTACCGCCGAGTTAATGAGGACAACTTGCAGGGCGGTGTTGCTGAAGTTCGGTAACGAAATCACTGCTAAAGCGCGCCTGCTCTCTGTTCCCGGAGCTGGTAACGCCAGCTAACGATTAACGGGACAATTCTTGGAGCAGGTTCAATGAGCAATTCGTACTTCTTCACTTCGGAATCAGTTTCCGAAGGCCATCCGGACAAGGTCGCCGACCAGATCTCCGACGCCATCCTCGACGCCATCCTGGCGCAGGACAAGTATTCGCGGGTCGCCGCCGAAACCTTGTGCAACACGGGTCTGGTCGTGCTGGCGGGTGAAATCACTACCACCGCCAACGTCGATTACATCCAGGTCGCGCGCGACACCATCAAGCGCATCGGCTACGACAATACCGAATACGGCATCGACTACAAGGGCTGTGCCGTGCTCGTCGCCTACGACAAGCAGTCGCCGGACATTGCCCAGGGCGTGGATCGCGCCAGCGACGACTACCTGAACCAGGGCGCCGGCGACCAGGGCCTGATGTTCGGCTACGCCTGTGACGAAACCGACACCCTGATGCCGCTGCCGATCTACCTGTCGCACCGTCTGGTCGAGCGTCAGGCGCACCTGCGCAAGGACGGCCGCCTGCCGTGGTTGCGTCCGGACGCCAAGTCGCAGGTGACCCTGCGCTATGAAAACGGCAAGCCGGTCGCCATCGACACCGTCGTGCTGTCCACCCAGCATTCGCCGGAAATGTCGCTGGAAGCGATTCGCGAAGCCGTGATCGAGGACATCATCAAGCCGGTTCTGCCCAAGGAGCTGATCAAGGGCGAGATCAAGTATCTGGTCAACCCGACCGGTCGTTTCGTCATCGGTGGCCCGCAAGGCGACTGCGGTCTGACCGGCCGCAAGATCATTGTCGACACCTACGGCGGCGCAGCCCCGCACGGCGGCGGTGCCTTCTCCGGCAAGGACCCGTCCAAGGTCGACCGTTCCGCCGCCTACGCCGCCCGTTACGTGGCCAAGAACATCGTCGCGGCTGGCCTCGCCAGCAAGTGCCTGGTGCAGATTTCCTATGCCATCGGCGTGGCCCAACCCACCAGCGTCTATGTCACCACCCAGGGCACCGGCAAGGTCTCCGACGAGAAGATCTCCGAACTGGTCAAGAAGCATTTCGACCTGCGTCCCAAGGGCATCGTCGCCATGCTCGACCTGCTGCGTCCGATCTACCAGAAGTCGGCTGCCTACGGCCACTTCGGCCGCGACGAGCCGGAGTTCACGTGGGAAAGTACCGACAAGGCAGCGGCGCTTCGCGCCGATGCGGGCCTGTAAGGCCCGGGCCTGCGGCCCCTTGTCGGTACTTCGTCGTAGGCTAACCTGCGTAGCAGGTTAAGCCACCGCGTCAGCGGTGGCGGCCGAAGACAGATAACTGTTGTCTGCGCTGCGCGCAGACTCGGGTCGAAAGGCCCGCTAGCGGCGGATGAGCAAAAAAAACCCCGGCCTCGGCCGGGTTTTTTATTGGGCGGAATCAGCAATCAAAGAACGATGCGCTCCTTGTGCGCATACACCGTCATGCGTGTGCCGCGCGTCATGCCGATCAACGTGAGATTACTTTCCTCGGCCAGACGGCGCGCATAGGCCGTGGGCGCAGAAACGGCGGCCAGTAGCGCAATCCCTTGCGAGGCAGTCTTCTGCACCATCTCGTAACTGGCGCGGCTGGTGACGACGACGAAGCCAGACTTTGGATCTACCTTGTTCCTTGCCAGGGCGCCAAGCAGCTTGTCGAGCGCATTGTGGCGGCCGACATCTTCGCGCGCATACAACACCGTGCCATCGTTGAGGGCGAAAGCCGCGGCGTGGGCGGCGCCGGTTTTCTTGTGCACGACCTGCAACTCGGACAGGTTTTCCAGGGCCTTGTGAATCGCTGCCGGCGTCACGCGCAGGCCATCTTCCACGGGTGCCGGGTTGCGCACCGCGGCATCCAGGCTTTCCACGCCGCAGAGGCCGCAGCCGGTACGGCCGGTGAGGTTGCGGCGTCTATCCTTGAGCGTGACGAAACGCTCGGTGGCAATCTCCAGGCGGGCTTCGATGCCGTTGCTCAGTTCGACGACATCGACGTCATAGAGCTCGGTAGGCGATTGGAGGATGCCTTCGGTCAGGCTGAAGCCGAGTGCGAAGTCGGCAATGTCGTTGGGGGTAGCCAGCATCACAGCATGCGAGATGCCGTTGTAGACCAGCGCAACCGGCACTTCCTCGACCAGTTCTTCTTCCTGCTCAAGCAGGCCCTTGTCGGTAATGCGCGTGATGTGACCGGGCACCGAGGTGGTCCAGGGTGTGTCGCGCAGGCCAGCTTCTTCAACAGCGCAGACTTCGGAATTCGTGGGGGTATTCATGGTTGAGCCCTTTCAGGGCGTGCGACATAGGGGTCTATTGTACGACTTGGGGGCAAGTCCTTTCGAATCAACCCTGTCGTCAGCAGGCTTATCGCGCGGACAAATTGTCCCAGAACCAAAAAGAAACCCGCCAGGGTTGCCCGTGGCGGGGTTCTAGACTGCATTCGACAAACTTAATTGTTTGGCGGTGGTGCCGGCATGGTGGAGAGGGCTTCGCGCACGATGGGCATCAGGGCATTGTTGTCCTGATGCTCGGTGTCGTAAGCCATGATGGCGCGACGCATGCGCGGATCCCAGAAGCGCGACAGGTGCTTGGCGACTTCGTTGCGGGCGAGCTCGCGATCGGTGAAGCTATCGAAGAAGGAACCGATCTGGTTTGCCATCTTGATCAGACTATCCGGTCCGGAAGAGTGACTCATTTATATCCTCAGGTTTTCAGGCAATGCCCACGTTCCCGAAGGAACGCGGGCGAGGTCAGTGCCGCAGGCACTGGCGGGTTTGGGTTTCTTACACTTTAGCGACGGCGTTGACCAGGAAGTCCTCTTGCTGGCGTGAGAACTCGCGGTAACGCTGCTGCCATTCGGACGGCTGGGTGACCTTGGTGATTTCGACCGCAGTGACCTTGTACTCGGGGCAGTTGGTGGCCCAGTCGGAGTTGTCGGTCGTAATCACGTTGGCGCCGGAGAACGGATGGTGGAAGGTGGTGTAAACAACACCGGCCTGCATACGCTCGGCCACCACTGCGCGCAGTACGGTCTCGCCGGCACGGCTGGTGATGCCGACCCAGTCGCCGTCCTTGATGCCACGTGCCTCGGCGTCGCTCGGGTGGATTTCCAGCACGTCTTCGGCGTGGAATTCCTGGTTGGCGGTACGGCGGGTTTGCGCACCCACGTTGTACTGCGACAGGATGCGGCCGGTAGTCAGGATCAGCGGGAAGCGTGCATTCACCTTTTCGTCGGTCGGCACATACAGCGTGTTCATGAAGCGGCCCTTGCCGCGCACGAAGGCGTCGATGTGCATGGTCGGCGTGCCTTCCGGTGCGGCATCGTTGCAAGGCCACTGTACCGAACCCAGCTTGTCGAGCTTTTCGAAGCTGACGCCGGTGAAGGTCGGGGTCAGGCTGGCGATTTCGTCCATGATTTCCGATGCGTGCTTGTAGTTCATCGGGTAACCGAGGGCGTTCGACAGCATCTGGGTGACTTCCCAGTCCTCGTAGCCGGCGACCGGCGTCATCACGCGGCGCACCGGCGAGATGCGGCGTTCGGCGTTGGTGAAGGTGCCGGACTTCTCGAGGAAGGTGGCGCCCGGCAGCAGCACGTGGGCGAACTTGGCGGTTTCGTTGAGGAAGATGTCCTGGACGACCACGCATTCCATGGCACGCAGCGCGGCTTCGACGTGCTGGGTGTTCGGGTCGGACTGAACGATGTCCTCGCCTTCGCAGTACAGACCCATGAAGGTGCTGTCCAGGGCAGCTTCAAACATGTTCGGAATGCGCAGACCCGGTTCCGGATTCAGCGTGACATTCCAGGCAGCCTCGAACTGCATGCGTGCGGTGGTGTCGGAAACGTGGCGATAGCCCGGCAGCTCGTGCGGGAAGGAACCCATGTCGCAGGAACCCTGCACATTGTTCTGGCCGCGCAGCGGGTTGATGCCCACGCCTTCGCGACCGACGTTGCCGGTGGCCATGGCGAGGTTGGCGATACCGATGACGGTAGTCGAACCCTGGCTATGCTCGGTGACGCCCAGACCGTAGTAGATCGCGCCGTTGCCGCCGGTGGCGTACAGGTGGGCCGCTTCGCGGATGAGCTTGGCGGACACGCCGATTTCGGCTTCCAGGGCTTCAGGAGAGTTTTCCTTGCGCGAGACGAACTCCTTCCACATATTGTAGGAGTCGATGTCGCAGCGTTCCTGGATGTAGGCTTCCTGATGCAGACCTTCGGTCATGATGACGTGGGCCATGGCGGTGACCACGGCCACGTTGGTACCCGGCTTGAGCGGAATGTGCACGTCGGCCTTGATGTGCGGCGACTCGACCAGGTCGATGGCGCGTGGGTCGACGACGATGAGCTTGGCACCCTGACGCAGGCGCTTCTTCATCAGCGAGCCGAATACCGGGTGGCCGTCGGTCGGGTTGCAGCCGATGACCATGATGACGTCGGACTTCATGACGGAATCGAAGGTCTGGGTGCCGGCAGATTCGCCGATGGTCTGCTTCAGGCCATAGCCGGTCGGCGAGTGGCAGACGCGGGCGCAGGTGTCGACGTTGTTGTTGCCGAAGGCGGCGCGCACCAGCTTCTGCACGACGTAACCTTCTTCATTGGTGCAGCGCGAGGAGACCAGACCGCCGACCGAGTCGCGACCGTACTTGGCCTGAATGCGCTTGAATTCGGAAGCAGCGTAGTTGATCGCTTCTTCCCAGGACACTTCCTGCCAGGGATCGTCGATGCTCTTGCGGATCTTCGGCGTCTTGATACGGTCCGGGTGGGTCGCATAGCTCCATGCAAAACGGCCCTTGATACAGGAGTGACCGTGGTTGGCGCCGCCTTCCTTGTCCGGCACCAGACGAACGATTTGCTCGCCCTTGGTTTCGACATTGAAGGAGCAGCCGACGCCGCAGTAGGCGCAGGTGGTGGTGGTCGATTGCTCGGCCTGGCCGTGCTCGATCACACCGTTTTCCATCAGGGTGGCGGTCGGGCAGGCCTGGACGCAGGCGCCGCAGGACACGCACTCGGAACCCATGAAATCTTCCATCTGGCCCGGCGACACGCGCGAATCAAAGCCGCGGCCGTCGATGGTCAGGGCAAACGTGCCTTGCACCTCTTCACAGGCGCGCACGCAGCGGTTACACACGATGCACTTGGATGCGTCGTAAGTGAAGTAGGGGTTGGAGGTGTCTTGTTCCATGAACAGATCGCTGCCAGCCGTGAAGTGGTTCGCACCATTCATGCCGTAGCGCACTTCGCGCAGGCCGACGACGCCGGTCATGTCCTGCAGTTCGCAGTTGCCGTTGGCCGAGCAGGTCAGGCAGTCGAGCGGGTGATCGGAGATGTACATCTCCATCACGCCCTTGCGGATTTCTGCCAGCTTGGGGGTCTGCGTCTTGACCTTGAGGCCATTGTCGGCCGGGGTCGTGCACGAAGCCGGGTAACCGCGACGGCCTTCGATTTCAACCAGGCACAGACGGCAGGAGCCGAATGCGTCGATGCTGTCGGTGGCACACAGCTTGGGGATCGGATGATCGATCATCTGCGCGGCGCGCATGATCGAGGTGCCGGCGGGAACCGTGATTTCGACGCCGTCGATTTCCAGGGTGACGTACTTGTCGGACTCTTTCGCGGGAGTGCCGTAGTCAGTGGGGCGGGGTAGAGACATTCTTATGCTCCTTGGCTTTTAGCCCCTCTCCCCCTTGCGGGAGAGGGGTTGGGGAGAGGGGGGCTTTATGCTGCTGCGGTCTTGTCGATGCCGAAGTCTTCAGGGAAATGCTGAAGCGCCGACACAACAGGATAGGGAGCCATGCCGCCGAGCGCGCAGAGCGAGCCGTTGAGCATGGTGTCGCACAGCGAATTCAGCAGGGCGATGTTCTTGCCCACTTCCTTGCCTGCGATGATCTTGTCGATGGTTTCGACGCCACGGGTCGAACCGATACGGCAGGGCGTGCACTTGCCGCAGGATTCGATGGCGCAGAACTCCATGGCGTAGCGAGCCATCTTTGCCAGATCGACGGTGTCGTCGAAAACCACGATGCCGCCGTGACCGACCATGGCGCCGACCTTGGCGTACTCTTCATAGTCGAGGGGCACGTCAAACAGCGATTCCGGCACATAGGCACCGAGCGGGCCGCCGACTTGGACGGCACGGATCGGACGACCGGTGGCGGAGCCGCCGCCGAAGTCGTACAGCAGTTCGCGCAGGGTCAGGCCGAAGGCCTTTTCAAGCAGACCGCCATGCTTGAGGTTGCCGGTCAGCTGGAAGGGCAGAGTGCCGCGCGAGCGACCCATGCCGTAGTTCTTGTAGAACTCGCCGCCGCGGGCCAGGATGATCGGCACCGAACCCAGCGACATCACGTTGTTGATGACGGTCGGCTTGCCGAACAGGCCTTGCAGGGCTGGCAGTGGTGGCTTGAAGCGGACCAGACCACGATTGCCTTCGACCGACTCCAGCAGCGAGGTTTCTTCGCCGCAGATGTAGGCGCCGGCGCCTTCGCGCACGATCAGGTCGAAGTCCTTGCCGGAGCCGAGGATGTTCTTGCCCAGGTAGCCCGCCTTGACGCAGTTCTCGATCGCGATGTTCAGGTTGCGGATCGAGTGCGGATATTCTTCGCGGCAGTAGATGTAGCCCTTGGTGGCGCCGACGGCGAGGCCGGCGATGGTCATGCCCTCGATCAGACACATCGGGTCACCTTCCATCAGCATGCGGTCGCTGAAGGTGCCGGAGTCGCCTTCGTCGGCGTTACAGACGATGTACTTTTGATCAGCTTGCGCGCCGAGCACGGTGTTCCACTTGATGCCGGTCGGGAAAGCGGCACCGCCGCGACCACGCAGGCCGGAGTCGGTGACTTCCTTGACTATGGAGGCAGGCTCAAGCGTCAGGGCCCTCTTCAGACCTTCGAAACCTTCGTGCTTGATGTAGTCCTCGACCGAGTACGGATCGGTAATGCCGACGCGGGCGAAGGTCAGGCGCTCTTGCTTCTTGAGATACGGAATCTCTTCGGTCAGACCCAGCGACAGGGCATGCTTGCCACCCTTGGTTAGGCCGGCGTCGAAGAGGCCGGCGACATCCTTGGCAGTAACCGGACCGTAGGCGACACGACCTTCGGGAGTTTCGACCTCGACCATGGGCTCCAGCCAGTACAGGCCACGCGAACCGTTACGCACGAGTTCAATTTTTTCGCCACGCTTTTCCGCTTCGGCAACAATCGCCGCAGCGGTCTTCTTGGCGCCCATGGCCTCGGCGGAGGAGTCCAGGGGGACGTAAATACGAGTCGTCATTGTGCGCTCCTCAGCTCGGCGATCACTTCATCGAAACGCTCCTTGCTGACCTTGCCGACGATGTCGTCATTGACGCGGATCGAGGGCGACAGGGCACAGTTGCCGAGGCAGTACACGGCTTCAAGGCTGATCTGGCCATCGGCAGTGGTGCCGTGGTAATCGATGCCCAGCGTCTTCTTGGCATGCGCTTCCAGATCCTGGCAGCCCATAGCCTGGCAGGCTTCGGCGCGACATACTTGCACCATGTGCTTGCCTACCGGGTGACGGCGGAAGTGGTGGTAGAAAGTGATCACGCCGTGGATTTCGGCGCGCGAGCGATTCAGGGCCTTGGCGATGACAGGAACGGTTTCGTCCGGCACCCAGCCCAGTTCATCCTGGATGGCGTGCAGAATAGGAAACAGCGGGCCGGGCTCGCCCTTGAGGCGGGCCAGAATGTCGTCGACAGCTTTGAGCTGTTCTTTCGACAATGCAGGGGTAGGTGTTGCAACTGAGGACATGACTTCTCCAGATGGACCAAAAGCCGAGCATGTGCAGGCAATCGCATAAGCTCGGTAGTTATGCACTCTTGTGCATAAAGTCTAGGCTTTCTCCAAGCCGGCCTTAACTGATGCTAAGTCCTTCTTGTTAAAAGCTGTTACGCACTGGATAATAGACGTCGACACCCATCCTTCCAATATGATATTTAATGCATAAACGCATCATCAACATCGAGGCCGCCTGGCGCTTCCGCAACCATCTGGGGCAGGACATCGAGCCGGCCCTGTTCGATGTCCTTGCAGCGATTGCGGAAACCGGCAAGCTGACTGAGGCGGCCAAGCGTGCCGGCTATTCCTATCGCCATGCCTGGAATCTGATCCACAAGTGGTCGGACTTTTTTGGTGTGCCCTTGGTGAATACCGAACAGGGCAAGGGGGCTCGTCTTACCCCCTTGGGCGAAAAGCTGGCCTGGGCGGCGCAGCGGATTCGCGCGCGCCTGGGTCCGCAGCTCGACAATCTGGCCGCCGAGATTGATCTGGAGTTGTTGCGTGCCATCAATGCGCTGGCCCCCGGCATCCGCGTGCATGCCAGCCACGGTTACGCGATTGCGCGGCTACCGGAATTGATGCGCCCCGAGGACAATGTGCGCATTGATCTGCAATACCTCGGCAGCATCGACGCGCTGGCTTCCTTGGCCCACGGTAATTGCGACCTGTGCGGCTTTCACGTGCCGCAACGTCCGCTCAATGACGAGCTGCGCGAGCGACTCACGCGCTACCTCAAGCCGCGCGACTTCAAGGCGATCAAACTGGTCAGCCGTGTGCAGGGGCTGTATGTGGCGCCCGGGAATCCCAAGAAGATCACGAGCCTGGCCGATCTTGCGCGACCCGATGTGCGTTTCATTAACCGGCAGCAGAACTCTGGCACGCGCTTCCTGCTCGACCTGATGCTGGAGGAAGCGCAGATACCCCCTGCCAAGATCCATGGCTACGAGTCAGTCGAGTTCACCCATGCGGCGGTGGCGGCCTTTATCGCCAGCGGCATGGCCGATGCAGGCTTTGGCGTACAGGCGGCAGCGGCGCAGTTCAATCTCGAATTCATTCCGCTGGCCCACGAAAACTATTGCCTGGCCGGCGCCAAGAGCACCTGGGAGACCCCGCCGGTCAAGCTCCTGCTCGAAAAAATATGCAGTGAGGAGTTTCCCGAGCTGGTGGCGAACTTGCCCGGCTACGACGCGACGGGTGCCGGTTCATGGTTGAACCTCAAGGACTTCAGTCTGGGCTGAGTCGGACCCGCCAAGCCGCCTAGCCGCTGCGCGCGGCCACGTGAATGGTGTTCCTGCCCTGGCTCTTGGCCACGTACATGGCTTCGTCGGCGGCATTCACCAAGTGATCGGGTGATTGCGTTGCGGTCGCGGTATGGAAGGCAATACCGACGCTGGCCGACAGATAGATCGAGGCTTTGCCGAGGTCGAATGGGTGATCCGTTTCCTTGAGGATTTTGGCGGCAACCTCGCCGGCATCACTTTCCTGCACCAGACCTTCGAGGATGATGACGAACTCGTCCCCGGCCAGGCGCGCCACCATATCGGTCTTGCGCAGGCAGGCGGCGATGCGCGTGGCAAACTGGCGCAGCACTTTGTCCCCCGCCTCGTGCCCATGCGTGTCGTTGATCGCCTTGAATCCGTCTAGGTCGAGAAACAGCACGGCCAGGTCCTGTCTTTCGCGCTGTGCACGAGCCATGGCCTTGGGCAGCTCCTCGTGGAAGGCTCGACGATTCGGCAAGCCGGTCAGGGCATCGATCAGCACCATCTTCTGCAGCTGTTCCTTGACCGCATGCTGCTCGACCAGTGCGCTCTGCAACTGGTCGGCGGCGGCGCGCAATTCGGCAGTACGTGCAGAGACCTGTTGTTCGAGTGACTGGTTGAGTGCTGCCAGTGCATGGCGTTGTCGCTTCTCCTGTGCGATCAGTCCGTTCAACGTGTTTGAGAGCAGATGGACTTCGCGGTAAACGCCAATCGGGGGTAGTGGCGTATCGGCATCTTCTCGCGTGCGTTGCTCAATAGCCGCGCTGAGCTGGTCGAGCGGCTGGGTCAGGCGGCGCGCCAGCATGCCGGCCAGTACGGCGAGCAGGATGGCGACCCCGAGGGCGGCGAACAGCAGGTTGCGTTCAAGTGCCGCATATTCGCGCAACGCGATCTGCAGCGGCTGTCGGATCAGGATGGCCCAGCCCATGCCAGCATCCGCCCTGTCGCTAGTACGGGCATAACCTGTGATGAACTCGCCATCCGGCCAGTGCTCCAGCGTGGCGCCGCTGAGCCCGTCCCGGGCATTGCGGAAACTCGGAATGTTGACCTTCATCTCCTCGAACTCGCGGGGGCCGAGCAGGACGGTGCCATCCTTGCGCACGACCAGGATCTGCACCTGGTAATTCTGCTGGGTCGGATCGAGCAGGCGCGTGGCGATATCGCGGGCCCAGCCCCAGGAGAGGTGCGAGCCAATCACGCCGCGCAGCCGGCCGTTCTCGTCGCGTAGCGGCACTGCGATATCGATGAAGCGCCAGGGTTCGGCCTGCTGTGGCAGTTTCTTTTCCAGCAGCAGGGCGGGGTGATAGTCGCCGACAAAACTGCCATGCCGCGCGTACTGGAACCACGGGCGCTGGCTCACATCCATGCCCTCAAGCAGGCCGTCGGAGGCGGCCAGTACCTTGCCACTCGAGTCTACCTTGCCCATCCAGGCATAGTGGGGCTGACTCCCTTTCAGATTCTCGAAGAGACTGCGCAGGGCGTTCGGCTTGTGCGGGTCCATACCGGCCTCGGCCGTCGCCAGCAGGCGCATATCAATGAAACGTTCATGAATGCCGCGATCTATGGCGTCGCGCATTTGCCAGGCCAGTTGTTGCAGGCGCGTCTCGGTCTCCTGCATCGCATAGTTTTTTGCGTAATGGTCGATAACGAGGAGGACAACAAGCGTGCTACTGAACACGGCCGTGACCACAGCAAATAGTATCCAGGTGCCGAGGCGTGCCCTGGGAGGTGACTTGGAAACAGGCGGGTAGGCGATAGCAGGCTCCATTGAAGCGAGGGCGGCTTGATTATCAACCAAGCCCGGGCTTCTGTCGATTTTCCCTGCCATGCCAGGGGGCATGCGCTAAAGCAGCTATGCAGTGTGGTGCGCGCTGAGCTGATTGCAAACCCGCCTCTACGCAGCTGACCCTCAAGGACTTTAATCCGGGCTGAGCATGTCCGGATGGTAGCGCCGGATGTCGTCGCCGCCCGCATGCTTGGCGGCATACATGGCGGTGTCTGCATGCAGCAACAGGTCTTCGACGTTGGCCGTGTCGTCCGGGTAGACCGTGACGCCGATGCAGACCCCGATTTGCAGGGTCTGGCCAGCCAGATGGAAGGGCGGCTCCAGCACCTGACGTATGCGTTTGAGCGTGGGCTCGTAGGCATCGTCTTTATCCAGGTCGGCAAGGAGGACAACAAACTCGTCGCCGCCGATGCGCGCCAGCGTGTCGCCCTCGCGCAAGCAGGAGGCCATGCGGCGGGCCACCAGGATCAGCAGTTCGTCGCCGACGGCATGGCCAAATAGGTCATTGACCGGCTTAAAGCGATCCAAATCCAGATAGCAGACTGCCAGCCGCGTCTGCTGACGCCGCGCGCGCGCCATCGCTTGTTGGAGGCGGTCCCCCAGCAGGGTGCGGTTGGGCAGCTCGGTCAGGCTGTCGTAGTAGGCCATCCGTTCTAGCCGGTCAGCGTGTTCCTGCGTGTGGGTAATGTCGCTGAAGGTGCCGACGTGGTGGGTGACAGTGCCGTCGGCGGCACAGATGCTGGAGATCGTTAGCAGCTCGGCGTAGTGGGCGCCGTCCTTGCGGCGGTTCCAGACCACGCCGCTCCAGTGACCGTGAGCATGCAGCTGGCGCCACATGTCGGCGTAGAAGCCGGCGTCCTGGCGGCCCGACTGAAGCATGGAGGGCTTCTGGCCGATGGCCTCGGTGGCGCTGTATCCGGTCAGTGCGGTGAAGGCTGGGTTGACGCTGACGATGGTGCCGCTGGCGTCGGTAATCATGGCGCCGACATTGATGCGTTCGAAGACGCAGGCCGCAATCTGCACGAACTCGCTGCTCGGGATGTAGATGCCTTGGCTGTCGCGCTGCGCGGGGTTAGAGCGGATCATGGTCGGGGCCTGGGTGGAGTCCAGCCATCCTAAGGCGCTCCGCCGCAGGCGTCTTGATTCAGGTCAAGAAGCCGGGGCTGTGCGTTTCGTGCTGAGCGGCGCGGGCTGCCCGCAGAGCGGGCGATTCGACTATAATCCGCGCATCTCCGAGGAGCGCTGCGACGGTCGGGCCATGCCCCCGCCAGGCTCGGATATTGAAGAACTGCGCTCGCCTGACCCACCCGATCCGGGCGGCGTACAGACGAGCGATGGGATATCCAAGCCGCTGTCTTCTCGTCACCGGGTCACCGTTCAAGGAGCGAACCGTGACTGCCAAACAAGACTACGTAATTGCCGACATTAACCTTGCCGACTGGGGTCGCAAGGAAATTCTTATTGCCGAAACCGAAATGCCCGGCCTGATGGCCATCCGCGAGGAATACGCGGCGACCAAGCCGCTGCGCGGCGCACGCATCACCGGTTCGCTGCATATGACCATCCAGACCGCCGTGCTGATCGAGACCCTGGTCGACCTCGGCGCCGAAGTGCGTTGGGCCTCGTGCAACATCTTCTCGACCCAGGATCACGCCGCGGCCGCTATCGCTGCCGCCGGTATTCCGGTCTTTGCGGTCAAGGGCGAAACCCTGGTCGACTACTGGGATTACACCCACCGCATCTTCGAATGGACCGACGGCGGCTACTCCAACATGATCCTCGACGACGGCGGCGACGCAACCCTGCTGCTGCATCTGGGCGCCAAGGCCGAGAAGGATCAGTCGGTGCTGTCCAAGCCGACCTCCGAAGAGGAAACCATCCTGTTCGCCGCGATCAAGGCCAAGCTGGTCACGGACGCAAGCTGGTATTCCACCCGCCTGGCCCAGATCAAGGGCGTGACTGAAGAAACCACCACCGGCGTGCATCGCCTGTACCAGATGCACGAGCGCGGCGACCTCAAGTTCCCGGCCATCAATGTGAACGACTCGGTGACCAAGTCCAAGTTCGACAACCTCTACGGTTGCCGCGAATCCCTGGTCGACGGCATCAAGCGCGCCACCGACGTCATGGTCGCCGGCAAGATTGCCGTGATCTGTGGCTACGGCGATGTGGGCAAGGGCTCGGCCCAGGCCATGCGCGCCCTGTCGGCGCAAGTGTGGGTCACCGAAATCGATCCGATCTGCGCCCTGCAGGCTGCCATGGAAGGCTACCGTGTCGTGACCATGGAATATGCGGCTGAGCACGCCGACATTTTCGTCACCACCACCGGCAACTTCCATGTGATCACCTACGACCACATGGCTAAGATGAAGAACAACGCCATCGTCTGCAACATCGGCCACTTCGACAACGAAATCGACGTCGCCTCGCTGGAAAAGAACTGTCAGTGGGAAGAGATCAAGCCGCAAGTCGACCACGTCATCTTCAAGGACGGCAAGCGCATCATCCTGCTGGCCAAGGGTCGTCTGGTGAACCTGGGCTGCGGTACCGGCCACCCGAGCTACGTGATGTCCTCGTCGTTTGCCAACCAGACCATTGCGCAGATCGAGCTGTATACCCGCACCAAGGATTATCCGGTCGGTGTCTACACCCTGCCCAAGCATCTGGACGAGAAGGTCGCCCGCCTGCAGCTGAAGACGCTGAACGCGCAACTGACGGAACTGACCGACCAGCAGGCGACCTATATCGGCGTACCTAAGGAAGGTCCGTACAAGGCTGATCACTACCGCTACTAAGGAAGAGCTGAATAACCTACTGCGCGGACGTATTGCTGCGTTGCGCGGCATTCCCGGTGGTCACAATCCTCATGTACTCAAGTACATTCCGGTTGCTGTGCGCCACGCGCCTTGCCCTCCGTCCGCTCGCTACGGTTCTTCAGCCCTTCCTGTTTAAAGAGCCGCCCTCAGGTGGCGCTATCGCTCACCACTGACGAAAGGAATCATCATGAGTCTCTTGCTTGTCTGGGTCATTAACGCGGTAGCGCTGCTGGCGGTGGCGTATCTGATACCGTCTATCCACGTTGCGTCCTTCTGGGCAGCCCTGATTGCCGCCTTGGTGCTTGGACTGGTGAATACCCTGGTGCGGCCGGTGCTGGTGATCCTGACCCTGCCGGTGACCCTGCTGACGCTGGGTGTGTTCATCCTGGTCATCAACGCGCTGTTGTTCTGGTTTGTCGGTTCCATCCTGCAGGGCTTCCAGGTTGCCAGTTTCGGCTCGGCGTTCTTAGGTGCCTTGCTCTACAGCATCATCTCCTGTCTGTTGTCCTGGCTTTTGCTACCGGGCGCGAAATAAATATGTCCCACAATCTGTCGATCGAATTCTTTCCGCCGCAAACTCCCGAGGGCGCCGCCAAGCTGCGCGCGACCACGGAACGTCTGGCGGTGTTGAAGCCGGCCTTCTTTTCCGTGACCTATGGCGCCGGCGGCTCTACCCAGGAACGCACCTTTGCCACCGTGCGCGAGATTGCCGCGGCCGGCCATCAAGCGGCGCCGCATCTATCGTGCATTGGGTCGACGCACGAAAAGATACGCGCCATCCTGGATGACTTCATCGCTACAGGCGTGCAGCGCATCGTTGCCCTGCGCGGAGACCTGCCTTCGGGCACCGGCGATCCCGGCGAGTTCCGCTACGCCAACGAGCTGGTCGAGTTCATTCGAGCCGAGACGGGTGATCGCTTCACCATTGAAGTGGCGGCCTATCCGGAGTGGCACCCGCAGGCCCGTTCGCCCGAGGACGATCTCGACGCCTTTGTGCGCAAGGTCGAGGCCGGGGCCGATTCGGCCATCACCCAGTATTTCTACAATCCGGACGCCTACTTCTACTTTGTCGACGCGGCGCAGGCGCGGGGCATCGACGTGCCCATCGTGCCGGGCATCATGCCGATCAACAGCTTTTCCAAGCTGGCGCGCTTTTCCGACAGTTGCGGCGCAGAGATTCCGCGCTGGATGCGCAAGCGCTTTGAAAGCCTGGGTGACGATACGGCTGCGATTCGCGAGTTGGGGCTGGAGATCGTGACCGAGCTGTGCGAGACGCTGCTCGATGGCGGCGCGCCCGGTCTGCATTTTTACTCGATGAACCAGGCTGACTTGACCCTGGAAATTGCTGCTCGTCTCGGCTGGCGCGACTAAGGCCCGGAATCAGGCACGCTTTTCCGCCTGCGGCAGGTAGGCCGCCAACTGCTCCAGCGGCATGGGATAGCCGATGCAGTAACCCTGCAGAAGATCGCAGCCATTGTTGCGCAGGCAGGCGGCCTGGGCTTCCGTCTCCACGCCTTCGGCAACCACGCGCAAACCCAGCGCATGGGCCATGCTGACTACCCCGGTGACGATGCTGAGGCTGTTCGCATTGTGCGGCAGCTCCTGCACGAAGCTTTGGTCGATCTTGAGCTTGGAGACTGGCAGCTTGGATAGATAGCTCAGCGAGGAGTAGCCGGTGCCGAAGTCGTCGATGGCGATACGTACGCCGCTGGCGCTGAGGTCGGCCATGATCTGGCGGTACTCGTCGAGCTTGTCCATGAGCACGCTCTCGGTCAGCTCGATTTCGATATCCGCAGGCGTAAGGCCGGCAGCCGTCAGGGTGCGCA
Source organism: Rhodocyclaceae bacterium (assembly GCA_035565355.1). GTDB lineage: Bacteria > Pseudomonadota > Gammaproteobacteria > Burkholderiales > Rhodocyclaceae. The sequence continues at coordinate 29,960 of DATMSM010000059.1, forward strand.
TCATGTCCTGGGCGAAGCTGCGGCGCAGAAATTGCCGGCCTGACAGGTTGACGGCCACGACCGGAACCAGCAGCCCGCGCTGACGCAAGGCATTGATGTCTGCGCACACTTGCGTGAGTACAAAGTCGCCGATGTCCCTGATCAGTCCCGACTCCTCAGCCACCGGAATGAATTCACACGGAGCAACACTGGAGCCATCCGGGCGTATCCACCGCACCAGCGCCTCGACGCCTTGCGGCGAGCCGCCAAGTTCAGCTGCCTGCGGCTGGTACATCAGGGACAGCTCCTGGTTGCGGATGGCGCGGCGCAGGCCTTCCTCGATATCCAGCCGGCGCCGTACCGCATTGTCGAGCGTGTCCGAAAAGAACTGAAAGGTACTCTTGCCCAGGCTCTTGGCGTGGTACATGGCCAGGTCGGCGTGGTGCATCAGCGTGGCGGCAGCCTCGCCGTCGTCGGGCAGCATGGCGATGCCGATCGAAAAGCCGATATGCGCGCTGGCATCGCCCATCATAAAGGGCTTGGCGGCTTCGCGCACCAGGCTTGCGGCGACATGCGCCGCGTCGGCCGGATTGGCGGTGTTGACCAGGATCGCCCCGAACTCATCGCCACCGAGGCGGGCAACCACGTCGGCAGCACGCAGCGAGTAGGTGATGCGGCGGCCGATTTCCTGCAGTACCTGGTCGCCGTTGGCATGGCCGAAGCGGTCGTTGATCTTCTTGAAACCATCGACGTCGATGAAGAGCAAGGCTGAGCCGCCGCCGTCGCGCTGGTGACGCAGCACGGTCTGTTCGATGGCCAGCTCGAAGGCGTAGCGATTGGAGAGACCGGTCACCCGGTCGTAGAGGGCCAGCAGATGCAGGTCGTGCTCGGCCTGTTTCATGCGTTGCCGCAGGCCACGGCTGGCGAGCATACCCAGCACGGTGGCGATGGCGATGGTGCCGAGCAGGCTGGCGACGAAATACAGCATGCTGCTGTAAATTCCTTCCAGCGTGACGACCACGACCAGCGTGCCGAGATCCTGGACGCCGCTGTAGGCGACCGGGACCGTCACGCGCAAATGGCCGCTGCTGAAGCGGTGGCCAATGGCGGGACTGGTCTCCGGCAGCGGGCTGTAAGACTCTCGGTCATAGCGGGCGAAGAGAGGGCCCTCGCGCCGATACAGGCCGGTACTCTGCACATGCGGTGCCTTGGCCATGGCGGCGAGCATTTCATTGCCCATCTGCGGGTCGCCGGCAGCGAGCGAGATCGACACATTGGCGCCGACCAGCGTGGCCTGCAACTCCACCTCCTCAAGCAGGGAGCGGCGTTCCTCGATCCAGCGCTGCCCCACCAGCAGGATGAAGGCGATCGTCAGGGCGAAGACCACCACCAGTGCCGCGCTGGTCGGGAGCAGACTGAAGAGCCAGTGGCGCTGGGCGCGGACCGGTCGCATGTGATGGTGTTCGATTCGGGCTAAGGATTTGGGCTAAGGGGTGGAAGCCGGGTAGAGGGCCGTCGCAGCTATCTCAAGATGCAAAAACGGCAAATATGATGCATTTTAGCCGATGTTGACCGGGGTTAGGCTGGTTAGCGCTTACCTATGAGCATAACCCCGCCGGCGACTAACACCATGCCACCCAGCTGCGAAACAGAAAGGGGTTCATGCAGCAACCACCAGCCGAGCAAGATGGTGATAAGGGGGCCGGTCGATCCGACCAGCGCGCTGGTCGGCGCGCCGATACGGCGGATGGCGGCCGACAGGGCGAAGACCGGGACGATGGTTGAGAAGATGGCCATGCACAGCGCCAGGAGCTGGGTTTGCAGGGGCTGGGCGAGCGCCTGCAGTGGGGTGGTGGCGCAGAAATGGCCCAGCATGATGGCGGTGGACACCAGCATGGCCAGCGCGGTGAAGCGTTGTGTACCCAGCTGCGTAATCATGGGGCCGGTGCCGAGCAGGTAGAGCGCGTAACTGACTGCCGACGCAAACACGAAGCCGCAGCCTATCCAGATGGCATTGTCGTCGCTGGCGAAATGAAGATCGTGCATGAAGGCCGCGCCTATGCCCAGATAGCAGATGGCGCAGGCGGCGAGTTTTCTGCGCGTGAGTTTTTCGCCGAAGAGTGCGGCGCTGAGCAGCAGGGTGAGTGTGGGATAAACCGCCAGCACCAGCCGCTCCAGGCCGGCGCTGATGTATTGCAGGCCGATGAAGTCGAACAGGCTGGCGCCGTAGTAGCCGAGCATGCCCAACAGCGTGACGAGTGCCCACTGCCGGCCGTTCAGCGGCGCGCGGGTGCGCGATTCGCGCCAGGCAATGACGGCAAACACCGGCAGCGAATAGAGCATGCGCAAGGCGAGCAAGGTCAGCGCGCTCAGCTCAACCGGGCTGGGCACCGCATAAGCCAGCTTGACGAGAATGGCCTTGAAGGAAAAGCCGACGGCGGCGATCAGGGCCAGCACAAAGCCCACTGACCTGCGCCTGCCGTCGTGTGTAGGGGAGTGGTTCAGCGTCGTCGTCCGCCGAGAATGGAGCCGAGCACGCCGCGCACGATCTCGCGACCGAGCTGGGAGCCAATCGAGCGCGCCGCGCTCTTGACCGCCGCTTCGGCGGCGCTCTGGCGCCGGCCGCTGCCGCCACCGAAAATA
>DATMSM010000060.1:0-9495 GCA_035565355.1 Rhodocyclaceae bacterium
TAATTGAAAGGATGGGAATGGCGAAGGTCGATATGCAGCGGATGCGCGCCGCCGCGGGTGCGGCAACAGCCACGCTACGCGCACTCGCGAACGAGGATCGCCTGCTGCTGCTGTGCCAGCTTAGCCAGGGGGAACACGCGGTCGGCGAGCTGGAGAGCCTGCTCGACATCCGCCAGCCGACCCTGTCGCAACAGCTCGGTGTGCTGCGCAACGAAGGACTGGTCGCCACCCGGCGCGAAGGCAAGTACGTCTACTATGCAGTGGCCGATCCAGATGTGCTGGTGCTGCTCAAGACCCTGTATGCAGTGTACTGCCCAAAAAACTGAGAGGGCATCATGACGATAGACTGGATCAACTTTACGCCGCTCGCAGCAGCCGGCGGCGGCCTGCTGATCGGGCTGGCGGCCGCGCTGCTGCTGTTGCTCAACGGCCGTATTGCCGGCATCAGCGGTATCCTCGGCGGACTGCTGCATTGGGCAGGCCGCGACAAGGCTTGGCGGCTGGCCTTTATTCTCGGGCTGTTGGCGGCACCGTTTATCTGGCAAGTATTTGCTGCCCTGCCCAGCGCGACGGTCAGCGGCTCGCCCTTGTTGCTGGTCGGCGCCGGCCTGTTGGTCGGCTTCGGCAGTCGCCTCGGCTCGGGCTGCACCAGCGGCCACGGTGTCTGTGGTATTGCACGTCTGGCGCCGCGCTCACTGCTGGCGACGGCTACCTTCATGGCGGCTGGATTCCTGGTCGTCTATCTGCTGCGACACGTAGGGGGCTGGGCATGACTGCAATATTCACGTCCTTTCTCGGCGGTCTGATTTTTGGTCTGGGCCTGCTGCTGGCCGGCATGGCTGATCCGGCCAAGGTGCTTGCCTTTCTGGACTTGGCGGGTGTCTGGGATCCTTCGTTGGCACTGGTCATGGGTGGCGCCATCGCGGCGGCGGCTCCGGCCTACGCCTGGGCGCAGCGGCGCCAGCGAACCTTGTTCGGCGCCGCCTTGCAACTGCCGCAGGCACAGCGCATCGACCGCCGCCTGATCGCAGGCAGTGTGCTTTTCGGCATCGGCTGGGGCTTGGCTGGCATCTGTCCAGGACCCGCACTGGTACTGCTGGCACAAGGCGAGGCGCTATGGTTCGTCGGTGCCATGCTGGGCGGCATGCTGCTGTTCGAGCTGATCGAGCGCAAAGCGTGATCTGACTGTCCGCCGGCTTAGCGAGGGCCGAAACAGCGCTGCGCGCCAATAAAAAAGGCAAGGACACTGTCCTTGCCTTTGTTCCTGAGCGCCCAGGGGCGCAGCAGATTCTTACTTCACACGCGCCTTGTATTCGTCGGTGCGGGTGTCGATTTCGATCTTGTCGCCGATGTCGACGAAGAGCGGAACCGGCAGTTCGAAACCGGTGGACAACTTGGCCGGCTTCATGACCTTGCCCGAGGTGTCGCCCTTGACGGCCGGCTCGGTGTAAATGACCTCACGCACCACGCTGTTCGGCAGTTCGACCGAGATGGCCTTGCCTTCGTAGAACACGACTTCACAAGCCATGCCGTCTTCGAGGTACTTGAGCGCGTCGGTCATGTTTTCGCCGTCGACGTCGTACTGGTTGTAGTCGGTATCCATGAAGACATAGGCCGGATCGCTGAAGTAGGAGTAGCTGACTTCCTTGCGCTCAAGCTGGACGGTTTCGAACTTGTCGTCAGCCTTGTAGACGGCTTCGCTGGGAGCGCCGGTCAGCAGATTCTTCATCTTCATCTTGACCACGGCGGCGTTGCGGCCGGACTTGTTGTATTCGGTCTTCTGCACGACCAGCGGGTTGCCGCTGACGACGATGACGTTACCGGCGCGGAGTTCCTGTGCGATTTTCATGATGCGCTTGCTCGAATGGGTGAGTGAAGTGAAGCCCGAAATTTTAACCGGTTTTCCCCGGGAAAAGCTAGGCTCCTGATCAATTAATTCCCTGATTCCTTGCAGAAACGCAGCAAATCTTCGCAAAGCGTGCCCCGATCCTCCAGCTCGCTGCGGCCTTCCTCGGCGTGCCGTTTAAGTGCCGGTAATTCGCCTGCCAGTGCCTGCCATGCCGCGCCGAGCGTTTGCCGGTTGGATGGGGAGATGCCGTTCCACAAATGATTGAAGGCGGACAGCGTGGGCGGCGCCTTGTAATGGCGATGGAAGGCGGCCAGTTTGGCGTGGTGCGCGTCTTCTTGCTGCGGGTAGATATGCCAGACAAAGGGCAGTGCCGTCCACAGGGCGCGACAGAGGGAATCCTCGCCGCGCACGAAATTGAGGTCGCAGGTCCACAGCAGCGGATCGAAATCCATTTGCGGCACGAAGGGCAACGCATGCAGTTGCAGCTTGCCGCGTGCAACTGTATCGCCGGGATTGAGCGTCTGCCCCAGCCAGTCGGCGACCTGTCGCTGCGCCTTGCCGGCGCTGACCAGGCAATGAAGCGTACTTGTGCCTTCGGCCCAGATATCGAGCAGCCAGGGCAGGGCGGGGTTGTCGTAGCAGAACAGGAAAACCCACAGACCGCTTATGTCCTCAGCATAGGTGCGCCGCGCGGCCTCGCGGTCGAAACCGGCCTGGCGCGCCAACAGCCCGGTTTCGCGCAAAATGCCGCCGCTGCCCGGGAGTATGCCCGGCACGAAAAAATACTTGGTCAGCGGCAGACGCGGATGCGGCGAAGGCTGCAGATGAAAGCCCGGCCCCCAGTCCTCCACGCATAGATATTCAAGATTGAGCCAGACCGGCGGCCGTGGTGCGGCGACCATGGCGGCGAGATAGCTGTCCGGCAAGTCACAGGCAAAGGCCTCGATCACGACAGGCGCCGGCTGGGCTGCAGGAAAGTCGCTGGGCCACGCCAGCACGCGGATGCCGGCGGGGATGTCGTCTTGCACCAATTGCACGCAGGCGGCGATGTCATCCACCCACAGCCGCACCTGCCAGCCATGCTCATCATGCAGCTGCCGCGCCAGCCGCCAGCACACGCCGATGTCGCCGTAGTTGTCGATGACGCGGCAGAAGAGGTCGCAATCGGGCCGGAAGGAACTGGGCTGAACGCTCATGAAGGCAGGAAAATGGGGCGTGCTAACATCGCCGCAGAAAGAGGTGGATTCTATCCGCTTCGCGTGTTTTTCAAGACGGTAATGACAGACCCAAGCCCCGACTCAGCCCCCGCCAAGCCCGACAAAGCGGCGGTGCCCACTTTTGACGCCAAGGCCTTCCTCGCCACCTTGACCGAGGATCCCGGCGTCTATCGCATGCTCGATGCCGAGGAAGCGGTGCTGTATGTCGGCAAGGCCAAGAACCTCAAGCGGCGGGTCAGCTCCTATTTCCAGAAGACCGGTCACAGCCCGCGCATCGCCCTGATGCTGCAGCAGGTGGCGAATGTGGTGACGACGGCGACGCGCTCGGAAGCGGAGGCGCTGATTCTTGAGAACACGCTGATCAAGAAGCTCGCGCCGAAATACAACATCCTGTTCCGCGACGACAAGTCCTACCCTTACATCAGCCTCACGGCCAACGAGTTTCCGCGTCTGGCCTATCATCGCGGCGGCTTCGACAAGAAGGCGAAGTACTTCGGGCCTTTTCCCAGCGGGCTGGCGGTGCGTGAAAGCATACAGCTGATCCAGAAGACCTTTCTTCTGCGCACCTGTGAGGAGGCGGTATTCCGCAACCGTTCGCGGCCCTGTCTGCTGTACCAGATCAAGCGCTGCAAGGCGCCATGCGTGGGACTGATCTCTAAGGAGGATTACGCCCAGGATGTGCGCATGGCCGACCTGTTCCTGCGCGGCAAGCATGGCGAGGTCATCGACGACCTGACCGTCAAGATGCAGGCTGCTGCCGAAGCCATGCGCTTCGAGGAAGCGGCGCAGTGGCGCGACCAGATCCGCGCGCTGCAATCCGTGCTGCACAAGCAGTTCGTCAGCTCCACCGGCGACGAGGATGTGGACATCATCGCCGCCGTTGCCGGCCAGGATGCGCTATGCATCAATCTGGCCATGGTGCGTAGCGGGCAGCACATGGGCGACCGGGCGCAGTTTCCCAAGGGCGTATCCGCCGGTCTCAATGGCGACGAAGCCGAGGGCCTGATTGCTTTCATCGAGCAGCACTACCTGTTGCATCCGCCGCCGCTGCGCGTGCTGGTGGCCCATGACATTGCCGAGCAGGTGGCAGCGGTGTTCGAAGCCACCGAGCATAAAGTGAGCGTTGCCTTGCCACGCAACGAGATGGAACGCGCCTGGCTGAACATGGCCGAGAAGAACGCACAGCTGGCGATCGAAGCCCGTCGCCAGGCCGCCATTCGCTCCGGCGCCAGGCTTGAAGCCTTGCGCGAGGCGCTTGATCTGGCCGATCTGCCGGCGCGTATCGAGTGTTTCGACATCAGCCATACGCAGGGCGAGGGCACGGTCGCGTCCTGCGTAGTGTGCATAGACGGCGCCATGAAGAACAGCGAATACCGTCGTTTCAATATCAGCGGCATTACGCCCGGCGACGACTATGCGGCGATGCGCCAGGCCCTGACCCGGCGCTATGAGAAAGTGGCAAGTGGCGATGCGCTGGCTCCCGACCTGATCCTGATCGACGGCGGCAAGGGCCAGCATGGCGTGGCGCGCGAGGTATTCACCGAGCTGGGCCTGGAGCATCTGCAAAGTGTCGGCGTGGCCAAGGGCGAGGATCGTAAGCCGGGCCTCGAAACCCTGTTTGTGCACGGCAATCCGCTGCCTTTGCATCTGCCCATGGATAATGCGGGCTTCCATTTGATCCAGGAAATCCGCGACGAAGCGCACCGTTTTGCCATCGCCGGCCATAGAACCCGCCGCGCCAAGGCGCGCGGCCATTCGAAGCTGGAGGATGTGGCGGGCGTCGGCCCGACGCGGCGCAAGAAGCTTTTGGCCCACTTCGGCGGTTTGCAGGGCGTTCTCGCCGCCACTGTCGAAGATTTATGCCGCGTGGACGGAATTAGCCGTACACTGGCGCAAGAAATCTATAACGAGCTGCACTGATCCTAGCCCCAATGTCGGTCAATATTCCTAATCTGCTCACCTGGTTCCGCATGCTGTGCATCCCCGTGATCGTGGGGGTGTTCTATACGCCGCAAGGCTGGTTTACCCTGCATGAACAGAACCTGATCGCCACCGTGATTTTCGTGTTCGCCGCCATCACCGACTGGTTCGACGGCTGGCTGGCGCGAAAACTCGACCAGACCTCGGCCTTCGGCGCCTTCCTCGATCCGGTGGCCGACAAGCTTATGGTCGGCGCTGCGCTGATCATTCTGGTCGAGTACGACCGTACCAATACGCTGATCGCCTTCATCATCATCGGCCGCGAAATCGCGATTTCCGCGCTGCGCGAGTGGATGGCCAAGATCGGCGCCGCCAAGAGCGTGGCCGTGTCCTTCATCGGCAAGCTGAAGACGGCGGCGCAGATGATCGCAATTCCCATGCTGCTCTACGGCGCTCCGCTGTGGGGGGTGGATGTGATGCAGGTGGGCAGGGTGCTGATCTTTGTTGCCGCGGTCCTGACCCTGTGGTCCATGGGTTATTACCTCAAGAAGGCCTGGCCAGAAATTTCCGCAAGAGCTTAATCGTTATATTTCAGTAAATTGCTGCTGGGACTTGATTTTGTTTCGAATACTGTATAAAAATACAGTTATCCAATTCGGAGCAAGCTCATGGCGCGCACTTCTTCCCCGGTCGGCAAGGATGGCCTGACCCCGCGGCAACGCGAAATCCTCGACTTCATCCGCAGCACTCTGGAGGTTCTGGGTGCGCCGCCCACGCGTGCCGAAATCGCCAATGCCTTCGGTTTTGCCTCGGCGAACGCGGCGGAAGAGCATCTCAAGGCGCTGGCAAAGAAGGGCAACATCGTCCTCGAGCCCGGTGCGGCGCGCGGCATTCGCCTGGTTGAGCAACTCGGTCTGCCCCTGATCGGCTCGGTCGCGGCGGGCAGCCCTTTGCTGGCGACGGAGAATCAACGGGGCCGCGTGCATATCGACGGCAGCCTCTTCAATCCTCGCGCCGACTACCTGTTGCAGGTGCGCGGCAACAGCATGACCGGCGTCGGCATCCTCGACGGCGACTTGCTGGCCGTGCATAAAACCGCTGAGGCCCGCGACGGGCAGATCGTGGTGGCGCGCTTGGGCGACGAAGTGACCGTCAAGCGTCTGTCCCGGCGCGACGGCAAGATGGTGCTGCTGGCCGAGAATCCGGACTACGCGCCCATTCCGGTTGATGCAAGCCTGGTGATAGAAGGGCTGGCAGTGGGGCTGATACGCAACGGTCAGGCGCTGTAGGGCGCCGCCTGGGCAATTTGTCCGGCAGACCGGCTTGGCGGCGCTGCTACAATCGTCTCGCCATGCACTTTGTCCGCGCCCGACATTCCCAGCGTCGTACCAGCCTGCTTGCACTATTCGTGCTGCTGTGGGGGCTGCTTTTCCCGTCGCTGGCACAAGCCGGCGTAGGCAGTGCGGACACGGTATGGACCGAAATCTGTACCGCGCAGGGCATCAAGAAGGTCCAGCACAGCGGGGGCGAAATGCCCTCGACAGCGCATCAGCTCAGTGCTGAACACTGCCTCCTGTGCTATGTGGGTGGCGGGCTGCTGGCGACCGAGTCGCAAGCACTATCGGCTGACGTGCGCGTCGAGCCCGAACGGCTGCAGTTGCCGCCCCTCCATGTCGCGCTGCCGCAGCAAATCATCCCCCTGCATGCGCCACCGCGCGCACCCCCCGTCCTGTCCCACGCCTGACCTGCCGTAGCCGGGTCGGGCGCTGTAGCGCTGCGTCGTTCGCTCCGCGAACGGTCTAACCGTAACAGCCGGTGGCCTCAAAAGGTCGCCAGGACAGGATGAATCATGTACACCCATTTCAAGCTGGCGCCTGTGGCGCTGGCATTGCTTGCTGTTTTCCCGGTACATGCACAGCAAAGTACCGTACTCCCCGAGGTCCAGGTCAGCGCAAGGCCGGAAGCCTCTTCCACTCAGCCGGACATCGAACAGGCCCGGCAGGAGATGTCTCTGATTGCTGGCGGCGCCGGCATCGTCGATGCCGAAACCTATCGCGAAGGCCGCGTATCGACCTTCAGCGACACTCTCGGACTGGCGACCGGCGTACTGGCGCAATCGCGCTTCGGCGCTGAGGAAAGCCGCTTGTCCATTCGCGGCTCCGGTCTGCAGCGCACTTTTCATATGCGCGGCATCAAGCTTATGCAGGACGGCGTACCCATGAATCTGGCCGACGGCAGCGCTGATTTCCAGGCCATCGAGCCGCTTTCGACGCGCTATGTCGAGGTCTATCGCGGCGCCAATGCCTTGCGCTACGGCAGCTCGACCCTGGGCGGCGCGATCAACTATGTTTCACCGACCGGTCACACCGCACCGGGCCTGGAGCTGCGCGGCGAGTTCGGCAGTTTCGGCTATCAGCGCCTGGGGGTTGCCAGCGGCGGCGTGAGCGGCGATGCGGATTATTTCCTGAGTGCATCGAGCTTCGAGCAGAACGGCTTTCGCGATCATGCCGGGCAAAGTACGCAGCGCCTGAACGGCAATGTCGGCTACCGTATCAGCCCAGATATCGAAACGCGTTTCTATCTCGGCTATGCCAGCAGCAACTCTGAACTGCCGGGCAATCTGACCTGGGCCCAACTGCGGGAAAATCCGCGCCAGGCCAATCTGGGCAGTGTCAGCGGCAACCAGAAGCGCGATATCGACCAGATTCGGCTAGCCAATAAAACCACAATGCGCTTCGGCGAATCGCGCCTTGAAGTCGGCGCCTGGTTCGCCGACAAGACCTTGTTTCACCCCATCTTTCAGGTGCTCGACCAGCAGAATCAGGACTACGGCCTGGACTTGCGCTACGTCAGCCAGGGCCGCCTGCTCGGTCGCGATAACGAGCTGATCGTCGGCTTTGCTCCGTCCCGCGGGACCACGCATGACGATCGTTACGCCAATGTCGGCGGCCAGCGCGGTGCGCGACGCAACAAGCTCTATCAGGTCGCCAGCAATATCGAGGTCTATATCGAAGATCGTCTGCGCCTTGACGACAAGCTCACCCTGATCGCCGGTCTGCAATACACGCGTGCGCAGCGCAGGAGCAGGGACGAGTTCTTCACGCCGGGACAGGACGAGAGCTTCGATCAGCGCTACAGCGGCAGCAGTCCCAAGCTCGGTCTCTTGTATCAGCAGAGCCGCGATGTGCAGCTGTTCGCCAATCTCTCGCGCAGCTACGAGCCACCGTCATTCGGCGAGCTGACCGGCGGCGCGGCGCCCAATCTCAACCGTGCCCAGCGCGGCACCACACTGGAATTCGGCAGCCGCGGGCAGAGCAAGCATGTGGATTGGGATGTGTCCTTCTATCACGCGCGCCTCAAGGACGAGTTGCTGCAGACCCAGGTGTTCGCCGCCGGCAACTCGGCTTTTGTCATGCCGCAGACCGTGAATGCCGACAACACCGTGCATGCTGGCGTTGAGCTCGGCCTGACCGCGCGCCTGCCCGCAAATCTGGAGTGGCGCAGCAATCTGCTGCTCAACCGCTTCCGCTTTGACGACGATACGAATTTCGGCAACAACCGCCTGCCCGGCGTACCCAAGGCTCTGCTGCGTGCCGAGCTGGTTTACCGCCACGCTGCTTATTACCTGGGCCCCACCCTAGAAGCGGCGAGCCGCACGCAGGTCGACATGGTCAACAGCACGGCCGCACCCGGCTACGCCATCTTCGGTTTCAAGCTCGGGCAGCAACTGAACAAGGGCATGTCATGGTTTGTCGAGGCACGTAATCTCGGCGACAAGAAATATGCAGCGACCACTTCCGTGGTGCGCAACTTCAATGCACCCAGCACCGACCCGGCCGTCTATCTGCCCGGGGATGGGCGTTCCCTCTATGCCGGCATTCAGTGGCGTCATTAAATCGTTCAGGAGAAGACTCATGAAAATTTTTGTTTCCATTGCTGCACTGTGTGTCCTGTCCACAAGCATGAACGCGCACGCGCATATCGTGCTGGATGTCCAGGCCGCGCCGGTCGGCAGCTATTACCGCGGTGCCCTGCGCGTCGGCCACGGCTGCGACGGTTCACCCGTGAAGCAGATCGTCGTGACCATTCCAGACGGCGTGCAGGGCGCGAAACCGATGCCCAAGCCGGGTTGGCGCATCGATATCGAGCGCAAGGTGCTGGCCAAGCCTTATGTCAGCCACGGTCGTACGGTGGCAGAAGATGTCAGCGAGATCCGCTGGACCGCAAAGTCAGCAGACGACTATCTGCCGCCCGATCATTACGATGAGTTCGTGGTCTTTGCCAAACTGCCCGAGGAGGCCGGCAAGTTGTACTGGAAGACCAGTCAGCTCTGTGAACAAGGCCGCATCGACTGGCATGACATCCCGGCCCCGAATGCACCCAGATCCAAGACCCCCGCTGCGGTGCTGGAGCTTCAGCCCAAGGCGGAAGTCCACGATATGCATATGCACCACAAGCACTGAGACTGGAGTGGCCTGTTCTGGGCCGGCGCTTGGCCGGCACAGAACA
>DATMSM010000061.1:0-38054 GCA_035565355.1 Rhodocyclaceae bacterium
CCCTGTGGCCGCGCCCGCGGCTATGGCGCCAGTTGCAGAAGAACGGCATGGCCGTAGATAACAGCTGGAGCCAGCCGGCACAGGCGTATATTCAACTCTATCGTTCGCTATAGACCCACGCATCATGTCCGAACACAATCCCCAGATCATCCTCATCGCCTGCGTCGCATCGAACGGCGTCATCGGCCGCAGCGAGGCGGACGGCAGCGGCGCCATGCCCTGGCACCTGCCCGAAGACCTGAAGCACTTCCGCGAACTGACCAACGGCCACGTCGTGGTCATGGGGCGGCGTACCTGGGAGTCGCTACCGGAAAAATTCCGCCCGCTGCCGAATCGCCGCAATATCGTGATTACGCGCAATCCCGACTACGTCGCCCCGGGCGCCGAAATCTTCGCCTCCATCGCCAGCGCGCACCGTGCCTGCCCCAACGCCGAGAAATTCTTCATCATCGGCGGCGGCCAACTCTACCGCGAAGCCATCGCCGATGCCGACGGCCTTGAACTGACCGAGATCCATCAGGCCTTCGACGGCGATACGACCTTCCCGGAATTCATGCCGGAAGACTGGCAGCAGCTCTACCGCGATTGCCACCGCAGCGAATCCGGACTCGAATTCGACTTCGTCAGCTATATCCGCCGCTAGGCGCCGCCACAGGCGGCACATCGAAGTCCGTCGGCGGCAAGCCCGCCAGATGGCGTGTCCACATCATCTCGTAGGCGGTCTCGATTTCACGCACGCGCTGATCGGGACAGAAAAGGCGGCTGCCGGCATCATCTGCAACGCGCGCCCGCATCCTGCTCCGCCATTCCGCATCGGCATGCAGCCGACGCACAATCGCCTTGTAGTCTGCCTCAGACGTCGCAATCAGCTCAGGCACGCCGTGCGCCCGCAGAATGCTGGCAGCCCCGCGCGCGCACGGCGCATCGCCGGGTAAAGCGACGACCGGCACGCCCATGCTCAATGCATCAATCACCGTGGTATGCCCGTTGAAAACCAAGGTGTCCAGAAAGACATCCGCATGCCGGTATCGAGCCAGATGCTCGGGTCTATCTAAGAACTTTGCAAACACCAGCCGTGCGGACTCTATGCCCCTGGCTTGGGCGTAATCCGTCACCGCTTCTTGCTGTGCGGGATTCTGGCTAAGCAACCACAGCACGGCCTCCGGGATTTCCTTGAGCAGCGCCAACCACAGATCGAAGGCCATGCGGTCAATTTTGCGGGGCATGTGCAGCGCACACAGGACAAACCCCTCATCCGGCAGCCCATAGTCCGATCGACTCTGCGGCGCAGCTGTCGTCCCATGCCGCTCGCAATAGATTGAGGTGTCACTCAGATAGACGATGGACTCGTCCCAGTAAGGTCTTTGTGCTGCCGGCATGCAGTCTCTGTCGAGCAGCGTGTAGTCAATATGGCCAGCACCCAGCGTGCCGAGGAAACCAAGGTAGCTGACTTGCAGGGGGGCCGGGCGCAAGGCCAATACTTCGGGCCGTGCGTTGAGCGTATAGCCCGACAGGTCGATCAAAATGTCTACGCCATCATCGGCAATCCGGTGCGCGATAAGTTCGGCCGGGCGGCGATGCATGTCCCTGAAACCATCCACGCTCGATTCGACAAGCGCCCGCTCGGGGTCGGAACAAGGCGGGCCGACCGAGTAGGCGTACACGCGGAACTTGTTACGATCATGGCGTGCATAGATCGAGCCCAGCAACCATGTCATCGGGTGCGCCCTGAAGTCGGCAGAGATATACCCTATCGTCAATCGCTGGCGAGGGGCGCTCGCCTGCCTTGGCAGCCTCAGCTCCGCAAGGTCGGCACAAACCCGCTGGGTGACCTGACGCGCCAGTCGCTGCCGGCTTTCCGCCGCTATGGGAAGCAGCAGGGAGAGATAGGGGAATTCAGGGCTGGAAAGCGGAGCAAAATCTTCCCCCCCCTCGATAAGTGATGTGAACAACGCCGTCGTCTGGTCAAAGGCCGCCCAATCACAGTTGTACAAGGCCGCCATGCGGGCAATCAAGGCGACGCGCTCCGGGCTGCAGTCGTTACTCCCCTGACACACATCATGCACGAGGGGGCTCTGGTAGCTATGCAGCAGGCCTGGAGCAGCCGCCAGTGCCTGCCGCCGCTCTCGATATGCGGCGGCCACATCGCCCTCAATGGCCAAGGCGATACCCAGTGCATAGCGGGCCTGATGAAAGTCCGGCCTGAGTGCAAGCGCGTTTGCGAATGCTACCTTGGCGAGGGCGGCATCGGCGAAGCCGAGATGGATATCACCAAGGTTGTAATGCATGTCGGCGTCTTCCGGATAGGCCGAAATTGCGGCTTGGGCAGCTGCGATGGCGGCGTCCGCATTCTCTGTTCGTAGCAGCATATGCGGCAGGTTCCGTAGCGCACCGTAGTGATCGTGGCGCCGGTCGAGCGCCTGCCTATAGGCGTGCACTGCCGCCGAAAAATCCTGCAGTTGCTGGAGCACAACGCCAGTATGAAAAAGCGTGTCAGGATCATCCGAATTGATCTGCAAAGCTTCGTTGCACGCCTGCAAGGCGCCGCGGGGCAGTTTCAGCTCCAAGCGCAAGGCGGCAACCGCATGCCAAGCGGCCAAGTGATCAGGCAAATGGCGGGTTGCCATCTCGAATGCAGCCAGTGCCGCTTCCGGCTGCTGCATCTGGTGGAGGCGGCAGCCGAGGCTGAAAGCGCCAATGATGCTGCCTTCGGGCAGGCTGCGCATCTGCCAGAGCTCGGCCGTCAGAAGCTCAAGTGCACCATGTGTCGCCGCCATGCGGTGATCCTTCATTCAGTTTTCCTATAGAAGCTACAATCCCGCCATGTCCAGCCCAAACAGTCCGTTCCACATTGTTACGACACTGCGGGAAACGCGTGGCAATGAACATCACGCCCAGGCACTGTGTTCTCTGCTGCGCAAGCATGGAGCAAAAGTGGCCCTCTGGAGCGACACTGAAACCGACCAGGTCACGCGCTTGGGGGGAAAGGCAATTGCTCCCTTCAGCGGGCAAATACCGCGCGGCGGTACGCTGATCATTCTCGGCACCTGGGTCTCCCTGCACCCGTGGATAGATCATGTCCGCCCCAAACGCCTCATCCTCATTTGCAATCTACTCGACTCCGCAAGCTTGTGCGCAACGTTGACGGCGCTTGAGCGGCCCACCCTGCCAAAGCCCGAACTGGTCTTCGTCAGCCAGCGCTTGAAGGACGCTTCCGGCTTGCCAGGTGTCATCACGCCAATACTGATCGATCAAGATACCTACACCCCCGCCGCACAAAGGCCGCCCGCCTTCACGATCGGCCGTATGTCGCGCGACGCGCCCGAAAAACACCATCCGGACGATCCATCGCTCTATCGTATGCTGGCCTGGAGCGGTACACAGATCAGGATCATGGGCGGTAGCTGCCTGGCTTCGGCTATCGGAGCTCACCCACAGATAGCGCTGCTGCCCCTTAATGCAGAGCCCCCCGTGGCTTTTCTGCATAGCCTTGATGTGTTTTTTTACAGGACGGATCCAAGCACTTATGAGGCGGCTGGGCGCGTCATTATGGAGGCGCTTATGTGCGGCCTAGCTGTCGTCGCCGACGTCAACGGCGGCTATGCGGACTGGATACGGAATGGTGAAAATGGTTATCTGTTCTCGGCCCAGGAAGAGGCTTGGGAATACTGCGCCCTCATTCGCCAAGATCAAAGTCTCCGAACGCGACTGCAGCAGCAGGCGCGAGCCAGCGCTCTTGAGTTTGCGGGTGAAGCGGCTTGCCAAACCTATGTCGCATGGCTGCAGGCGGAAAAAGCTGGGGCTACTGCTTCTTGAAAGCCAGGGCGCCGGACAGCGTGCCGCTGGCACTCGCATCGAGGGTGTAGGCAATACCCGCGTGCGAAGCGTTCGCACCTGCCACGAAGCCGGCGTAGGACAGCGAACCACTACTGCCGGCCATCTTGCCTGTCGATAGATTCAGCGATGCTGTTACGTTGCTAGCGCTGTAGTTGGTTCCCGCAAAATCGGTCGAAACAGAGAGCGTCGATGTCGCGGTGCCGAAGTTGACGGACAGGGCAGCCTGCACGTTCGAGCCCACACCGCCGACCAAGTTTGAAGTAGGCGCCGTGTAGCCGATAAGGGAATAAGTCGCAGTGACGCTGCCCAGCGCCAATGCGCTCAGCTCGGCGCTGCCGGTCGGCTTACCGACAACGTAATGGATATCGGTCAGCGGTGTCAGTCCATAGCCCGCGTCTTGGGTCCCGCTGCTCCAGACGCCCCAGCCCAGCACTCCATCTATCGTGAACGTACTACCGATGGTCGTGGCCTGAAGGGTGGAGAAAGCATCAACGAACTTCGTCAGGCGGGATGCGCCGTCGAATGTCGCCGTGCCGGATTCAAAGTAACTCGCCAGGGTCGAAGAGTCGTACTGCCCTGCGCCCACAAGCATGAATCCAGGCCCGGAAATCATGGGCGCAGTCGACGCAAGCGCCGTTGTCTGGCCGCTGCTGTTAACGTTCTCTACCGCGGAGTAAGTCAGCTCACTGGGCGGCTGGCTGGTTACCGGCGCAGCCGACAAAGTCGGCTTCACCGCTGTGATCGTTGGGGTAGAAGTGCCCGTCACAATGGCCGACTCACCGCCTGCGACAATCACGCAGCCACCGGCATTGCACACCTCGACCCGGCCTTCGCCGGTTGAAAGATTGAGTACGCCGTCCTGGCCACCGGAAAATTGCGCCGAGTACTCGGTGCCGCGTATACCTATGGTGGCAACCGCGGTGTTGACGCGATAGTTGTCGCGCTGGCCCTTGCCGATCAGCCCAGTGATCGTGCGCAAGCCACCCTTGATGAGGCTGAAGAACCCTTTTTCTTCGCCGTCTGTCTTGCCATTATAGTTGTAGCTGTCAATGCGGAACTCGGTCTGCGGTTGTAGCGACATCATCGCGCCATCGCTGAAACGTAACTGCGCGCGGGCATTGTCGCCGGTACGGATCGTCTCCCCTGTTGCAAGTTCGGCGCCGCGGCTCAGCGCGCGCTCCGCACCCGCGGACGACACGGCAAGCACATTGCCGCTGGCAAACTCGACGCGGGCGGCTCCCGCAGCATGGCTGACGGCCGGATATGCCGCAGCCAGCGCGAGCAGCAGCAGATGATTTTTGAGTCGGAATTGCGCATGCATAGGGCTACCCCTGTCTGGCGAACGGCGGTCAGAAATCCTGGCGGAGCGTGACCGAAACGATATTGCGGTCATACTCGTAGATATCGATATTCGAACCTTGGTCGATGTAAGTGTATTGGCCGCTGACCCGAAGGTCCTTCTTTAGCTGGTAACTGAGGCTCAGCCCGGCGATGATCTGCTCGTCCTTGCGCGTCCGCAGAAAGCTCGGATCCGCCGCATCATGCCGACGCGATTCATACGCGAGGCTGCCATACAAGGTCAGGTTGTCGCTCAGGCGTTGTTGCGCCCCGACTCTGAGGCCATAGCCGTCGAGGCCGAGCCAGGGTGCCGTCTGTTTGTTCTGCAGATTTTCCTGCAACAGATAGGCGCTGGCATAAGCGACCAGGCCATCGCGCCAAGCATGCGCATAACCTATGCCTTCAACCCAGCGGTCGGCATCGCGCACGGACTGGTCTGGATAACTCAGGTCGGCATATTGCACGAATGCACTGATCTGATTACGCGCGTCGATATTGTGTTGCCACTGCCCCGAGAAGCCCAGGGCATTACGGAAGCCATCATTGGCGACACGCAGGGTGTTGTATTGCGCCGCCAGTGAATAGACGTTCTTACCTTCCTGGTAGCTCAGGCCAAGATTGCTGTCGATGCCGGTCGTATTAGTCGCCGACTCACCGGCGTTCCAGCGCTGGGTTCCGGACAGACCGCCGGTTACGGCAAGCTGGTTGTTAAGCGGCGACACAAAGTTGATGCCCCCACCAAGACTGGCGAACCAGGCATCGGTTTCGCGACTTGCTGGCGACAAAAGCAAGGGCAGGTTGCCAAAAGCGGGAACGGCCACTTCGCTGATGCGGGGGCCAGCATTGACGTTGGAGTCATAGCCGAAAGCGCCCTCGATATAACCGCGTACGAGCGTTTTGCCCTGGTTCTCCAGGCGATCAACTGCTGACAGCATGGAGTCTATGGTTTGTTCGACACTGGCAGGGACGCCTAGCCGCTTGGCATTCTGAAGTTCGGTCCGCGCCGACTGGGTCTCGCCGGTGCCCAAATAAGCGCGAGCGAGCTCCGCACGGGCGCGGGCATTGTTCGGGTCTACGGCGAGCACGCGCTCAAGGGCGAATATCGCGCGGGTGTTCTGCCCCACATCAAGCGCGGCGATACCGAGCAGTAGGTCGAAATCCTTGTCGCCGGCGCGCGCGCTTTCCTGCGGTTCCAGCAGGGCATAGGCCTGCTGGCCCTTACCGGCCTTGATCAGCTCGGCTCCCTGACGCAATAGATCATCTGCTGCCTGCGCCTGCCATGTTAACAACGCACAGGCGAACGCCAACACAAGTCGGCCTCTCCGCAATCTCATAGCCCTCCCCCCAAGCCTGATTGAGGGCAATTCTAGTGCAGAAATCGCAGCAAAATCAATGAATATTGCAAGTCCGGCCGGCAATGTTCACATTTAAATCAGTCCTGCGGGGTGCCGCTTGGGCAGGCATAGCCTGCCTGCTTCGCTTACCGCGCTGGCAAGCACTGACGGGAACCCGGCCGCAAAGGCGGCCGGATGATGCTCAGTTCTTCACGCAATCCACGTAGTAACCGAGATTGCCGGCACCGTCGGCCTTGACCAGACCATGGACGTCCGTCTCGAAACCGGGGAAGCGCTCGTTGAAGTGGCGGGCGAACTTGAGGTAGCTCACGATGGTCTTGTTGAAACGCTCGCCCGGGATCAGCAACGGAATACCCGGCGGATAAGGCGTCACCAGCATGGCGGTGATGCGGCCTTCGAGGTCGTCGATGGCAACCCGTTCGATCTCGCGGTGGGCCATCTTGGCGAAGGCGTCCGACGGTTTCATGGCCGGCTCCATGTTCGAAAGATACATCTCGGTGGTCAGACGCGCCACGTCGTTGCTCTTGTAGACGTCGTGAATCTGCCGGCACAGGTCGCGCAGGCCCATGCGCTCATAGCGCGGATGCTTGGCGACGAACTCAGGCAGCACCTTCCACAGCGGCTGGTTCTTGTCGTAATCGTCCTTGAACTGCTGCAGCGCGGTCACCAGGGTGTTCCAGCGGCCCTTGGTGATGCCGATGGTGAACATGATGAAGAAGGAGTAGAGGCCGCATTTCTCGACGATAACGCCGTGCTCGGCCAGGTATTTGGTGACGATGGCAGCGGGAATGCCGGACTCTTCGGCGAAGTCGCCATCGACATCCAGGCCCGGGGTGATGATGGTGGCCTTGATCGGGTCGAGCAGATTGAAGCCGTCGGCAAGATTGCCGAAACCGTGCCAGCGCTCGCCCGGCTTCAGCATCCAGCTGTCGCGCTCTTCCAGGCCTTCTTCGGACAGGTCGTCCGGCCCCCACACCTTGAACCACCAGTCGCTGCCCCATTCTTCGGCCACCTTGCGCATGGCGCGGCGGAAGTCGAGCGCTTCGGTCAGCGACTCCTCGACCAGCGAAGTGCCGCCCGGGGCTTCCATCATGGCAGCAGCCACGTCGCACGAGGCGATGATGGCGTACTGCGGCGAGGTCGAGGTATGCATCAGGTAGGCCTCGTTGAATACGTCGCGGTCAAGCTTGTTGTGCTGCGCGTCCTGTACCAGGATCTGCGAAGCCTGCGACAGGCCTGCCAGCAGCTTGTGCGTGGACTGCGTGGAGAAGACCATGGACTCCTTGCAGCGCGGACGGTCGGCGCCGATGGCATGGTAGTCGCCATAGAAGTCGTGGAAGGCGGCGTGCGGCAACCAGGCTTCGTCGAAATGCAGGGTGTCGATCTTGCCGTCGAGTTCTGTCTTGATGTCCTCAACGTTGTAAAGAATGCCATCGTAGGTGCTCTGCGTGATAGTCAACACACGCGGCTTGCCCTTGCATTTGCTGGCAAAGGGATGGTTAGCGATCTTCTGCTGGATGTTTTCCCACTTGAATTCATCCTTGGGGATCGGGCCGATGATGCCGTAGTTGTTGCGTGTCGGCATCAGGAACACCGGGATCGCCCCGGTCATCATGATGGCGTGCAGGATGGACTTGTGACAGTTGCGGTCGACCAGCACGATATCGCCGGGGGCAACGGTCGAGTGCCACACGATCTTGTTCGAGGTCGAGGTGCCGTTGGTAACGAAGTACAGATGGTCGGCATTGAAGATACGCGCGGCATTGCGTTCGGACGCGGCCACCGGACCGGTATGGTCGAGCAATTGGCCAAGTTCCTCGACCGCGTTGCACACGTCGGCGCGCAGCATGTTCTCGCCGAAGAACTGATGGAACATGCGTCCCACCGGCGACTTGAGGAAAGCCACGCCGCCGGAGTGCCCGGGGCAGTGCCAGGAGTAGGAGCCGTCGGCGGCGTAGTCGGTCAGGGCGCGGAAAAACGGCGGCGGCAGCGAGTCGACATAGGCCTTGGCTTCGCGCACGACGTGGCGGGCGATGAACTCCGGCGTGTCTTCGTACATGTGAATGAAGCCATGCAGTTCGCGCAGGATGTCGTTCGGGATATGCCGCGAAGTGCGCGTCTCGCCGTGCAGGAAGATTGGAATTTCCGCATTCTTGTAGCGAATCTCCTCGACGAAGGCGCGCAGCTCGGCGATGGTTTCCTCTTCCTCCATTGCCAGCTCCTCATCGTCAACCGAGAGGATGAAGGCGGAAGCGCGGCTCTGCTGCTGCGCGAAGGAGGTCAGATCCCCGTAGCTGGTGACGCCGATCACCTCCAGGCCCTCTTTGCCGATGGCTTCCGCCAGCGCGCGGATGCCGAGGCCCGAAGCGTTCTCCGAACGGAAGTCTTCGTCGATGATGATGATGGGGAAATGGAAGCGCATTGGCTGCTCCTGAAAGGCAAAGACCCGATTGCAAAATCGGGTCCCGATAAAAATTGCTAAGGTAAAACGCGCACCTTACAGTGCAGCGTCGGTCGTCGTCAGATCTTCGGCAAGGTTACACCGACCTGGCCTTGGTACTTGCCGCCACGGTCCTTGTACGAGGTCTCGCAGACCTCATCCGACTCGAAAAACAACACCTGCGCACAACCTTCGCCCGCATAGATCTTGGCGGGCAGCGGGGTGGTGTTGGAGAACTCCAGCGTCACATAGCCCTCCCATTCCGGCTCGAAGGGCGTCACATTGACGATGATGCCGCAGCGGGCGTAGGTGCTCTTGCCCAAACAAATGGTGAGCACGCTGCGCGGAATGCGGAAGTACTCCACCGTACGCGCCAGTGCGAACGAATTCGGCGGAATGATGCAGTGGTCGCCATTCATTTCGACAAAGGAATTCGGATCGAAATTCTTGGGGTCGACAATGGTCGAGTTGATATTGGTGAACACCCTGAACTCCGGCGCACAGCGAATATCGTAGCCGTAGCTGGAAGTGCCGTAGGACACGATCTTGCGACCGTCGACCTCGCGCACCAGATCGGGCTCGAAGGGCTCGATCATGCCGTGCTGCTCCGCCATACGGCGTATCCACTTGTCCGATTTGATGCTCATGTCAGGGCGATCCGGGTCTGGGAAAACGAAAAGAGCGGATTATCCGCTCTTTTCAGGGTGGCGCAATAGGCTCAGATCAAGCCTTGATCAAGTGTTTTGCACGACGATATTCGGGAACTTGCCGCTCATTTCCTTGGCCTGTTCCGCGATCTTGACCGCCACGCGGCGGGCAATCTGCTTGTAGATCTCGGCAATGCGGCCATCCGGGTCGGCCACCACGGTGGGCTTGC
This sequence comes from Rhodocyclaceae bacterium, assembly GCA_035565355.1. Lineage (GTDB taxonomy): Bacteria > Pseudomonadota > Gammaproteobacteria > Burkholderiales > Rhodocyclaceae. The sequence continues at coordinate 9,848 of DATMSM010000061.1, forward strand.
CCTGATCCGCCTGCAGACGGATGGACAGGTCCAGTGGCAGCTTGCCCAGCAGTTCAACCTCATAGTCCAGCGACATGCGCTCACCACCGCCGGAACCGAAGATGGCTTCTTCATGGCCGCAGTTGGAGCAGATGTGAATGCTCATGTTCTCGACGATGCCGAGAATGGGGATGCCCACCTTCTCGAACATCTTCAAGCCCTTACGCGCATCCAGCAGAGCGATGTCCTGCGGCGTGGTGACGATCACAGCGCCGGTCACGGGCACTTGCTGCGACAGGGTCAGCTGGATGTCGCCGGTGCCCGGCGGCAGGTCGATGACCAGGTAGTCGAGGTTGTCCCAGGCGGTCTGACCGAGCAGCTGCTGCATGGCCGAGGTGACCATGGGGCCGCGCCAGACCATGGGGGTCTCGGGATCGATCAGGAAGCCGATCGACATGGTCTGCACGTCATAGGCTTCCATCGGCTTGATGGTCTTTTCATCCACCGCTTCCGGGCGACCGGACAGACCCATCATCTGCGGCTGCGAAGGGCCGTAGATATCGGCGTCGAGCAGACCGACGCGGGCGCCCTCGGCCGCCAGGGCCAGGGCCAGGTTCACGGCGGTGGTGGATTTGCCCACGCCGCCCTTGCCGGAGGCCACGGCAATGATGTTCTTGATATTCGGCAGCAGCTTCACGCCACGCTGCACGGTGTGCGCCACGATCTTGGCGTACACATTGACGGTGATCTTGCCGATGCCGTCGATCTTCTTGAGCTGGCCTTCGACCATGTCGCGAACCAGGCCGAGCTGGCTCTGGGCCGGATAGCCGAGTTCGATGTCGAGGGCGACATCCGCACCATTGATCTTGATGTTCTTCGCACTGCGGCTGGACACGAAGTCCTTGCCGGTGTTCGGATCGGTGATTTGCTTGAGTGCGTCTTGTATCAGCGCTTCATTGATGCTCATATGAACTCCGGGGCATAAGTACTTGAGTAATTTTGTCCAGTATACCGGAGCCACCGGGCCGAACCCGGATCGCGGCAAATAGAATCGGCATCAAAGATGCTGTTAGCCCCATTTGGCGGCAAAACACCATAAAGCAAGCGCGCCGGGCCCTATAAGCACAGGGCCTGGGCAGGGGGCTTTGCTAAAATGCCGGATTGCCGCAATCCTGCTCCCGCCTCAGACATGACCGCCCCTCGCAAAATTCTCGTCACCAGCGCCCTGCCTTATGCCAACGGCGCCATCCACCTCGGCCACCTGGTTGAGTATGTGCAGACCGATATCTGGGTGCGCTTCCAGAAGATGCGCGGCCACAACTGCCACTACGTCTGCGCCGACGACACCCACGGCACGCCCATCATGCTGCGCGCCGAAAAGGAAGGCATCACGCCCGAACAACTGATCGCCCGCGTCCACGGCGAGCATCTCCGCGACTTCACCGGCTTCCACGTCAATTTCGACAACTATCACTCCACGCACTCGGACGAAACCCGGGTGCTGTCCGAGGAGATCTACGCCAAGCTGCAGGCTGCCGACCTGATCGCGACGCGCGCCATCGAACAGTACTACGATCCGGTCAAGTCCATGTTCCTGCCGGACCGCTTCATCAAGGGTAACTGCCCCAAGTGCGATGCTGCGGATCAGTACGGCGACAACTGCGAGGTCTGCGGCGCCGCCTATGCGCCGACCGAACTGAAGAACCCGTATTCGGCCGTTTCCGGCGCCAAACCCGAGCTGCGCAACTCCGAACACTATTTCTTCAAGCTGTCCGACCCGCGCTGCCAGACCTTCCTGCGCGAATGGACGCGTGCCGGCCATCTGCAGAACGAAGCTGCCAACAAGATGCAGGAGTGGCTGGGTGGCGAAGGCGAAAGCAAGCTGTCGGACTGGGATATCTCGCGCGATGCACCTTACTTCGGCTTCAAGATTCCCGGCACCGAGAACAAGTTCTTCTATGTCTGGCTGGATGCACCGGTCGGCTACATGGGCTCCTTCCGCAATCTCGCCGACCGCCACGGCCTCAACTTCGGCGAGTACTGGAATGCCGATTCGGATGCCGAGCTCTATCACTTCATCGGCAAGGACATTCTGTATTTCCATGCCCTGTTCTGGCCGGCCATGCTCAAGTTCAGCGGCCACCGCACCCCGACCGGCATCTTCGCCCACGGCTACCTGACCGTGGACGGCGCCAAGATGTCCAAGTCGCGCGGTACCTTCATCACCGCCGAGTCCTATCTCGCCACCGGCCTCAATCCGGAATGGCTGCGCTACTACTACGCCGCCAAGCTGAACGGCAGCATGGAGGACATCGACCTCAATCTCGATGACTTCGTCGCGCGCGTGAACAGCGACCTGATCGGCAAGTACATCAATATCGCCAGCCGCTGCGCCGGTTTCCTGAGCAAGGGCTTCGGCGGCCGGATCAAGCTCGACCCCGACTCGGAACTGATTGTTGCCGCCCGGGCACGCGCAGAGACGATAGCCGAAGCATACGAGCAACGCGACTACGGCCGTGCCCTGCGCGAGATCATGGCCATCGCCGACCGCGCCAACGGTGTGATCGCCACTGCCGCACCGTGGACCATCGCCAAGACCGACCCTGCTAGCTCCCAGCTGCAGGCGATCTGCTCCGAAGCCATGGAGATGTTCCGCCTGCTCACGCTGTATCTGAAGCCGGTACTGCCCAAGCTCGCCGAGCAGGTCGAGAATTTCCTCGGCATCGCGCATCAGGGCTGGGCTGAGGTACATGTACCGCTGACCAACGGTCACCTGATCAACAACTATGCCCACCTGATGCAGCGCATCGACCCCAAGCAGCTCGAAGCCCTGGTCGCTGCCAACAAGGACACGCTCGCCGCCACGCCTGCAGCCGCGCCGAAGAAGGAAAAGAAAGTGGAAGAAAAAATCACCCCTGCTGAAAACGCCGCCGGCGAGTTCATCAGCATCGATGACTTCATGAAAGTCGATCTGCGCATCGCCAGGATCGCCAATGCCGAGCATGTCGAAGGCGCAGACAAGCTGATCAAACTGACATTGGACGTCGGCACGCTCGGCACCCGCCAGGTCTTCGCCGGCATCAAGTCGGCCTACGATCCGGCCCTGCTGGTCGGCCGCCTCACCGTCATGGTCGCCAACCTTGCACCGCGCAAGATGAAGTTCGGCATGAGCGAAGGCATGGTGCTGGCGGCCTCGGATACCGAGGGCAATGCCAGCGGCCTCTACATCCTGTCGCCGGACAACGGCGCTACGCCGGGCATGAAGGTGAAGTAATACCTATCCCCCATCCCCTTTCCCGGGGACCCACACAGGGGTTTCCTTCGGTCAAGGGGTGACTCTGGTTCGCAATGAAGCCTTGCTTCATTGCTCCATGATTGTTGATGCTTTGGCTCGGGACGGCCCTTCGCCAAAGCTTCCTTCTTCGAAGCTCGCCGAATCGGCCTCTCATGCCTAACAACCTGCCCACCGCCGCTGATACTGCCTACCGCCACCTGATCATCTCAGGCAAGGTGCAGGGCGTGTTTTACCGCGCTTCCATGGTGGCGGAGGCGCAGAGGCTGGGCGTTTCGGGCTGGGTGCGCAACCGCCGGGATGGTACGGTAGAAGCCGTGCTCGCCGGCGAAGGCCAGGCCGTCGCCGCCTTGCTGGCCTGGGCCCGCCAGGGGCCGCCACGGGCGCGGGTCGATCAGGTTCAGGTTGAGCTCGGCGACGAGGAAAATCACGTCGGCTTCACGGCGCGCGAAACAGCCTAGGCAGACCCCGGCGATTGCGCCTCAGAATGCCCGCGCAGCACTGTAAGCGACGCCTGCCAGCGCCGCGAAAAAGATCAGCAGATGGCCCCAGGCCCACCACTGATAACGGCGGGCCAGTTTGGACGGCGCCATATTGGAAATGAGGTAGAGGCGGCCGCCTTCGGGGTAGTGCATCAGGTGCAGGTCGGCCGTACTACGCGCTTCGCGGTGACGCGCCTCGACTTCGCGCCGTGCCGCACTCCGAGCCAGCTCCCATTCCCTGAGACTGAGTTGCCCGTCGCCGTCCAGATCGAAACGCTGTAATAGCTGCGGATGATCACGCTTCCATTCGGCGAGCAGCTCCTTGATGTCTTCGTTCCGGTTGAGCTGCAAGTCCAGGCCGCTGCGCGTTGCGAAATGACCGAGCACGTAGATCTGCTCGTCCTTGAGCAGCAGCCACTCCGTATAGCGCTCATCATTCTTCTCCCACACGTCCTTGCGGATGGAGATCACCTCGGCGCCCTCCGGATCGACCAGGCATTCGCCGCTGCCATCGTTGATGATGAAGGACAGGTCCGAAGTGGCGCTGCGCTCCTGCGTCCATTTACCCTCGCTGTTCTTGACCTCGACGGTGTAACGAAACCACAGACAGGGCAGGCCGGTCAGCGGCGATACCAGCGGCAGGCCCTCCAGCGGTTTCCCGCGTCCGAGCAGCTCCACATAGCCCTGCGCGGCAGTGGCCACTAGGGAAGTCGGTGTGTCGATAATGTGGCGCCAGCGGCGCAGGGCGCCCAGCCAGCCGAAGATGCTGAGCAGGGCGACGCCGATGCAGACGCCGAACCAGCCGAGCGGATGGTCCAGTTGCAGGCCGACGAAGACCAGCATCAGCTGGCCGCCAGCGACGACAAAACGGCCGAAGCCGTCGGTCAGCCTGAGCGGCAGGCCACGCCCCGAGAAATACATGAATTAGCTAAACAGGGCCTTGACGTCTACGTCAGCCTTTTCGGCCGTCGAGAATTCGAGCAGGGGCTTGGCGTCGAAATGGAACAGCTTGGCCACAATCGCGTCCGGGAACTGTTCGATGCGCACATTGTTGATATTGACGCTCTCGTTGTAGAACTCGCGCCGGTCGGCGATGCCGTTCTCCAGCTGCGAGATGCGCGTCTGCAGCTGCATGAAGTTCTCGTTGGCGCGCAGCTCCGGGTAGGCCTCGGCCACGGCAAAGAGCCGGCCCAGGCCCATGCGCAACATGCCTTCGGCTTCACCCAGGGCTTCGATATCCTGATGCTCGCGGGCGCTGTGCACCTGTGCCCGCGCAGCCACCACGCGCTCCAGGGTGCTGGCTTCGAACTGCTTGTACTGCTTGCAGGTCTCGATCAGCTTGGGCAGCTCGTCATGGCGTTGCTTGAGCAGCACGTCGATATTCGCCCAGGCCTTGGCGACCGCATGCTTGACCTGGACCAGATTGTTATAGACGACAACCGCGTAGATCACGACAACGGCGACAAGGCCGAGGAACAGCAGGGTACCCAGACTCATTTTTTTCTCCCTGAAAGAGTCATGCGGACAGGCAACTACGGATAAATGACTTTCACGTTCTCCGGCTGCAGCCATTCTCTGAGGCTGATCAGCAGCTCGTCATCCAGGCGGATGCGCCAGGCGTCGGACAGGCCCAGTTCGACCTCGGCCTCGTGATTGCGGTAGGCCACGCGCACAGGGCAGGCGCCGTTGCGATAGGGCGTCAGCATGACGCGCAACTTCTCGGCGTAGCGGCCTTCAATGGAATTGCCGTTCATCGACAATTGCAGGGCGCGCGCAAAGCGGCCGCGCGCCTCGCCCAGGGTCATGATCTTGTCGGCCGACACGCGCAGGCCGCCCGAGAAATCGTCGTGGCTGATCTTGCCTTCGATCAGCAGCAGTTCGTCTTCCTTGATCTTGGCGCGCTCGGCATCCCAGAGCTCGTTGAAGACCGTGACTTCAATCTGCGCCGTCGCATCGTCCAGCGTGATCACGGCCATCTTGCCGCGCCGGGTCATCTGCGTGCGCGTGCTCAGCACCACGCCGGCCATGAGCACGGGCTCGCGGCTGGGCGCGAGCTGGGCCAGGCTCTTGCGCACAAAGGGCGCGAGCTCACGGCGATAGGCGTTGAAGGGATGGCCGGAATAGAAGAAGCCCAGCGCCTGCTTTTCCTCCAGCAGCTGCCGGCGTTCGTCCCAGCGTTCGTGCTTCAGGACGTACTGCGGCGCATGCGCATCGGCCTCGCCACCCATGTCGAAAAGGCCGCTCTGCAAGGCATTGCGCTCGGCCTGATCGGCGGCTTCGATGGCGATGCCGACCGAGGCAAACAGTTTGGCGCGGTCCGCATCGATGGCATCGAAAGCGCCGGCCCGGATCAGGGCTTCCACTACGCGCCGGTTGGCGACGCGCTTGTCCACGCGGCGGCAGAAATCGAACAGGTCCTTGAAGGGGCCGTCCTTCTCGCGTGCACGGATCAGGGCCGACAGGGCCGCCTCGCCGGTGCCCTTGATCGCGCCCAGGCCGTAACGGATGGTGGCGGCATCGGTGGGTTCGAAGCGGATGGCGCTGGCATTGACGTCCGGCGGCAGGAACTTGATGTTGTTGGCGAGACAGTCCTGATAGAAGATCTGCACCTTGTCGGTGTCGGCCATTTCGGACGACATCGTCGCCGCCATGAAGGCGGTCGGATAGTAATGCTTGAGCCAGCCGGTCTGGAAAGCGACCAGGGCATAGGCGGCCGAGTGCGACTTGTTGAAGCCGTAATCCGCAAACTTCTCCATCAGGTCGAACAGCTGGGTCGCCAGTTGCGGCGAAACACCACGCTTGCCCGCGCCCTCAACGAACAACTGGCGGTGCGCCGCCATTTCTTCGGCTTTCTTCTTACCCATGGCGCGGCGCAACATGTCGGCGCCGCCCAGCGTGTAGCCGGCCATGACCTGCGCGACCAGCATCACCTGTTCCTGATAGACCATCACGCCATAGGTGGACTTCAGGACAGGTTCGAGGTCCTCATGGAAATACCACTCCGGATTGCCCTTGCCGCTCTGTACCTGCTGCTTCTTGCGGTTGATGAAGTCGTCCACCATGCCGGAACCGAGCGGGCCCGGGCGGTTGAGCGCCATCAGCGCAATGATGTCTTCAAAATTGTCGCCGCGCAGGCGCTTTTCCAGATCCTTGGCTGAGCGCGATTCGGACTGGAACACGGCCGTCGTGTTGCCAGAGGCGAACAGTCCGTAGGTCGCCTTGTCGTCGAGCGGGATGTCCTCAAGGCGGAAGTCGGCACGTGAAGGGTCGAGCTTCTTCACGAACTTGACCGCTTCGTCGAGGATGGTCAGCGTACGCAAGCCGAGGAAGTCGAACTTGACCAGGCCGACTTTTTCCACGTCGTCCTTGTCGAACTGGGAGACCACGGAATCGGTACCCTGCGCCGCATAGAGCGGGCAGAAGTCGGTCAGTTTTCCCGGTGAGATCAACACGCCGCCGGCGTGCATGCCGATGTTGCGCGTCATGCCCTCAAGCTTGGTCGCCAGCTCCCACAGTTCGGCGAGCTCTTCTTCCTGCTCGACGCGGGCCTTCATCTGCGGCTCTTTTTCGTAGGCCTCGGCAAGCGAGATGCCCAGCTCGTTCGGGATCAGCTTGGCAAATTGGTCAACGAAATTGAAGGGCAAGTCGAGCACGCGGCCGCAGTCGCGGATCACGGCCTTGGCCGCCATGGTGCCGAAGGTGGCGATCTGCGACACGGCATGGTGACCGTATTTGTCCTTTACGTACTGGATGACACGGTCGCGGCCGTCCTGGCAGAAGTCGATGTCGAAGTCGGGCATGGACACCCGCTCCGGGTTCAGGAAGCGCTCGAACAGCAGGTCGTAGGCCAGCGGGTCAAGATCGGTAATGCCCAGCGAATACGCCACCAGCGAACCGGCACCGGAACCGCGTCCCGGGCCCACCGGCACGCCGTTCTTCTTGGCCCAGGTGATGAAGTCGGCCACGATGAGGAAGTAGCCGGGAAATCCCATCTGCTGGATGATGCCGATTTCGAAATCCAGCCGTTCCGTGTAGCGCGGGCGCTGCTTGTCTCGTTCGTCGGTATCCGGGTACAGCTGTTCGAGGCGCACTTCCAATTGCTCATGCGCCTGCAGGGCAAGAAAGTCGTCCAGCGACATGCCGTCAGGCGTCGGGAACAAGGGCAGCTTGGGCTTGCCCAGCTCAATCGAGACGTTGCAGCGGCGGGCCAGCTCGACGGTATTTTCCAGGGCCTCGGGGTAGTCGGCAAAGAGCTCGGCCATTTCGGCCTGAGTCTTGAAATATTGCTCTTCGTGGAAATTCTTGGGGCGGCGCGGATCGGCCAGCACATAGCCTTCGGCAATACAGGTGCGCGCCTCGTGGGCCTTGAAATCCTCCCGATCCATGAATTGGATGGGATGGGTGGCGATCAAGGGCAGAAACAGTTCGCCCGCCAGTTGCGCGCTGGCATGCACCAGCGTCTCCTGCTGCGGCGATCCGTTCGCGCCCTGTGGCCGCTGCACTTCGATATAGAAACTGCCTGGGAACATGGCAGCCCAGTGACGTGCCCGCGCCACCGCATCGGCGCCCTTGCCGGCAACGAGCAGCTGGCCGATGTCGCCAAACGGCCCGCCGGAAAGTGCAATCAGCTGGGTGTTGTCGCCACCCGCCAGGGCTGCATACGGAATCTCGGCACGCCCGTCGGCGCGCTCACCCGTATAAGCCACTGACAGCAGGTCGCACAGGCGCAGATAACCATCCCGGTTCTTGGCCAGCAGCAGCAAGCGCGCTGCCCGGTCCTGCCCGTCAGGATCGCCGATCCAGACATCGCAGCCGATCACCGGCTTGAGGCCGGCGCCACGCATGCCGGAGTAGAACTTGACCATGCCGAACAGGTTGGCCAGATCGGTCAGCGCCATGGCCGGCATGCCGTCGGCCTTGGCACGTGCAATGGCGTGATCCAGACGGACGATGCCATCGGTAATCGAGAACTCGCTGTGTAGGCGAAGGTGTACGAAGTGGGCAGCAGACATGACCCGATTCTACCGTGGGCCGACAGCGCATAGCCGCGCCCTGAAGATCAGGTGTCGCCCTGCCGTGTCAGGCCCCATCGCAAGACCCTCGTCCGGCAAGGACCTGAATCAAATATTTCATCTTCATCCTGTCGCCACAGCCCACCGGCCCGAGCAAACCACAAAAAACAACAGCGCCAGATACCGCAAACCGCCAAGCCTACCGGGGCATCCGAGCATAAAAATGACAATATTGATACATCTTGTGCTTTCTAAGCCCCTGGCAACTTCAACTTATATTGAACATTGAGGCCATTTTCCCGCCAACAACAAATATACTCACGCCCAATTCATGCCTATGGACAGCAATTGGTACAAGGGTCCACCACTCCTCAACCTTTAACGTTCGCCATGTCACGTTTAGCATTTACCGGTAAGCTATATGCACAGGATTGCCACTCTGCGGATTGCATGTCGGAAAACCAGGCCCCTCTCGATCTTCCTCAAGCCGGTACATCTACTCCGGAGGAGCTGGTGCTTTTGCACGCAGGCGCCATTTCGGCGCAGCGAGACCGTGCCGAACTCGAAGTCGCCTTCACGCATGCTGTCCGGGAAGTGCTGCACGCCACCAGCACACAACTGTTCCGTGTGTTCACCCCCAAGGGCGACTGCCTGGCCGGCCTCGTTGCAAAGGCCGACCACAGCGGCCAGCATTGCCTGGATGATGGCCTGTCCTGGCCGGTCAATACCGCTTCCATAGAACACTTCCCCGCACTGCACCGCTGCCTGACCTCAGGCAACAGCATCGTCGTACCTGCCAGCGCTGCCAACAGCAACGGCCTGCACGAACAGGTTTTCCCCATCGTGCGTGAAGGCAATATCTTTTTCGGTTTCCTCGTGGTGCGCCAGGCCGAAGCGCTGGACGCTCGACAGCAGGGCATCGTGCTGGGCCTGATCCGCCTGTTCTGCAATCAGCTGCGCCTGCTCGACTACAGCGAGATCGACACGCTGACCGGCCTGCTCAATCGCAAGACCTTCGACGAGTCGCTGCTGCGCATCCTCTCCAGCCTGCAGGAGAATGACGCCGCGGCCAGCGGCAATGTGCTGCACTTGCCGCGCCGCCGCCACAGTGGCGATGCCGATGACAGCCACTGGCTCGCGGTCATCGACATCGACCATTTCAAGACCATCAACGACACCTACGGCCACCTCATCGGCGACGAGGTGCTGCTGATGATCGCGAACATGATGAAGACCTCGTTTCGCGCCCACGACAAGCTGTTCCGCTTCGGCGGCGAGGAATTCGTGGTGGTGCTGAAGCCCACCGAGGCACGCAATGCCATGAACATCTTCGACCGTTTCCGCCGCCAGGTCGAGGCGCATCAGTTCCCTCAGGTCGGCCATCTGACCATCAGCACCGGCTTTGCGCGCATCGCCATCAACGACCTGCCCTCAGCCATCATCGACAACGCCGACGAAGCGCTCTACTGGGCCAAACACCACGGTCGCAACCAGGTGTTCAGCTATGAGGAGCTGGTCAACGAGGGCCATCTCCAACGCCGCATCGTCGAGACCAACAGCGTCGAGCTGTTTTAAGTTCGGGCAAACGTGAAGCGTCGGGAGCAAGCCCGACTGGCGCACAAATTCAGATAGCGACAAACACAGGAGTCCCCCTCGGGGGGACGGCTGCCGCAGCGCGGCAGCGGGGGCGAATCAGGGGCCTATCATCGAGTGCTCCACTCGATGATAGGCAGCCACTGCGCCCAGTCTTGCGAGGCGCGGCTTTCCGACAGATCAAAGATCGTCATGCCGTGGGCGGCCGCCTGCACATAGGTCTGCGTGTCACGCAGATAGGTCAGCACCGGCAGTTCATTGTCCTGCAGGAACCGCTCCAGTTGTGCCGCCGAACGGGTGCGCGCATCGACGCGCATGCCGATCACGCCGATAAAGGTCTGATGTTTACGAATCGCCTTTTCCTCGAGCAACTCGTCGAGAAATTCGCGTGTCGCCAGGATGTCGAAGATCGAGGGCTGCAAAGGCACGATGACGCGATCGACAAGCTTCAACACATGCGAAAGCGGTTTGCCGTGCAGGCCGGCCGGGGTGTCCAGCACCACATGCGTAGTGCCTGCTGGCGGACGGGCGGGATGATCCGGGTCGATCTTCCAGCTGGAGATCGGCGGCAGCGCGGGTGAGCGCAATTCCAGCCAATGACGCGAAGACTGCTGGCGATCAATATCGCCCAACATGACCTTGTGGCCCTGCTTGGCAAAGCAGCCGGCCAGATTGGTGGCAATGGTGCTTTTGCCGACGCCGCCCTTGGGGTTCGCAATCAGGAATGACTTCACGCTGGCTCCCTCCGTTTCAATCAGCTAGCCGATTGTATGCCAGAGGCATGCAGCAAGCCATTGAAATATGAAGGGAAAGCCGCTGATTGCAGCGTGGTGGCTACAAAATCTCCAGCTTGGCCACCGACAGGGCCAGCCACTTGATGCCAGCCGCACCGAAATTCACCTGCACGCGCGCATCATTGCCGCCGCCTTCGGCGCCGATGACCACGCCCTGCCCGAACTTGGCATGCGCGACCGCGGCGCCGATACGCAAGCCCGGCACACCGCCGGCATCGTGATTGCGGCGCGGGGCGGCGCTCTGGTAGTCCGGCGCGCTGTAGCTGCTGCCGCTGGAGAAGCTGCGATTCTGCTTGGGCTTGAGCCACTTGAGCAGGCCGGCGGGGATCTCCTCGAGGAAACGGGACGAGGCGTTGTAGCGCGTCTGGCCGTGCAACATGCGCTGCTGGGAGAAAGACAGATAAAGCCGCTGCCGCGCGCGCGTGATTGCCACATACATGAGGCGGCGCTCCTCTTCTAGGCCGTCAAGCTCCATGGCCGAGTTCTCGTGCGGGAACAGCCCTTCTTCCAGGCCGCTGAGGAAGACCATATTGAATTCCAGGCCCTTGGCTGAATGCACGGTCATCAGCTGCAGGGCATCGTCGCCCTCGCCGGCCTGATGCTCGCCGGCCTCCAGTGAAGCGTGGGCAAGGAAGGACGCCAGAATGTTCTCGTGGGTTTCCGGGCTGCCGTCCTCGGCCACGCGCTCCTCGGCGATAAAGCTGGCCGCCGCGCTGATCAGCTCATCCAAGTTGGCAATGCGGTCCTGGCCTTCCTTTTCGCTGCGGTAATGATCCTTGAGCGTGGACAGTTCGATCACATGGTCGATCTGCTCCGGCAGGGGCAAATGGCTGCTGCCTTCCTTCATCTGTGCGATCAATTGCGCGAAACCGGCCAGCACTGCGCCGGCCTTGCCCGTCAGCAACGGAATCGCCGCATGCAGACTGCACTTGTGCTGGCGCGCGGCATCGGCAAGCTGCTCCAGCGAACGCGCGCCGATGCCGCGCGTCGGGAAGTTCACGACACGGGCAAAGGCGGTGTCGTCGTCGGTATTGGCGATCAGGCGCAGATAGGCCAGCGCGTGCTTGATTTCCTGGCGTTCGAAAAAACGCAGGCCGCCATAGACGCGATAGGGCAGACCGGCGGAAAACAGGGCGTGTTCGAGCACTCGCGACTGTGCGTTGGAGCGGTAGAGCAGGGCGATCTCGCTGCGCAGGTGTCCGTCGCGCACCAGCGCCTTGATCTCCTCGACCAGCCACTGTGCCTCGTCCAGGTCGCTATAGGCCTCGAACACGCGGATCGGCTCGCCGGCGCCGGCCTCGGTCCACAGGTTCTTGCCGAGGCGGTCGGAATTGTTCTTGATCACCGCATTGGCGGCGTCGAGGATATTGCCGTGGGAGCGATAGTTCTGTTCGAGGCGGATGATGTTCTGCACCTTGAACTCGCGCTCGAACTCGCGCATGTTGCCGACATCCGCACCGCGGAAGGCATAGATGGACTGGTCGTCGTCGCCGACAGCGAACATCGCTGCCGTAGTCGGCCCCGGATAGCCGGCCAGAAGGCGCAGCCAGCGGTATTGCAGCGGATTCGTATCCTGGAACTCGTCTACGAGGATGTGCGAGAAGCGCTCCTGGTAGTGCCGGCGCAGCACTTCATTGCGACTCAACAGCTCGTAGGTGCGCAACAAAAGCTCGGCAAAATCGACCACGCCTTCGCGCTGGCACTGCTCGTCGTAAAGCTGGTAGAGCTCGGCGCGACGGCGCGTATGGTCGTCCCAGGCCTCGACCGCACCCGGGCGTATGCCCTGTTCCTTCTGCGCATTGATGAAGTGCTGCAGCTCGCGCGGTGGGAATTTCTCGTCATCGATATTGAGCTGCTTGAGCAGGCGCTTGATTGCTGCCTGCTGGTCGCCCGAATCGAGGATCTGGAACAGCTGGGGCAGGCCGGCGTCGCGATAGTGGGCGCGCAGCAAGCGGTTGCACAGACCGTGGAAGGTCCCCACCCACATGCCACGCGTGTTGATCGGCAGCATGGCAGAGAGGCGCGTCAGCATCTCCTTGGCCGCCTTGTTGGTAAAGGTCACCGCCAGCATGCCATGCGGACCGACCTGTCCGGTCTGGATCAGCCAGGCGATGCGAGTGGTCAGCACGCGCGTTTTGCCCGAACCAGCACCGGCCAGGATCAGGGCGTGTTGCGGGGGCAGGGTAACGGCGGCGAGCTGTTCCGGATTTAAGCCGCGGAGGAGATCAGACATGGGGCGGATTATACCGGTCGCCATATACTCCAACCCGCCGACACTGCGTGCCGACCTCTCCATCGACGCCACCTCGTCCCAACAGGCTCGGGCAGGGCGGGAGCAAGGCCAGGCGGGTATAATGGCCCGCTTTACGCTTTCAGCCTTCGCGCCCCGCCATGCAGGACAAATACAGCCCCCGAGACATCGAAACCGCCGCCCAGAAATACTGGGATGAAAGCCAGGCTTTCAAGGCCGTCGAAGACAGCAGCAAGAAGAAGTACTACTGCCTGTCGATGTTCCCCTATCCCTCGGGCAAGCTGCACATGGGCCATGTGCGCAACTACACCATCGGCGACGTGCTGACGCGCTATCACCGCATGCAGGGCTATAACGTGCTGCAACCCATGGGCTGGGACGCCTTCGGCCTGCCTGCCGAGAACGCCGCCATGCAGAACGGCGTGCCGCCGGCAAAGTGGACGCACGACAATATCGCCTACATGAAGAAGCAGCTCCAGTCGCTGGGCTTTGCCATCGACTGGGAACGCGAGGTCACCACCTGCACGCCCGAGTACTACAAGTGGAACCAGTGGCTGTTCCTGCGCATGCTGGAAAAGGGCATCGCCTACAAGAAGACCCAGACCGTGAACTGGGACCCGGTCGACCAGACCGTGCTCGCCAATGAGCAGGTGATCGACGGTCGCGGCTGGCGCACCGGCGCGCTGGTGGAAAAACGCGAGATCCCCGGCTACTACTTCGCCATCACGCAGTACGCCGACGAACTGCTGGCCTCGCTCGACGCACTGCCGGGCTGGCCCGAGCGCGTCAAGACCATGCAGGCCAACTGGATAGGCAAGAGCTTGGGCGTGCGTCTGGCCTTCCCGTACACGCTGGACGGCAAGGCAGAAAAACTTTGGGTGTTCACCACCCGCGCCGACACGCTGATGGGCGTGACCTATGTCGCCGTCGCCGCCGAGCATCCGCTCGCGACGCACGCCGCCAAGAACAATCCGGAACTCGCCGCCTTCATCGAGAAGTGCAAGCAGGGTTCGGTCATGGAAGCCGATGTGGCGACCATGGAGAAGGAAGGCATGAAGACCGGCCTCTTCGTCCAGCACCCGCTCACCGGCGAGCAGGTCGAGGTATGGGTCGGCAACTATGTGCTGATGACTTACGGCGAGGGTGCAGTCATGGCCGTGCCGGCGCATGACGAGCGCGATTTTGGCTTTGCGAAAAAGTACTCGCTGCCGATCAAGCAAGTGATTACGCAAATGAGCAAGGCCGGCGAAGAGGCCTTCAGTGACTCCGCCTGGCAGGAAAGCTACGGCAGCAAGGAGGGCGTCTGCATCAACTCCGGCAAGTACGACGGCCTGGGTTATGAGGCTGCCGTCGATGCCATCGCCGCCGACCTCGCCGCCAAGGGGCTGGGCGAGAAGAAGGTGCAGTACCGTCTGCGCGACTGGGGCATCTCGCGCCAGCGCTACTGGGGCTGCCCGATTCCGCTGATCCACTGTGCCAAGTGCGGCACCGTGCACGTGCCGGATGATCAGCTGCCGGTCAAGCTGCCGGAAGACTGCGTGCCCGATGGTTCGGGCAACCCGCTCAAGAAGCGTGCGGACTTCCTGAATGTCGCCTGCCCCCAGTGCGGCGGCGCGGCCGAGCGCGAAACCGACACCATGGACACCTTCGTCGATTCGAGCTGGTACTACGCGCGCTACTGCAGCGCCGATAATGCCAACGCAATGGTCGATGAGCGCGCCAAGTACTGGATGCCGGTCGATCAATACATCGGCGGTATCGAGCACGCCATCCTGCATCTGCTCTACGCGCGCTTCTGGAACAAGGTGATGCGCGACGTCGGCCTGAGCGTCGGCAGCGACGAGCCTTTCGCCAATCTGCTCACGCAGGGCATGGTGCTCAACCACATTTTCTCGCGCCGCACTGACAAGGGCGGCATCGCCTACTTTGCGCCGGAAGAGCTCGAGCTCGAGCACGACGCCAACGGCAAGCTGGTCGGCGCCAAGAGCAAGGCCGACGACCAGCCTGTGGATTACAACGGCATCGGCACCATGTCGAAATCCAAGCGCAACGGCGTCGATCCGCAATCCCTGATCGAAACCTATGGCGCCGACACTGCGCGCTTCTTCATGATGTTCGCCTCGCCGCCCGAGCAGACCCTGGAATGGGCCGACGCCGGCGTGGATGGCGCGCACCGATTCCTGAAGCGTGTGTGGGCTTTCGGCCATGAGAACGCGGCGCTGATCAAGGACGCTCCCACCGTCAATGGCAAGCTCGGCGACGAGCTGGCCAAGCTGCGCCGCGAAGTTCACCTCAATCTCAAACAGGCCACCGCCGATCTGCAGCGCCAGCAGTTCAATACCGTCGCCTCGGCCGGCATGAAGCTGCTCAACGCGCTGGAACGCGCCGCTGAAGGCGACCAGAAGGCAGCGGTCATCGCCGAAGGCTTTTCCATCCTGCTGCGCGTGCTGTCGCCGATCACTCCGCATATCACCCATGCGCTGTGGCAAGAACTCGGCTACGGTACGGACATCCTCAGCGCACCGTGGCCGCAGGTGGATGAAGCCGCGCTGGTTCAGGACGAACTCGAGCTGGTGCTGCAGATCAATGGCAAACTGCGTGGCAGCATCAAGGTTGCCGCCAGCGCCGACAAGGCCGCCATCGAAGCGATTGCCGTCGCCAGCGAGACTGCCCAGCAGCATCTGAACGGCGCTGCGCCCAAGAAGGTGGTCGTGGTTCCCGGCCGTCTGGTCAATATCGTCTGCTAAACCGTTCACAAGAGCTCATCATGCGCAAACCTTCGCTTCTGCTCGGCCTCATGCTGTTGTGCGTCACACTGCTGACCGCCTGCGGTTTCAAGCTGCGCGGCAGCTACGACTTGCCCTTTGAGACACTCTATATCGCGCTGCCGGAAAGCCACGAACTGCATGCGGCGCTCAAGCGCAATATCGAGGCCGGCACCAAGACGCGCATCGTCGACAATCGTGAAGACGCGCAAGCCACACTGACCGTGGTCTACGACCGCACCCTGCAGACCATCCTCTCCCTGAGCGGCACCGGCCGCGTCACCGAATACCAGCTGGTGCGTACCTTTGCCTTCCGCGTGATCGGCAAGGACAATCGGGACATCATTCCCCAGCGCGAGATCGTCCTGCGCCGCGACCTGCCCTATAGCGACAACGTGGTGCTGGCCAAGGCTTCGGAAACCGAACTGCTGATCCGCGACATGCAGTCCGATCTGGTCAACCAGATTCTGCGGCGCCTGGCCGCCGCCAAGGTAAAGAACATCTCGGCCGAGCCCGCAGCAGCCGAGGCCCAGTCAGGCAATGCAGTTACGCGCTGACCAGCTTCAGCAACACCTCTCCCAGCCGCTCGCCGGGCTGTACGTCCTGCACGGCGACGAGTTGCTGACCATAGAAGCCGCCGACGCCATCCGCGCCGCAGCCAGGAAGCAGGGTTACGACGAACGCGAAGTCCTGGTCGTCACGGCCAACTTCAAATGGGACGAGTTGCAGCTCGCCGCCGGCAACCTCTCGCTGTTCGGCGGCAACAAGCTGATCGACCTACGCATTCCTTCGGGAAAACCCGGTCGCGACGGCGGCGAGGCACTGCAGAAGCATGCGGCCAATCTTTCGTCCGGTGTCGTGACCTTGATCAGCCTGCCCGAGCTCGACTGGCAGGCCAAGAAGGCGGCCTGGTTGACCGCGCTCGGCAATGCCGGCGTGATGCTGGAGTTGAATGCGCCGGCCCTGCACCAGTTGCCGGACTGGATTGCGCAGCGCCTAGCCCGGCAGAATCAGAATGCGCCGCGCGAAGCGCTGGACTTCATCGCCACCCGCGTCGAGGGCAATCTGCTTGCCGCACACCAGGAAATTCAGAAACTCGGCCTGCTCTACCCGGAAGGCGCGCTGACCTTGGCCCAGGTCGAAGAGGCCGTGCTCAGCGTGGCCCGCTACGATGTGGATGGCCTGCGCCATGCCGTCCTGTCCGGCGATGCCGAGCGTTGCGCGCGGCTGCTGGAGGGCTTGCATGCCGAGGATACGGCCCCACCTCTGGTCTTGTGGGCATTGGCCTCGGAGGCGCGCATCATTGCCGGCGTGAAAAGCGCGGTTGAGCGCGGCCTTTCATTCGATACGGCGCTGTCCAACCAACGCGTATTCGGGCCGCGGCAGGGCATGTACCGCAAGGCAGTCGAAAGAGTGTCAGCCACAGGCGCACGCAATGCGCTCTTGCATGCGGCGCGCATAGATCGCATGATTAAGGGCCTGGCCCAAGGCGATTTGTGGGATGAGTTCCTGCAATTGTCCCTGCGTCTGGCCAAAACACCCGCACGGGGCGCCTGATACCGCAGGCAAAGGAATTGAAATGAACGACAGACTCGATATCGGCCAATACATGGACAGCGTGGGGCAGGCTGCACGCGCTGCCGCCACCGCTATGGCCAAGGCCGACACCCAGGCCAAGAACGCCACGCTGCAGGCACTGGCGCGCCTGCTACGCGAGCAGACCGATGCCCTGCAAGTTGATAACGCCAAGGATATTCAGGCTGCCGAGTCTGCCGGCCTGGCCGCCCCCATGGTGGATCGCCTGCGCCTCACGCCCAAGGTGCTGGCCACCGTCGCCGAAGGCTGTGAGCAGCTCGCCGCCATGCCCGACCCGATCGGCGAGATCAGTGGCGTCAAACGCCGCCCCACCGGCATCAGCGTCGGCCAGATGCGCGTGCCGCTGGGCGTGTTCGGCATGATTTACGAGAGCCGCCCCAACGTCACCATCGAGGCTGCTTCGCTCGCCATCAAGAGCGGCAATGCCTGCATCCTGCGCGGCGGTTCGGAAGCGATCCATTCGAATCTGGCGCTGTGGAAGCTGGTACAGCAGGCGCTCACCGAAGCCGGCCTGCCGGCGACGGCGGTACAGCTGGTGGAAACCACAGACCGCGCCGCCGTCGGCCGCCTGATCGCCATGCCCGAATATGTGGACGTGATCATTCCGCGCGGCGGCAAGGGCCTGATCGAACGCATCAGCGCCGAGGCCAAGGTACCGGTGATCAAGCACCTCGACGGCAACTGCCATACCTATGTCGATGCCGAAGTCGATATCGAGCAGGCTCTGGTGGTCACCGACAATGCCAAGACGCAGAAATACAGCCCCTGCAACGCGACCGAATCGCTGCTCGTGCATACCGCCTCGGCCGCGGCATTCCTGCCGAAAATAGGCGCCATCTTCGCGGCCAAGGGCGTGGAGATGCGCTGCGATTCTGCGTCCAAGAAGATTCTTGGCGCGGTTGCGAATGCGCAGTTGGTGGATGCCACCGAAGAGGATTGGGGCACCGAATATCTCGCACCCATCATCAGCATCAAGGTGGTCAAGAATCTGGACGAAGCCATCGCCCACATCAACAAGTACGGCTCGCATCATACCGAGGCCATTCTCACCACCAATCATCCCAACGCGATGCGCTTTATCCGCGAAGTGGACTCGGCTTCGGTGATGATCAACGCCTCGACACGCTTCGCCGACGGCTTTGAATATGGCCTCGGCGCCGAAATCGGCATCTCCACCGACAAATTCCACGCGCGGGGGCCTGTGGGCCTGGAGGGGCTGACTTCGATGAAGTGGGTAGTGTTGGGGGATGGGCAGGTGCGGGGCTAGGTGATAGCAGTCTTGCTATCCCTAAATTAGGTTAGGTGCCATATGAGCATGCCGCAGTACATTGAGGTTGCCGTTGTAGCTACTGATGAATCTGGCTTCAAGACAATCCGGGATGTGCCTGCGTTATCCAAAACAGGTGTTTATCCTTGCTACAAGCTTGTAACGATCGGCCGTCCAGAAGATAGTTCAGTGACCCAGATAAGCGAGTTGGAACTGAAATGCGTTGGTTTATGGGTTGCGCTGGACGATCAAGCCATGACCAAATGCCAAAGCATATTCTCGGAGCTTTCGTCTGCACCCGGCTATAGCCGAGGCTTCTATGACGACCTTCTTCCTAGGGCAGTAATTCAGGTGCAGGAGCGTGAGGGATTTGTTGCGCTTACGGAAATGATCTTGGAGGCATTTTGTGAATCATCCTAAAGCAGCTAAAAGGCTCAGCATCGCTTTCGATTTTCATTAAGCCCTCGCAACACCGCCGCCAATGTCCGGTCTCGCCCGGACGGGCGAGTTCCTTTCTTGTGATACGACAAGAAAGGAACCAAAGAAGCGTACCCTCCTCACCGCCGGCTGCGCCGGTGCCTTCGCTCCGGCCAGTTGAGCCGGCCGGGCCGGAAACTCGCTTCGCTCAAACAGCCGTCCCGGACTACCCCGACTCAACAGACCTCCACTCAGCGGCTCAGAAGGGATACGGGACACTTCGTGTCCGCCCCTCTCCCCAGCCCTCTCCCACCAGGGGAGAGGGAGACCACCAAACGGGTGTGCCCAGTCGGTTTGCCTTTCATCCCCTTCTGGCTCGCCGAACGCAGGGTGAGCCATGCGGGGATGTCCGGCTTGGCTGTCTGAGCGTAGCGAGTTCCAAGCCGGCCGCATGAGTCGCCCGGAGTGAGGGTAGCCCGCAGGGCCGAGACGGAGGGTCGCCTTTTCTTTGGGTACTTTCTTTTGGCGAAGCAAAAGAAAGTACCTCGGCTGTCGGGACGAACTCCCGACATCGGCCTCTCCGTGTAGACTAACTTCATGAGTCCTCATCGGCCCAATTACTTCAACGCCATCGTCAGCGCCCGAGGCTTCGCCCTGGGCATCTATTGCGACGATGCATGGGTGCAAGAGATTGTTTTCCTTCCCGCGCAATATGAGCGCATGGGCGATAGTCCGCTGGCCATGGAAGCGGCAAGCCAGCTCATACGCTGGCTGCGCAATCCACACAACCCTTTTGACCTACCCCTGAAGCCCGGCGGTACACCCTTCCGCCGCAAGGTGTGGGAAGCCATCAGCGCCATCCCGGTTGGCACAACGCGCAGCTACGGCGAACTCGCCAAGGCCATCGGCAGTGCACCGCGTGCCGTTGGCGGCGCCTGCGGCGACAATCCTTTTCCCATCATCGTGCCCTGTCATCGCGTGGTGGCCCAGGGCGCGCAGTTCAACGCCGGCCTCGGCGGCTTTGCGCATTCGCGCGATGGCCTGCACCTGGACATCAAGCGCTGGCTCTTGCAGCACGAACGGAATCATGTCGCCGGCTGACGCCGCCCTCATAGACGAGTTTGCCGACGCCCTGTGGTTGGCCGACGGCCTGGCGCAGAACACCCTGGCCAGTTATCGCTTCGACCTCAAGGGCTTCGCCAGCTGGTTGGAGGAATCGGGTGGCGATCTGGGTCAGGTCGATGGCGCGACCGTGCATGCCTATCTAGCTCACCTGCACCGCGGCACGAAAAAGCCCAGCGCCAATTCGCAACGCCGGCTGCATTCGACCTTGCGACGCTTCTACCAGTGGCTGCTCGCCGAGAACCGCATTCATCTCGACCCCATGCTCAATATCGAGCGGCCGATGAAGACGGCGCGTTTTCCCAAGACCTTGTCGGAGGCGCAGGTCGAGGCGCTGCTGGAGGCACCGGAAGTGGACACGCCGCGCGGCCTGCGCGACCGCGCCCTGTTCGAGCTGCTCTACGCCACCGGCCTGCGCGTCTCCGAGCTGGTCAATCTCAAGCTGTTCGAGCTCAGCCTGCAGGATGGCGTGGTGCGTACACGCGGCAAGGGCAGCAAGGACCGCCTGGTTCCACTCGGGCAGGAGGCAACGGAGTGGCTGCACCGCTATCTGATCGAGTCGCGCCCTGAATTACTGGATGGCCAGACCAGCGATCATGTCTTCGTCGGCGAAGGCACGGGCACGGGACTGACGCGCCAGATGGCCTGGGTACTGATCAAGAAACACGCGCTCACGGCCGGCATCCCGCGCGAAAAAATTTCACCGCACGTGCTGCGTCATGCTTTCGCCACGCACCTGCTCAACCACGGCGCCGACCTGCGCGTGGTGCAATTGCTGCTCGGCCACGCCGACATCTCGACCACGCAGGTGTACACGCACGTGGCGCGCGAACGTTTGAAGCAACTGCATCAGGTGCATCACCCGCGCGGTTAGCGCCGGGGCAGACCTCAGTGCTGATGCATGCCGGCCTGCGGCTTGTTCTGATTGCCCGGGTAGTGGCGATAACTGCGGTAGCTGCCGCGCTTGTCCACCAGCAACACGCGGTACTCATGCTCGATGCCGCGATAGGCCGGGCCATCCATGCCTGGTGAACCCAGGGGCATGCCGGGCACGCTCAGGCCGACCGCCTTGGGCTTTTCCTTCAACAGCCGCTTGATCTCGCTGGCCGGCACATGGCCTTCCAGCGCATAGCCATCGACCCGCGCACTATGGCAGGAGCCCAGCTCGGCGGGCATGCCCAGGGCAGCGCGCTGCGCCGCCGTATCCGGCACATCATGGCTCTTCACCTCGAAACCATGCTCTTCGAGGTGGCGCACCCAGTCCTTGCAGCAGCCGCAGGTCGGCGTCTTCCAGACTTCAACCAGCGGGCCGGCCGCCTGGGCGAGGCCGCTGAGGCCGAACAAGAACACAAGCAGGACATGCTTCATGACAAAACTCCGGGTCTGATTCAGAGAATTATGACCACCCCACCCGAACATGGTTCGATCCGCGCCTGTCAGCTGCGGCCGCGCTCGATCTGCACGCCGACACGCCTGACCCCGCGCGCCACGCCGACCTTGGCAATGGAGATCTTGACCCAGGGCGCGCCGAACTCGCCGAGCATAAGCTGGATGACGTACTCGCCCAGGGTTTCGAGCAGATTGAAGTGGCGCTCGGCCAGTTCCTTGCGTATGCGCTCGATGACCACCGCGTAATCGATGGTCTTGGCGATGTCGTCGTCCGCCGCCGCCTCGTCGGGCACACCGAAGGTCAGGTTGATCTCCACCATCTGCGGGGTGACACGCTCGCGGTCGTAGATGCCGACATTGGCCTCGACACGCATTTCCTCGATAAAGATAAAGTCCATAGGTCCTCAGGGGGATGGCTCAAGCAAACCGGCCCTGCGCTCACGCAGCAGGCCGGGCAGCCCTTCCTTTACAATGCCGGCATTCTAGAGAAAGCGGCCGCGCCCGACCAGCACATCCATACGCATGAACTTCGATCTCAACACGCTCACCTTCCTCGCCCTGGGCTACGCACTCGGCTCCGTGCCTTTTGCCATCCTCGTTTCCAGGGCTTTCGGGCTCGCCGATCCGCGCACCGTGGGCTCGGGCAATCCCGGCGCCACCAATGTGCTGCGCTCCGGCAACAAGAAGGCCGCCATCCTGACGCTGATCGGCGACGCACTCAAGGGCTTGGTGGCAATGCTGATTGCCGGGCAGCTCGGGGCCGACATGCTGGGCGTGACCCTGGCCGGCTTTGGCGCCTTCTTCGGCCATGTGTTCTCGGTCTTTCTCAAGTTCAAGGGGGGCAAGGGTGTAGCCACCGCCGCCGGCGTGTTCTTCGGCTTTTCCGTCTGGCTGGGCCTGATCGTGCTCGCCGTCTGGCTGGCCACCGCACTGATCAGCCGCTATTCCTCGCTGGGCGCCATCGCCGCCTCGATCGCCGCACCCTTCGCCGCCTGGTGGCTGCTACCGCACCCGGAGCAGGCCATCGCTGTCACGCTGATTGCCGTCATCGTGATCCGCCGTCACCGCGAAAACATCCAGCGGCTGATCGCGGGTACTGAAGGCAAGATGGGAAAGAAAGGGTAGTTAGCCACCCTCCCAACCTCCCTCCCGAGGAGGGAGGTGACTACGGTTCGCGGGCCTTGCCCGCTCCCTCATTAAGGGTTCTTCCGTAGCTCATTTGTAGCGGATGTTCGCTCCGCGAACGGGCCGCTGCTTGGCGGCGCCGGCTACTAGGTATTGATCTGGTCCAGCGGCCAGCGTGGCCGAATCGCGAAGGCCCCGTCGCGCTTTTCGGCCTTTTGCTTGAGCAAGCGTTGCGCGCCGCAGAAGGCGATCATGGCGCCGTTGTCGGTGCATAGGGCCACTTCGGGGTAATACACCCGGATCTTGTGTTTGGCGCCCATGGCGTTGAGGCGCTCGCGCAGACGCTTGTTGGCACCAACCCCCCCGGCAACCACCAGCCGCGACAGCCCGCAGGCGCGCACCGCCGCCAGCGACTTGGCGGCCAGCACCTCGCTCACGGCCTCCTGGAATTCGGCGGCCAGATTGGCCGGACCAGCGGCTTCGTTCAATACCCCGTTATTGACGGCGGTCAGCACCGCCGTTTTCAGGCCTGAAAAACTGAAGTCGAAGTCGCCGCTATTCAGCATCGGCCGCGGCAGCTTGTACTTGCCCGGCGTGCCGCTCTCCGCCAACTTGGCCAGCGCGGGCCCGCCCGGGTAGCCCAGGCTCAAGAGCTTGGCGGTCTTGTCGAAGGCCTCGCCGGCCGCGTCGTCCAGCGACTCGCCGAGCAGGCGATATGCGCCGACGTCGGTGACTTCCATAAGCTGGGTGTGGCCGCCGGAAACCAGCAGGGCGACGAAAGGAAACGCGGGTCGATCGACAGCCAGCAGCGGCGAGAGCAGGTGGCCTTCCAGGTGGTGAACCGGCAGGGCGGGGATATTCAGCGCTACCGCCAATGCCTCCGCGAAACTCGACCCGACCAGGAGCGCCCCCGCCAGGCCCGGGCCGGCAGTGTAAGCAATCGCTTCGATATCAGCCCTTGCCTTGCCCGACTCCTTGAGCACGACCTCGAGCAGGGGAATGAGGCGGCGAATATGGTCGCGCGAGGCCAGCTCGGGCACCACGCCGCCGTAGGCTTCGTGCATCGCCACCTGGGTATGCACTGCATGGGCGAGCAGGCCCGCCTCGGTATCGTAGAGGGCGATACCGGTTTCGTCACAGGAGGATTCGACGCCGAGGACTAGCATGCTAGATGATCTTCAAAAACGACAATGCCCCGGACGCGCCGGGGCATTGATTGTACGGCAAGGGGCTTAAGAACCGATCAACGGCCCAAGAGCACGCGGGCCAGCACCTGACCAACCACGGCAACACGGCCGCTATCGTCCGGCGTGTCGGCGAAGTCTTCCGGCGCCAGCACTTCCTCGCTGAACTTGGCGTTGTCGCAGATCAGGCGCACTTCCTTCTTCAGACCGGACTGGGCACGACGCACCACGAACTTGTCATTCACGTGCAGCACATAGACGCCGTTGGTCTGGATGCGGTTGACGCGCGGATCGTAGACGACGATGTCGCCAGAACGCAGGTAGGGCTCCATGTCCTCGGACTGGACGCGCATCATCTTGACGTCGCGCGGCAGGCCGATTTCACGCAGGGTTTCCGGCAGCGTATAGATGGCATGGCCGTCGGGGGTGTTGTCCGGATGCAGGTCGATGACGGCATATTGCTCGTCGACGATATGCGCGCCGCTACCGGCATCGCCCATGACGAGTTGCTCGACCGTGGTGTTCAGGGTCTTGGCGATTTCCGGCAGGCGGAACAGTTCCGGCACGCCGTCGCCGCGCACCCAGGCCGTCGCGGTATTCTGGCTCACGTCAAAGAGCTGGGCAACTGCAGTAACTCGGCCATAGCCCGGCGGAATCGAGCCGCGACGGTCAAGAGCGGCATTGAAGTTGGTGGCAAACTGGCGGCGAAACTCCTGTTGGCGATTCAGGCGCTCGTCGCTGGAATTGAGATGAACGATAGTATTCATGGTTAGGATTCTATCTTATTGAGAATAGAGGGCCAAGCCGTATAGGGCTTACCGCGATAGTCGGTTCGGGATTACGTCGGACAGCTTGGGTTGGCCGCAGGTTCCCTAGGGATGTCACAAACCCGTAAAATCCCCCGCTTGGCCGGTTCTTGTCAGATATTCTTTGACAAGAAGAACATAAAGGTTCATACTCCGCGCCTCATTTTGTTCCAACTCATCAGGTACGAAGCAATGCCAGGTATTCGCGTCAAGGAAAACGAGCCGTTCGAAGTTGCGATCCGTCGCTTCAAGCGCGCCATTGAAAAAACCGGTCTGCTGACCGAGCTGCGCGCACGCGAGTTCTACGAGAAGCCCACCGCCGAGCGCAAGCGCAAGCTGGCCGCTGCCGTGAAGCGCCATCACAAGCGCGTGCGCAGCCAGACCCTGCCGCCGAAGCTGTACTGACACAGCCCCCCTTTAGTGGGGGTCGGCTGCCCCGCGAAAACAAACTCGCGGGGCCTCGCACTGTATTCCGAGAACCTCGGCTGCCGCCTATACTGAGCGGCAACTGAGGTTTTTCCTATGGTTGTTCCCATCGCTGCTTTTCGATTGACGCCCATCATGACTCTCAAGCTCCGCATCAACGACGACATGAAGAGCGCCATGCGCGCCGGCGACAGCAAGACCCGCGACGCCCTGCGCTTGCTGCTGGCCGCCATGAAGCAGAAGGAAGTCGACGAGCGCGTCGAGCTCGACGATGCCGCCGTGCTCGCCATCATCGAAAAAGCGCTCAAGCAGCGCAAGGATTCGATCACGCAGTACCAGACCGCCGGTCGCCAGGATTTGGTGGACGCGGAACAGGCCGAAATCGACGTGTTCCTGGCTTATATGCCGCAAGCCCTCTCCGACGCCGAGATCGACGCCATTATCGCCAGCGCCGTTGCGCAGAGTGGTGCTCAGGGCGCCGCGGCGATGGGCAAGGTCGTCGGCCTGGTCAAGCCACAGGTGGCCGGCCGCGCCGACATGGGCGAAGTCTCCAAGCGCATCAAGGCGGCACTGGCCTGAGCCAGACTGGCCGGCGTTCGCCGTGATTCCGGACAGCTTTATTCAGGAATTGCTGGATCGCGTCGACATCGTCGACGTCGTCCAGCGCTACGTGCCGCTCAAGAAAGCCGGCGCCAACTACAGCGCCTGCTGCCCCTTCCACTCGGAAAAATCGCCCTCCTTCACGGTCAGCCCGACCAAGCAGTTCTATCACTGCTTCGGCTGCGGCGCCCACGGCAGCGCCATCGGCTTCATCATGGCGCACCAGGGCCTGGGTTTTGTCGACGCGGTCGAGGAGCTGGCGGGCAATCTTGGCCTGACTGTACCGAATGAAGGCCGCAGCCAGAATCCGCAATACGCCGAGAAGAAAACCTCGATGACCGAGTTGATGGCCCGAGCTGCGCGCTATTACAAGGACCAGCTCAAGGCTTCGCCGCGCGCCATCGACTATCTCAAGGGCCGCGGCCTGACCGGCGAGATCGCCGCCCGCTTCGGTCTGGGCTATGCCCCGAACGAATGGCAGGGGCTGGAAACGGTTTATGCCGACTACAAGTCCGCCGATCTCGCCACCGTCGGCCTTGTCATAGACAACGAGCAAGGACGCCGCTACGACCGCTTCCGCGACCGCATCATGTTCCCCATCCTCGATGCACGCAGCAATGTCATCGGCTTCGGCGGGCGCATCATCAACCCGGACGACACGCCCAAGTACATGAACTCGCCGGAAACGCCGCTGTTCGACAAGGGGCGCGAGCTCTACGGCCTGACGCAGGCGCGCCAGGCCATCCGTGACACCGACACCGTCATCGTCGTCGAAGGCTATATGGATGTGGTCGCCCTGGCCCAGCACGGCGTGGCCAATGCCGTCGCCACACTGGGCACCGCCACCACGGGCGACCATGTGCACAAGCTCATGCGCCAGGCCGAAAAAATCGTGTTCTGCTTCGACGGCGACAAGGCCGGTCGCAAGGCCGCCTGGCGCGCGCTGGAAAACAGTCTGCCGCATCTCGCTGATGATCACAGCCTGGGCTTTCTGTTTCTGCCACCCGAACATGATCCGGACAGCTATGTGCGCGAACACGGCACCGCGGCCTTCCAGAAACTGGCTGCGCAGCCGACTTCGCTGATCGAGTTTTTCGTGCGCGAGCTGAGCAACCGGATCGAAGGCAATGGTGACGACAGCGGCCGCCTGCTGGTCACCGAAGCCGAGCCCCTGATTACCCAGATTGGCCCGGGTGCCCCCCTGCTGCGCCTGCAGCTGCTGAAGGAGCTGGCGGCCAAGAGCGGTTTCTCACAGGCCGAACTGGAAGGTCAATACAAGATCCGGCCCGTGGCGGCGCCCGCCCGCCGCCCGCCGCCCGCACCACGCAAGCGCCCCAGCGCCCGACCGATCGAGCATACGCTGCTGGAAATCATCCTGCAGCAGCCCACCTGGGCCAGCCGCGTGCCGCTGGAGCTGATCCAGGACAACAGCCCGGAAGTCGCCACCCTGCACGCCATCGCCAACCAGCTCGAACATGGCGAGCTTCCGGCCGGCGGCGTAGGCATGTTGCTGGAGCACTTCCGCAATACCCCGCACGAGGCCGTAATTTCGCACTTTTCCGCCTATTTGGCCGAAGAAAGCGACTTTACCGAGTTGGAAACCGTGCTCAACGACGCCGTGGACCGCATCCGCGATGCGGGGATCGCGGATGAAATCAACACCCTGACGGCGCGTGCCCGCAACGGCGGACTGGACGCCGCCGACCAACAACGACTGATGGATTTGCTGCGCCGCAAAAGTAGTGCCAAACCCTTGCCAAGCGCTTGATGTATAATGGTCAGTTCCCCAATTTTATCGTGCCGCGCTTTTTAAGTGGCACCATCCGGACCCGCTGAGGATAGTCATGCCGAAGGAAACCGCCAAGACGACCAAGTCGAAAGTCGCTGCTGTGAAGGCCAAGGCCGCACCGGCTAAGAAGGCTGTCGCCGCCAAAAAGCCCGTCGCCGTGAAGCAGGCTGCCAAGCCCGCACCGGCCAGGAAGGCGACGGCTGCGGTTCCCGCCAAGGCAGCCAGCAAGCCCGCAGCAACCAAGTCCGCCACGGCCGCCAAGGTCAAGGCCGCACCGACCAAGGCACCCGCAGTAGCCAAGACGGCTGCCGCCAAAAC
>DATMSM010000062.1:0-38773 GCA_035565355.1 Rhodocyclaceae bacterium
GAAGATATGCACTCAAGAGCACATCTCGTGCCATTAGCGCTAAGCCATTGCTTTCTAATAAATTAAAAATGAAACTCAAAGGCGGTTTCTAGCTCACTGTAAAAAAGGGCGACAGTTCCTTGTTTTAAAACTGAAAATAGAGCAATTGCAAGATTTTTGATTTCAGTTGGGTTGCATTTATGCTCGCCCGTGCCGCTTCCCGACACCGGAGCGCCGGGGAGCGGGCCGGTGCCGCTTAATAAGTCTTGTACGACAGATATTTGCCGGACATGACAATCTGAACGCGGTCGCCGTTGGGATCGGGTAGGCGGGTGATGTCCATCTTGTAGTCGATGGCGCTCATGATGCCGTCGCCAAATTCTTCGTGGATGAGCTCCTTGATGGTGGTGCCGTAGATCTGCACGATCTCATACAGACGGTAGATCAGCGGATCGGTCGGTACTGCGGTGGGCAGCGAGCCTTTGTACGGTATGACCTGCAGATAGGGCAGGGCTTCTTCCGGCAGTTCGAAAATCTCGACCACCTTCCTGGCCTGTTCCTCGGTGAAGGTCATCTGGCCGAGGCAGCCAGCGGTGACCCATTCCTTGGACATGCCGATCTGCACGGCTACGTCCTTCCATTGCAGGCCCTTGCGGATCTTGGCGCCGATGAGCATTTCGGTGATCACATTGCGATCGAGGGTGAGTTCCATGCGCTTCATGCTGACTCCTTTTGCTTGAGAAGTTGGGGGTGAGGAAGAACATCGCCGGTCTCCAGACCCGGACGAACGATGTTGGGGGTACTCGGAGCCTGGCCGTGCGACAGCTTGGCGGCGCGTTGCACGAGGAAGTCCACGAGGTGATTGCGGATACGGTAGAACTGCGGATCGTGGTGCATGCCGCTGCGGGTGCGGCTGCTCGGCAGCGTATTGACCACGATCTCGGCGACGCGGGCGCGCGGCCCGTTGCTCATGAGCATGATGCGATCGGCCAGAAGGATGGCTTCGTCGACATCGTGGGTGATCATGAACACGGTCTGCTGCGTTTCGCGACAGATCTTGAGCAGTTCGTCCTGGATGGTGCCGCGTGTCAGCGCATCGAGCGCGCCGAAGGGTTCGTCGAGCAGCAGCATCTTGGGCTGGATGGCGAAGGCACGGGCGATGCCGACACGTTGCTTCATGCCGCCGGACAGCGCCGACGGCTTCTTGTCGATGGCGTGCGCGAGACCGACCATGGCGACATATTTCTCGACATGCGCGTTGACCTGCTCTTTATTCCAGTCCGGCCACTTGGAGCGCACGGCGAAGGCAATGTTCTTGCGCACCGTCAGCCAGGGCATCAGCGCATGGCCCTGGAAGACCACGCCGCGATCGAGGCTGGGGCCCTTGATCTCGCGGCCGTCCATGATGACCACGCCATCGCTGGCACTTTCCAGACCCGCCAGCGCATTCAGGATGGTGGTCTTGCCACAGCCGCTGTGACCGATGATGCAGACGAACTGGCCGCGCTCGATGGTGAAGTTCACCCCTTCGAAGACGGGCTCGCCGGGCTTGCCGTCGGGGCCGGGATAGTTCTTGCCGAGCTCGCGGACGTGCAGGAAGGAGACGTTGGGATTGTTCATGGTCGGCTTAGTCGACATAGGTCACCGCCTTTTGCAGCTTTGCGAAGAGGGCATCGAGCGCCATGCCGGTGATGCCGATGACGAGGATGGCGAAGATCACATTGGGCAGCGAGAGGTTGTTCCACTCGTTCCAGACGAAGTAGCCGATGCCGGTGCCGCCAACCAGCATCTCGGCGGCGACGATGACCAGCCAGGCAATGCCCATGCTGATGCGCATGCCGGTGAGGATGGTCGGTGCCGCGGCCGGGAGAATGACTTCGAAGGCGCGGCGCAGCGGCGGCACTTCCAGGGTGCGTGCCACATTCAGCCAGTCGCGGCGCACGCTGGCGACACCGAAGGCGGTGTTGATCAGCATCGGCCACACCGAGCAGATGAAGATCACGAAGATGCCGGAGATGGTGGAGTCCTTGATCGTGTACAGCGCAATCGGCATCCAGGCCAGCGGCGAGATCGGTTTCAGCACCTGGATGAAGGGATCCAGCGCCCGGTAGATCAGCGGCGACATGCCGATCAGGAAGCCGAGCGGAATCGCCACCAGGGCCGCCAGCAGATAACCGATGCCGACGCGGGCCAGCGAGTGGCCGAGCTGGATACCGATGCCCTTGTCATTGGGGCCGTTGTCGTAGAAGGGATCGGAAAAGTGCCCGACGATGGACGAACCCATTTGCGACAGGGTCGGGAAACCGCTCTTGCCGGTTTGCTTGGCCGGGTCCTTGCCCATGAGCTTCATGTACTCGATCTGCTCGGGCGTGTATTGCGTCGCCACCGCTTTGGGAAGGGTGGAGAAATGCCATACCGCCAGGATCAGCGCAAAGATCAGCGTCGACAGGATGGCAGCCTTGCTGCGTAAGGAAATGTTCTTCATGCGGTCCTCCATGACCGGCGGCGACATGCCGCGCGCGGGCTTTACTCAGACGCGTTTGATTGCGAAGCTGTTCAGGTACTGCTCGGGCTTGTCCGGATCGAAGGGCTTGCCCATGACACTGAATTTTTGGTACGCGCCGGCCGGCACCGGCATGCCGAGCTCCTTCATGGTCTTCTTGGCATCGGTCAGCAGGAAGACCTTTTCGGCGATCTGCTTGTAATTGACGTCGCCCTTCACATAGCCCCAACGCTTCATCTGCGTCAGCATCCAGACGGCCATGCTCTGCCACGGGATCGGGTCGAAGTCGGCGCGATCCGGGACGTTCTGGATATTGCCGAGGCCGTCGGCGAAGCGGCCGGTCAGGACTTGAGCAATCACTTCTTCCGGCTGGTTGAGATAGGCTTGAGGGGCGATCACCTTGGCGATCAGCTCACGGTTCTCGGCCTTGCGGGCCATGGCGGCGGAGGTGAGCACGGCGCGGTAGAGCGCGGCGAAGGTGTTCGGGTTCTGCTGAATGAATTCGCTCGAGGTGCCGAAGGCGCAGCAGGGGTGGCCGTTCCACAACTCCTTGGTCAGGATGTGGATGAAGCCGACCTCCTCGAAAACGGCACGCTGGTTGAAGGGATCGGGGCCGAGGAAACCGTCGATATTGCCGGCGCGCAGATTCGCCACCATCTCGGGCGGCGGCACCACGCGGATCTGGATGTCCTTGTCCGGATCAAGCCCTGCCTCGGCCACGTAGTAGCGCAGCAGGAAGTTGTGCATCGAGTACTCGAAGGGCACGGCGAACTTGAAGCCCTTCCAGGTCTTGGGGCCGCGCTTGTCCTTGTGCTTTAGCGCAAGCGTGATGGCCTGGCCGTTGGTGTTCTGGATGGTGGCCACATTCATGGGCGTGGCCTGGGCGCCGGCGCCCAGCGAGATCGCCAGCGGCATGGGGCTGAGGAAGTGGGTGGCGTCGTATTCCTTGTTCAGCATCTTGTCGCGGATCAGCGCCCAACCGGCCGTCTTGATGACCTGAACATCCAGCCCTTGCTGTTTGTAGAAGCCCAGCGGGTGGGCCATGATCAGCGGCGTGGCGCAGGTGATCGGGATGAAGCCGATCTTCAATTGCTTCTTCTCAATGGGGCCGGCTTTGTCCTGCGCCATGGCCTGTAGGCTGGCCAGCGGAAATACGCTGGCAATCGCCGCCATGGCCGTGCTCTTGCCGACCGCAGAGAGAAAGTTGCGGCGGGTCTGGTCGTGCGGGAAGATGGCCTTGATCAGGCTGGCTTCGACAAACTCGTTCGAGTACTGCTGAAACTCCTCGGTCTCGCTGCGCGTGCGCAGGGCATCGACGGCGGCTTGGGTTTCGGTCACGGCGTCATGTTCGGCCTGGCTGCCGTGACGGCCGCAGTTGCAACCGGTCAGCAGCGACTTGTCAGCGTTGTACGGATCGAAGAAGCGGGTCATGGCGGTCTCCCTGTGATTGATGGAGCCATCTTAGGGAGAGCCCGCTTTGCCCACTATCGGGCCAGGAACTGAATTCATGTAGTGCTGGCACTACATGGCCCGCAATAGGGGCGAAAACATTCAAGCCCCTAATTCGGCCAGGATTTCTGCAGCCAGGAGGCCGGTCTTACTGGCTGCCGGCGTCGCGGCGCACCGCGTAGAGAGCCAGTTCCACGTCATTGCGCACCCCGGTCTTTTCCAGAATGCGCGAGCGGTAGGTACTGACCGTATTCGGAGCCAAAGCCAGTTCGCTGGCGATTTCACCCACACTTAGGCCTTGCGACAGGAGGCGATAGACCTGATGTTCGCGCTGTGACAGCACTTCCTCTATAGGTTTGCTCTCAGCCGCCGGTCCGGCACCGACCGAGGCGGCCAGAAGCTCGGCGACCGAGGGCGTGATGAAGACGCCGCCGCTGGCCACTTTGCGGATGGCGGCGATCATCTGCTCTGAGTCGGCGCTCTTGTTGAGATAGCCGGCTGCGCCGAGCTTGAGGCTGAACACCGCGTACTGCTTGTCCGAATAGGTGCTCAGAATCAGCACCGGCAGCTTGGGAAATTCGCTCTTGAACTGCTTCAGCATGTCGAGGCCATCGCGTTGGGGCATGGCGATGTCGAGCAGGACCACATCGATGACCGCGCTACTCTCGCTCATGACGCGCACCTGGCGGATGGCATCCGGGCCGTTGGCGGCCTCGCCGGCGATCTCGATGTCGTCGGCATCGGCAAGGATCTGCTTGATGCCCTGGCGCACGATCAGGTGATCGTCGCACACCAGCACGCGAATCGCTTTCTTGCTCATGTCGCTCACTCCATTCGCAAGGGCATGACCAGCTTGACCACGGTGCCCTGGCCCGGCAGTCCGTCGATGCTGAGCATGCCGCCGAGATGGGCGGCACGTTCACGCATGCCGGCGACGCCGTAGCTCTTTGGGCTGTTCAGTTGCTCGCGCGTGGCGCCCACGCCGTCGTCCCTCACTTCGATGTAGAGCACCGGGTCGGGCGGCGGATCGACGAGGACACGGATATGGATATGGCGGGCGCGGGAGTGGCGCGCGATATTGCTGAGGATTTCCTGGAAGATGCGGAAGATGGCCGTGGCCTGGCTGCGCTCGGGCGCGGTGATGCCGGCGCCGATGTGCATCTGGATGTCCGACTGCAGTTCGGCGCTCTTGATGATTTCCTGCGCCTGCCAGGATAGTGCCGCCCACAGGCCTTGGTGGTCGAGGATGCTGGGACGCAGGTCGGTGATGATGCGCCCGACATTGTCCACTGCGGTGTCGATGAGTTCGCCCATGCCGTGGCATTTCCCCGCCAGCGGGGGGCGGTCCTCGACTCGTTTGCTGAGCCAGTTCACGTCCAGCTTTAAGGCCACCAGCAAGGAGCCGAGCTCATCGTGGATTTCCCGTGCAATGCGCGTTCGTTCGCTCTCGCGCACCGTTTCCAGATAGGCGGCGAGCTGGCGCAGGTCGGCCAGCGCACTGGTCAGTTCCGAGGTGCGTTCCTGCACCCGCCGTTCCAGTTCGTCGTTGGCCTGCTTGAGCATGGCCTCGGCCTGTTTGCGCTCGGTGATGTTCTTGATGGTGGCGACCGCGCCGAGGATGACTTCCTTGCCTTCGGGCGTGCGTTCGACGATGGGGTGCGAGGTGTATTCGGCCTGGAAGGAACTGCCGTCCTTGCGCCACAGCACTTCGTCCTCAATGTGACAGGGCAGGCCGTGGCTGAAGGCATGGAAGATCGGGCATTCCTCGACCGGATAGTGGCTGCCGTCGTTGTGTGAGTGATGGATGAGCTGGTGCATGTTGCAGTGCAGTGCCTCTTCCTGCGTATAGCCGGTCATCTCGGCGGCGGCACGATTGATGAAGATGCAGTTGCCCTGCATGTCCACGCCGAACATGCCTTCACCGGTGGACTCGATCAACAAGTCCAGACGCTCGCGCCATAACTGGGCGCCGCGAGGGCCGGTCGGGTCGTTGCGGGAGGGTTGGACGGTGGCTGTGCACATGTCTTTGATCTAGCAAGCTTCATTCCGGTTGCATGGCGGGGGAGCATCTGACTCGGGAATGTGCCGATAGAATGCAGTCATTAGCGACACCGTCGCGTCTGGCATATCTGCAGGGGAAACCATGAGCGTAGCTGGCTTGAACCACGCCTTCGGCATTGCCGCGGCGCTAGTCTTTGAAGAACGGCCGGAAGGGCTGATAGCGGCGCGCTTGGCGAGTACGCATGGCAGCGCCACTGTCTGCCTGCAGGGCGGGCATGTGATCGACTGGCGTTGCCAGGGGCAGATGGAGCCGGTCCTGTGGTTGTCGCGCGATGTCCGGTTTGCCGAGGGCAAGTCGATACGCGGCGGCATTCCGGTCTGCTGGCCCTGGTTCGGGCCATACGCCGCTGCGACGCCGCCCAATGCCCCGCAACAGGGCGAGGCCCCCAAGGCGGTGCCCCGTGCTGGTGCAGAAAACTTTCCGGCGCACGGTTTTGCCCGTACCGCCCCATGGCAGGTCGTAGACAGTGGCGTGGACGGCGGCGGCTCGGTGTGGCTGCTGCTAGCGCTCGAGCAGGAAGCCATGCCGGCCGCGCTGTGGCCGCATGCCACCGCCCTGGAGCTGAAAGTCAGTCTGGGTAGAACGCTGCAACTCAGTTTGGCAACGCGAAACACCGGTAGCGAGTCCTTCGTGCTCGGCGAAGCCCTGCACACCTATTTCAACATCAGCGACATCGGCAATGTGACGGTGCAGGGGCTGGAGGATGTCGAGTACTGGGACACGGTGGGTACGGTTGAGAAGAAGCGGCAGGACGGCGCGATTGCTTTCGCCGCCGAAACCGACCGCGTCTATATCAATTCAGCGCAGCCCTGCCGCATTGAAGACCCGGCTTACGCGCGCCGCATCCACATCCGCAAGCAAGGCAGTCTCAGTACTGTAGTTTGGAATCCATGGACGGCCAAGGCCGAGCGCATGGGCGATCTGGGGCAGCCGGACGGCTGGCGCCAGATGCTGTGCGTGGAGTCCGCCAATTGCTGGGACAACAAACTGACCCTGGCACCCGGCGAACAACACACACTGATCGTCGAGTACGCTGTAGAGGCGCTCTGATTAAGGCGCCGGTTTGCATGCCGGCAGCGCCACCGGCAGCGGATCGTGAATGCTCAAGGCAATAATCTGCGTGAGCTGCAGCAGACTGAAGTTATTGTCCGAAACCAGAATCAGCGTGGGCTTGCCCTTGTAGCAGGGCCCCAGGGTCATGCCCTCGATATTGTCGGTCACCAGCGGCGTGCCGTCGTCATTCACCAGTTGGGATAGATCGAGCAGCAGGGTTTTCTCGACGGGACGAATCGTTTTCCCCGCGATTGAGGGCAGGCCCGCCACATCCGTGGCCCGGCTTGCATCGGCATAGAAGAGGCGGATGCTCATGCCGGTCTGACGCGATCCGGGCGTGGCGGCGCCGATGGCGAAGGAACGTTCCAGCATCAGGAACTGCTTTGGCCCAATGGCAATCATCTCGGCCAGGCCATTGGTCGAGAACAGGCCGCGGATGATAGGCGGCAATGCCACCGGCTCGACCGGGTAGATATATTCCGCCGCGGCGCTGCCGGTGCTCAGCGCGAAGGACAGCAGGCGCGCTTGGCTGCCTTGATGCAGATCGGTTTCCGCGCTGTCCTGCACCAGGGCGTTTTCGGTGGCGGTCCACAGCGTATTGCCGTCCGGCGACAGGCTCAGGCTTTCCAGCGACAGATTGGCGGCGATGCCGGTGTCGCCGCTGGCGCTGCCGCGCGCCGAGCCCTGCGGCATGTAATACGCGGGCAGCGGTAGGCTGCGGATGAAGTCGCCGTTGAGGCCGGACTCGTTGATGGCGGGCGCACGGAAGCCGAACAGGGAGCGCCGGCCTTCGTCGCTCCAGAACAGCGACAGGCGCGCCGGCGCCAGGCGCAGTGCTTCGGCATCGGCTTCATTGCGTGCATGGGGCTTGCCGTCGCGGCGCTTGAGTAACTGCACGGCCTCAATGGAGACGCCGTCCATGCCGGTCGCCTCGATATCATTGCGCTCGAACTTGTCCAGATCCAGGCGCAAGGTGTAGAAGCGCGCATCGCGGCGGTCGTCGCTGACGAGAAAGTAGCGCCGGCTGACGGCGTCATAGTCTATCGAGGACAGTCCGCCGACGGTATGGCCGCCGAATTGGGTGCCATTCGGGATGATCTGCTGGCCAAGGTATTCAAAGCCAGTGGCGGCGAGTACACTGCTGCCTTTGAAAACCATCAGCGTGGTCAGGGCGAGAAGCCAGGGCAGGCGGCGGGCAGTGCACCCAATACGCCGGAGTTTGCCTGTCATGGGCCGCGCTCCGACTTGCAGCAGGGTAAAGACATGCAGTGTGATCACAAAAAGGTACTCGATCTGGCCAAAGCCGGCGATTGGGAAGGGGCGCACGCCCTAGTGCAGGTGCATGGCGATGCCCTGTCCTGCGAGATTCACGGTTATCTGCATCGCGTCGAGGGCGATCTCGGCAATGCCGCCTACTGGTACGGCCGGGCCGCCAAGCGCCTGACCACGAATCCGCTCGATGCGGAGTGGACGCGCCTGTACGGCCTGAGTACTGCGGCGCGCTAGCGCGCGCGCTTATCCTGAGCCGAGCTTCTGATCTCGCCGGGAACTGCGGGTGCCGGCAGCGGATCGCCGATATAACCCTGCACCTCGCCGAAGGCCGTATGCGCATTCCAGGCTGAAGTCGCTGCTTCGACTTCGTCCGCCGTGCGCGCGACGAAATTCCACCACAGCAACACATCCTCTTCAAAGGGCGTGCCGCCGATCAGCAGAAAGCGTCCGCTGGCGGCGCTGCTGACGCCAAGCGCGGAATGGCCGGGCGGCAGGTAGAAGAGCATGCCGGCTTCCAGCGTCTGCGGTGCGCTGCCCGGCACTTCGATCCTGACTTCGCCTTCCAATACCAGCACGCCGTGCTCGAAGTCGCTGCGCAGCGGCAGCGTGCCGCTGGCGGCGGCGGAGCAGGCGAGGTCGATCGCCAGCAGCGGACTGAACACCTGCACCGGCGAGGTCTGCGGGCCGAATTCGCCGACCAGCAGCGTCGTTTCGAAGCCGCCGACGCCGCAGCGCGGCAGCACCGGATAATGCTCGAAGGCGGGCGCCATGTGGCGATGGCTGTCGGGCAGGGCGATCCACAGCTGTGCCAGTTGCAGCCGTGCCGAGCGCTGCGGCGGCGACTCTTCCGAATGCGAAATGCCACGCCCTGCCGTCATCAGATTGACCTGCCCGGGCAGCAGCAGTTGCTCATAGCCCAGGCTGTCGCGATGCAGTACTTCGCCTTCGATCAGCCACGAGAAAGTCTGTAGCCCGATATGCGGGTGCGGGCCGACGCGCATGCCCGGACCGTCGGCAACATCCACCGGGCCGGCATGATCGAGGAAGCACCAGGCGCCTATCATGCGTCGCTCCCGGTGCGGCAGGGCGCGGCGGATCAGCATGCCTTCGCCCAGCATGCTGGTGCGGGTTTCGAGTAATTGCGGTGCCGGACTCATGCTGCCTCCATCCTTGCTCAAAGCGGCCACTGTTCGAGGCGGTAAGCCGAATCCCAGAAGATCCATTCAAGCTGCGTTGCGCGCGTGAAGGCCTGGTGCATTTCGGCCAGCACGCTGGGGCTGGCTTGCGCTGCGACCTTGTCCACGGTTTCGATCACGCCGCGTACGGCAGCATGGAAGTCCTCGCCTGCATAGGTGTCTATCCAGGCCTGATAGGGATTGGGCTTGGCGGCGCGGGCATGGATATCCTTGCCGATCTCGGCATAAATCCAGAAGCAGGGCAAAAGGGCCGCGAGTGCGACCGGGTACGAAGCGCTCCATGCCGTTGCGATCAGATAGCTGCTGTAGTGGGCGCAGGCCGGCGACAGCGGCGTGGCGGCAAAGGCTTCCGGCGAGACGCCGAACTGCTGCATGAAATCGCTGTGCAGGCTGCGTTCGACGATCACCGCGACCTCGGCGGCATGCGCGAACTGCACCAGCCCGTCGGCATCGTCGGCCTTGGCACCGGCGACGGCCAGCGCGCGACCGAAGGCGATCAGGTAATGCGCGTCCTGAATCATGTAATGCTGGAAGCGCTCGCGACTCAGGGTGCCGCGGGCCAGTTCCTCGTTGAAGGGCATGGTGCGGATGGCGGCATAGCGGGCGGCGTTCTTCGCCCATGCATCTTTGCTGAACGTCATGGTGACTCCGTGAAATCTGGCGACTGTGCTGAAGGCCTATTATCGCCCCTATTGCGGTTGCAGGAGCTCGCTGAAGAATCCGATACGCTCGTGACACCATTCGGAGGGAAAGTCCGGATAGTCCTGCAGGCTAAAACCGTCCTCCACCGCCAGCGTGGTCATGGCCGCGCAGACGTGCTCGAAATGTTTGGAAGCGATGGTGGATCGGCCGTGCTCGCGGTAATAGGCGTCGGCATACTGCTGCGCCTTGGGCGAGTGTGTGGAAAGGTGGTCGAGATAGCGCCGATATTCCGGGACGATGGGCAGGTTGGCGCGATAAGGGCCCCAGAACTGGAAGAAGATCACGAAGCCGACGACGCAGCTGCCGAGCACGATCAACTGGCGCCATTCCTGCCACAGCGCCCCGAGCGATGGATTGGACGATTGCATATGCATAGTTTGGCACGGATAAGCGCTTCAAATCGGCTTTAACCGCGCGCTGTTGCGTCAGTAGTCTAGGTAGACTGTCACCTTGGCCTGTTTGCTGTGTGTCGTACCCCATGAAAATCCGCCTGCTGTCCTGTCTGCTGTTCTGCTTTCTGTTGCCGTCCGCGCATGCGGCCAACGCTGCGCCGGTGACCTCGGCCGAGGAGGACAGGACCCGCTATCTGGAGTTCCTCGAGGAACATAGCAAGGCGCAGGTCTGTCTGGCCCAGATCGCGGATTACCGCGAGCGCTTTGCACCCCTGCTGCGCAAGTGGAAGGTACGCAACGAGAGCATCATGCGCACCGGTGACGCCTTTGTGCGAACCGAAGCACGACTGGACCAGATCACGCTCGAAGAGAAGATCGAACAGGCAACCCGTACCGCAGTCAGCAAGCTCAAGGCGATGGCGGAGCCCGATCTGCAAAAGGCCTGCGACGACATCCTCAAGTGGTTCGGCCCCGACGGCCCTTATTCCGGCAAGCCGCCCGATCAGCCCAAGCCGCCGCCAGCACCGGCGGCGCGGCCACCGGCATGAGGCGGAGCGGAGAAGCATCATGATTTCCATGTCGCTGCTTGGTCTCGTCGTCGGCATCCTGATGGGCCTGACCGGCGCCGGTGGTGGCGTGCTGGCGGTGCCAGGACTGATGCTGGTGATGGACTGGGAAGTGGTGCAGGCCGCGCCGCTGGCCATGTTCTCGGTCATGCTGAGTGCGGGCATCGGCGCCCTGGGCGCCTTGCGCCAGGGTTTGGTGCGCTACCGGGCCGCGATCCTGATGGCTGCGGCGGCCATGCCTTTTTCCTCGCTAGGCGTGCAGTTGGCGCAAGGGCTTGCGCCTGTGTTGCTGAATAGCCTATTTGCCGTGATCCTGCTCTATATCGCCGCACGCCAGATGCGTGCTTGCATACGCGGCGATGTGGCGGACGAGGACAACGAGGCGGCACTATGCCGCGTGGATAGCCAGACCGGGCGGCTGACCTGGAGCTGGACGACTGGTTGCGTGATTGCTGGCATCGGTGTCGTCACGGGTTTTCTTACCGGCCTGCTTGGGGTCGGCGGCGCTTTTTTCATGGTACCTATGCTGAGGCGCCTGACCGATATTTCCCTGCAGGGCGTGATCGCCACCGTGCTGCTGGTCATGGCCCTGGTTTCCGCAGGCAGCCTGATGTTTGTCGGCCTGCATGGCGTGAGCATTCCGCTCACCATGGCCGTGCCCTTCGTAGCGGCGGCCGTCCTCGGCATGTTGCTGGGCCGCATCCTGGTGCGTAGACTCAGTGCGCGTGTGCTGCAGTGCAGCTTCGGTGGCTTGGTCCTGGTGGTCGGTCTGCTCGTGGCCTTCCGGACGGTGCAGGGTTTGCTGGGTTGATGGCGAAAGTGCCGGTCTATGCCAACGGTATAATGCGCCGGAGCTCCGACGCTTGTTCACATACGCCTGTTGCGGCGCTGTTCCGCCCATGGGTAGTGCCAGCCATGCCTGCCCATGCCCCTGCTTGATATCTACACACTGATCGTCGCCTACGTCGTCGGCAACCTCCTGGTCGGCAGCCTCATGCTGGCGGCCTTCAATGGCCGCCTGACACCGGTGCTGCGCACCTGGATCGCCAGCCTGTTCGTGCAGTCCCTGGGCTGGGTGCTGATGACCCAATGCGGCGGCGCGCGCCCCATGCTTGGTTTCGCGGTTCTTAGCGTGAGCTACGGGCTGATGCTGACCGCCCTGACCCTGCACTTCGGCGTATCGCGCCGCTGGCACTGGCCGTGGTGGCCAGTGATGCTGGCTTGCGTTTTCTGCCTGACCGCCCCGGACTCGTTCTGGTACAGGCAGGTCATCGGCAATCTGATTGCTGCGCTGCAGATACTGCTGGCGGCGCTGGTCATGCTCAGCCAGAAAGGCCAGCGTCCCGCCTTGCGCTGGCTCATGGGCGCCAGCGGCGTGGTCGGCGCTGCCATGCTGGCAGTACGGGCCGTGGATGTTTTTCAGGCCGGGGAAGCACAATGTATGGCGCATGTGAGGAATGCGCAGATGAGCCTGATGTTCCTCAGCTTCTTCATCTTCCGCTTCACTTTCATGTTTGGCTTCATCCTGCTCATCGAGGGCCGGCAGCGCGAGGCCGTCACGCGCCTGGCGCGGCTCGATTCCCTGACCGAGGCCTATAACCGTCGCACTTTCATCGAGCTTGCCGAACGCGAACTCGGCCGCTGCCGCCGCCACGGACGCAGCATTTCGCTGCTCATCTTCGACCTCGATTATTTCAAGCGCATCAACGATACACACGGCCACATGGCCGGCGACGAGGTGCTGTGTCGCGTCAAGGAAGTGGTTGAAGACTGTTTGCGCAGTGCCGACCTGCTGGCGCGCTATGGCGGCGAGGAGTTCGTCGTGCTGATGCCGGAAACCGACCCGGCCGGTGCCCTGCGTCTGGCCGAACGCCTGCGCCTGGCCATTGCCGCGATACCCATGCAGGGCGATATGCCCGTGACGGCGAGTCTGGGCGTGGCCGGCACCACGAAGGTGGACGAGGCATGCACCCTGGACGGCCTGCTCGACGAAGCCGACAAAGCCCTGTATGCCGCCAAGGCGGCAGGCCGCAATCGCGTTGCGGGTGCCGCAATGACAGAGGCCGCGGGGCTGGCGCCGGCGGCCTCCTGAGTCCTGCTGTGACGCCTGCTTAGGCTGCGAGCGTCGATTCGACCTTGATCTCGCCGGTCAGGATCTTGTGGATGGGGCAGGCATCGGCGATCTGCAGCATGCGTGCCTTCTGTTCCTCGTCCAGATTGCCCTTGAGCTTGATTTCGCGCGAGATGGTCGTCGTGCCGGGAGCTTCATTTGCGAAACCGAGGATCACTTCCACGCCTTCCAGCCCCCAGGTCTTGCGGCCTGCGTACATGGTCAGGGTGACTGCGGTGCAGGTGCCGAGCGCGGACAGCAGAATGCTGTGCGGCGTCGGTCCGGCATAGGCGCCGCCGTGTTCGGCAGTCGCATCGCCGAGCCACTTGTGAGTGCCGTCGGTAAGGGAAACGGTGTAGGGAATATTGCCGATGACGGCGGTAACGAGGGTTGAGGCCATGATGGTTTCTGATTATTGGTTGATGAACAGGCTGATGCTAGCATCGTTGTCCTTGTCATGGACTATGCGTGGGATTGCGCTACAGTCGCAGGCATGTCAGTGCGGAGCACTTGCTTGAATCATCGCAGCGGCTATTTCGCCGCCCTTATCGTCGTCTGTTGCTGGTCCGGCTTCAATATCGTCTCCCGCCTCGGCGGCAGGAGCGAGCTGACGCCTTTCGATATCGCCGCCTTGCGCTTCGGTGTGGCCGGCCTGCTGATGGCGCCCGTGTTCCTTCGCGTGCTCCGCGATATCGACCGCAGCCGGCTGCTGCAATATGCAGTCGTTGCCTTCTTCGGCAGCCTCGGTTACGCGCTGGCGGTGTATACCGGTTTTTCCTTGGCCCCGGCCGCGCATGCCGGCGTGCTGGTGAACGGTGGCATTCCCTTTCTCACCGCGCTGATTGCCTGGCTGGCGCTGGGGCAGAGGCCGCAGGGGCGTTCGGCGCTGGCCCTGGCCATCGCGCTGGCCGGCATCGTGATGATAGGGCTGCAGAGCTTCACCCATCTCGATGCGGGCAGCCGGCAGTGGGTCGGCGATCTCTGCTTCCTCTACGGTGCACTGTCATGGGCGATTGCCGGCCTCCTGATGCGCCGCTGGCAATTGCAGCCCATCGATACGACGGCGATGATGACGGGGCTGTCGGCCATCGTCTATCTGCCGGTCTACATGCTCCTTCTGCCCAAGCATCTGGCGGCTGTGCCTGTCGAGGCGCTGCTCTTGCAGGGTGTCTATCAGGGCGTCATTGCCGCCACCCTGGCCGGCATCTTCTACAACCACGCCAATCACACCATAGGCCCGCACAAGGCCAGCCTGATGCTGGCGCTGGTGCCCGGCATCACAGCCGTCGCTGCAGTTCCCCTCCTCGGAGAGTCGCTGTCCACGCTGGCCATATGCGGCGTGACCTTGGTCACTTTCGGGGCCGTACTTGGCGCAATCCAGAAAGCGCCCTGACAGACGGCGCATGGGATGCGGACCGATATCAGTATCTTTGCTGGCCACCTTAGCAGGACTGGTTTGCGCGCCACGCATTCGCGTGCAAACATAAGTCGCTCATTGATTTTCGGGGTATGCGCCCCGTCCGCAACAAAATGAGCCTCCCAACGACTTATCTCCTCGTCGTGCTCACCGCAGTGATGTGGGGCGCGAACTTCAACCTTTCCAAGCCGGTGCTGGCCGAACTGCACCCCTTCGTCGCCGGTGCCGATCGCTACCTGATCGCGGCGGCGATCATGCTGGCCCTGACGTATCTTCGCGGCGAGCGTGTACCGTTGCGTCACGGCAAGACCTACGCCATGCTGGGCATCGTCGGCGTGTTCGGTTTCAATCTGTTCTTCTTTCTCGGCATGGCCAGCACTTCGCCCGTCAATGGTGCGCTGATCATGGCCTTGAACCCGCTCACCACCAGCCTGATTGCCTGGTTCATGCTGGGCGACAAACCGACGCTGCGTCAGCTGCTGGCCTTTCCGGTCGGCATCGTCGGCGTCGGCATCGTGGTGCTGGGCGCAGGCGCGCAGCTACACGCCTCCTTCGGCGACCTGTTCCTGATGATCGCCAACATCAACTGGGCCTTCTACAACGTACTCGTCAAGCGCCACATGCCCGGCGATGTCAGCGGTGTCGCCAACACTGCCGGCATCATGACGGTGGGTGCGCTGGCTCTGACCCTGGTGGCCGTGATGGCCGGCGCGGATTTCGTCATGCCCGGTCTGCATGCGGGTAGCGCGCTGCTCGCCATGTCGGTCGGCGGCGGGGTGCTGGCCTATCTATTCTGGAACATGGGCATCAGCACCCTGGGCGCGGCGCGCGCGGCGATTTTCCTCAATCTCGTCCCGGTGGCTTCCATGGTGATTTCCTCCCTGGGGGGGCAACCGCCCTCGCATGTGCAGCTGCTCGGGGGGGCGTTGGTGATCGGCGCCGTGACCTTTTCCTCTTTGCCTGTCCGTAGGAGGGGGCCGGTAGCGTAGCGAGCCCTTCGTCTCTATGCTGTCATCATCAATGATGCATGGAGGCCGGCATGAAAAAGTACGCAAAGCAGGACTTTCCCGTCTGGCAGGTACGGCGCTATCTCGAGCCCGGTCCCATCGTGCTGGTGAGTTCGGCCTGGAAGGGCGAGACGAATATCATGACCATGGGTTGGCATACGATGATGGAGTTCGCGCCTTCGCTGTTCGGCTGCATCATTTCCAGCGCAAACTACAGTTTCGAGATGATCCGCAAGAGCCGTGAGTGCGTCATCAACCTGCCGACCGTGGAACTAACTGATATCGTCGTCGGCATCGGCAATTGCAGCGGCGTGGAGGTCGACAAGTTCACCGAGTTCGGCCTGAGCGCAGAGCCGTCCGCGCAGGTCAAGGCGCCGCGCATCGCCGAGTGCCATGCGAACTTCGAATGCAGGCTGGCTGATGCAAGCATGATAGGCAAGTACAACTTCTTTATCTGGGAGGTGGTGCAGGCCCATGTGGCGGTACGCCCCAGGCATCCTAAGACCCTGCATTACACCGGCGATGGCGTGTTCATGACAGCGGGGCCTACCCTCAGTCGCCGCCG
Source organism: Rhodocyclaceae bacterium (assembly GCA_035565355.1). Taxonomy (GTDB): domain Bacteria; phylum Pseudomonadota; class Gammaproteobacteria; order Burkholderiales; family Rhodocyclaceae. The sequence goes on from DATMSM010000062.1 coordinate 16,274, forward strand.
GCAATTCAATCCCGAGAATCTCTGAGACTACACCTACAGTTGTTTCCTACGTCCGCTTAGGCGCACGCCGATAGCGCGGACGTGCTCATCCTCAAAGAATGTCTCTTTGAACCGGATACGGAGACAGCCATGGCCAGGAAAGCGAACGGGAAGCCAGCAGGGGCGGATGTGGGCGCTGCGCTGGGTACGGTGTCTGGTCCGGCGCGGCCCTCGCCGGCGGGCGTCGGTACGAAAGGCGGCAAGGGCGAGAGAGCCGCCTTGCTGGGGAAGTTTGTCGGCACGGCTGAGTTGGCCGCGAAAATCCCTTACAACGCCAACAAGGGCGGCGAATATGGCGCAGCCTCACGGCAACCCGATCCGGGTTTGAGCGCCGAGCCGTCGAATCCGCGTGTCTGCGCCAGCACGGTGAGCGAGGAAAACGCCTCGGACAAGGTCGGTACCCGTGCGACAGCCGGTTTCAATCCGAGCTCGGGACCGCTGGACCGGGTGCGCGTTGACTCGGGCGGACAGGTGTTGACCACGAACCAGGGCGTGCCTGTTGCTGACAATCAGCACTCGCTGAAGATAGGCTTGCGCGGGCCTACCGCACTCGAAGACTTCATCCTGCGTGAAAAAATCACCCACTTCGACCACGAGCGCATTCCCGAGCGCGTGGTGCATGCGCGCGGTTCTGCTGCACATGGCTATTTCGAGGCGTACCAGGATCTCTCCGCCATTACGCGCGCTGTGCCATTTGCCGAGAAGGGCAAGCGGACCCCGGTGTTCGTGCGTTTTTCCACGGTGGTGGGTGAGCGCGGTTCGACCGATCTGGCGCGCGACGTGCGCGGCTTTGCAGTGAAGTTCTACACCGAGGAAGGCAACTGGGATCTGGTCGGCAACAATATGCCGGTGTTCTTTATCCAGGATGCCATGAAGTTCCCGGACCTGGTCCATGCGGTCAAGCCGGAGCCGCATCACGCGATGCCGCAAGCGGCTAGCGCTCACGACACCTTCTGGGATTTCGCCGGCCTGATGCCTGAAATCACGCATATGCTCATGTGGGTCATGAGCGACCGCGCGATTCCGCGCAGCTACCGCACCATGCAGGGTTTCGGCGTACATACCTTCCGCCTGGTCAATGCGGAGGGCGAGTCGGTCTTCTGCAAATTCCACTGGACGCCCCTGGCCGGCACGCACTCGCTGGTATGGGACGAGGCGGTCAAGATTTCGGGCGCCGATCCGGATTTCCATCGTCGCGACTTGTGGGAGTCCATCGAGGCCGGCAACTACCCGGAGTATGAGCTGGGCCTGCAACTGTTTACCGAGGAGCAGGCGGAAGGCTTCGGCTTCGACATTCTCGATCCGACCAAGATTGTGCCGGAGGAGATGGTGCCCGTGACGCCGGTGGGGCGCATGGTGCTCAATCGCAATCCCGATAATTTTTTTGCGGAGACCGAGCAGGTGGCCTTCTGCACCGCGCACATCATTCCGGGCATAGACTTCAGCAACGATCCTCTGCTGCAAGGCCGTATCCATTCCTATGTGGATACCCAGATCAGCCGCCTGGGCGGGCCTAACTTCCACGAGATTCCGATCAATGCGCCGATCGCGCAGGTGCATAACAATCAACGCGACGGCATGCACCGCCAGGCAATTCCGCGCGGACGGGTTGCCTATGAACCGAATTCTCTGGGCGGCGGCTGCCCCTATCAGGCCGGCATGCACGGCTTTACCAGCTACCCCGAACATTTCACGGAAGACAAGGTACGCGGCAAGCCCGAACTGTTCGCCGACCATTATTCGCAAGCCCGCCTGTTCTGGAAAAGCCAGTCGCTGATCGAGCAGGAACACATCATCAAGGCCTTTCGCTTCGAGCTGACGCGCGTACAGACGCCAGTCGTGCGCGAGCGCATTGTCTCCATGCTGGCGAATGTGGACGCCGATCTTGCCGAGGGCGTGGCACAGGGACTGGGTTTCGCGGTCCCGCCGCCGCAGCCCATGGCTGCCCGGCTGTCGCTGCCGGAGTATGAGCCTTCACCGTCGCTGTCTTTACTGCACAGGCCGGGCGATGGTTCCATCCGCGGGCGTCGCGTGGCCATCCTGGTTACGCATGGCAGCAAGGGGGGGCAGGCCGTCAGCGCCTACAATGCATTGCTGGCAGAAGGTGCGGCGCCGCGCCTGGTCGGCGAGACGCTGGGTAGTGTGCGCAGCGACGGCGATGCACAGCTTGAGGCGGATATCACCTTGGAGGCCGCCCCTGCGGTGCTCTACGACGCCCTGATCATTCCCGACGGCGATGAGATGGCGCTGGCTGCGCTTGAAGACAATGGCCTGGTGCACGAATTCCTCAAGGACCAGTATCGCCACGGCAAGCCCATCATGCTGCTGGGCGGCAGCATGAGTCTGCTGGAGCGCGTCGGTATTCCGACCGAGTTGCCCAGTGGCGAGGTCGATCCGGGGCTTGTCGGCATGGACAATGAGGCGTTCGAGAGTGCTTTTGCAGCGTTCAGCTTGGCCTTGAGCAAGCATCGCATTTTAGAGCGCGAGACCGACCCACCGCTGGTCTAGGGCGGGCAGGGCTTCACTCGGTCTTGTACACGCCCCGGATATTGAGGGCGGCAAGACCGAGCTGCAGCACGACGACGGCATAGGCGCCGTCGTGCCCACCCCAGAGTATCCACAGTGCATTGCTGAGCAGATAGCCCCAGAAGCCGAAGTTGCGCTTGCGCTTTTCCGGGGCTGCGACCAGCCAGGCCGCGATCAGGGTGACCAGCATGGCAGGCCATTGCAGCAGGTCGAGCAAGGTATCCATAGGGGTCTCCGATAGCCGTGCCAGCGGACTGCAAGACGGATTCCCAGCCTCGGATTGCCATGGGGCTGGGAGTATAATCGCGGGCTTTGCTTTCCGGCCCCTAAGGCCGTCCCGCCCGTGAGCTCATTGACCGAAGAAATCCAGCGCCGTCGCACCTTTGCGATCATCTCCCACCCCGACGCGGGCAAGACCACGCTGACCGAAAAGCTGCTGTGGTTCGGCGGCGCGATTCAGGTCGCCGGCGAAGTGCGCGCACGGAAGGCTTCGCGACATGCGACCTCGGACTGGATGGAGCTGGAAAAGCAGCGCGGCATCTCGGTGACCTCCTCGGTCATGCAATTCCCCTACCGCGAATGCATGATCAACCTGCTCGACACGCCGGGCCACGAGGATTTCTCGGAAGACACCTATCGCACCCTGACCGCGGTCGACTCGGCCGTCATGGTGATCGACTCGGTCAACGGCGTCGAAGCGCAGACCATCAAGCTGCTCAACGTCTGTCGCCTGCGCGCCACGCCCATCGTCACCTTCATCAACAAGATGGACCGCGACGGCAAGTATCCGGTCGACCTGCTCGATGAAATCGAGTCGGTGCTGGACATCCAGTGCGCGCCCATGACCTGGCCCATCGGCATGGGCAAGCAGTTCCGTGGCGTGTACAACCTGTATACCGACCAGATCGCCTTCTTCGATCCGCATGCGGAGAAGGGCACCTCGGAGATCATCGAGGGCCTCAACAATCCGCGTCTGGACGAGCTGATCGGCAGCCAGGCCGAAGAGCTGCGTATTGATGTCGAGCTGGTGCGTGGCGCCTCGCACACCTTTGACAAGGAAGCCTACCTGGCTGGTAAGCAGTGCCCGGTGTTCTTCGGTTCCGCCGTCAATAACTTCGGCGTGCAGTCGCTGCTGGACGCCATCGTCGATCTTTCGCCCGGTCCGCAGAGCCGCCCGACCGAAACACGCGAGGTGGCGCCGACCGAGCCGAAGTTCTCCGGCTTCATCTTCAAGATCCAGGCCAATATGGACCCTCGGCATCGCGATCGCATCGCCTTCCTGCGCGTGTGCTCCGGCCGTTTTGAACGCGGCATGAAGATCACGCAGGTGGCGGGTGGCAAGCAGCTGGCGGTGAATAACGCCATCACCTTCATGGCGCGTGATCGCAACACCACCGATGAAGCCTATGCCGGCGACATCATCGGCATCCCCAATCACGGCTCCATCCGTCTCGGTGAAACCTTCACCGAAGGCGAGAATTTACGCTTTACCGGTATTCCGTCGTTTGCACCCGAATACTTCCAGCGCGCCATTCTCAGGAACCCGCTCAAGCTCAAGCAGTTACAGAAGGGCTTGCAGCAACTGGCGGAAGAGGGCGCGACCCAGCTGTTCCGCCCGCTCGGCTCAAACGACCTGGTGCTGGGGGCGGTGGGGACGCTGCAGTTCGATGTGGTCAAGCATCGCTTGGAACACGAGTACGGCGTCGATGCGATCTTCGAGTCCTACAACGTGGCGACGGCGCGCTGGCTCAAGGGCAGCGAGGACGAGCTGCGCAAGCTGGGTGACAAGAATCCGCTCAACGTTGCGCTGGACGGGGCCGGCGACTACGTGTACCTGGCCCCTAGCCGTGTGAACCTCAATCTCACGCAGGAACGTTTTCCCGATATTCAGTTTTTCGAAACTCGGGAAGTCGGCTGACGCTGGCGGCAAGCAGCCGCGCCGGGGCGCGCCGCTCCAGCAACTGGGGCGGCGTGGTGACGGTGCGTGCGATACCCAGATAGGCGCGGGCGATGTCCAAGAAACGGTGCAGCACGGTCATGTTGAGTGCATTTGGGTCCATCGTTTCTCCTCTTGTGGGAATGTGTTGTTTGATGGACAGCATGCCCGGCGTTCAATAAGTTTTGATGACGCTTTTGCAACAGCGTATTGCCCCGGCCCTTAGCTCGCTAGTGGCACAGACATCAGGCTACTGACCGCGCCAGCCAGGTGGCGGCGGCGGCAGGGGCGCTGCCGGCTGGGCAGGCGCTGCTGAGGCAGGCTGCATCATGTTGCCCGACACCGGCACCTTGTGGCCCTTGCCGTACATGCACTGCAGATAGGCCGTGTCGTATTGGCGCTGCGTGCCGTAACCCACGTACTGCGATTCGCTCGCGCCCGCCATGCTGCCGCCGACCAGGCCTACGCCGGCACCTACGCCTGCGCCGTGGTGGCCGCCGATGGCGGCTCCGGCGACCGCACCGACGGCGGTGCCAATGGCGGCATTACGAACGCCGGCATTGTTGGCCGCATTCGGATTAATGCGCGAATGCGCGTACTGACGACACTGGTCGTCGTCGTAGCGGAACTGCTCGAAGCTCATGCCGGTACCCGGCAGTGAAGTCACGCGCGGCCCGGTGGGCGCCGTCGCACAGCCTGCGAGCGCAACGAGGAGGGCGACGCCGAGCACTGGCCCGGCAAGGTTAGTTGGCTTCTTCATGCGCTCACCGATCCTGCGGCGTGGGTGTGACTTGCTGCCAGCCACCCGCACAACTCTTCACATAGGGATAGTAGGCATTGCGCTCGGCGCAGAAATACCAGTAGGGGCTGTTTTCCTGCGGTTGCACGCCAGCGGCGCTGCTGTCTTGGCGCGGCTGCTCGATATATACCTGCGGTTGCGCTTGCATGATGACCGGCGGACTCATCACGACCGGTGCGGCATAGACGGGCGGATAGTAGGGGCTGTAGTAGGAGGGGCCGTAATAGCGCGGATAGGCGTGGAAATGCGGCCCGTAATAGCGGGGCCCGTAGTGCCGTGGGCCGTAGCCGTAATGGCCGTACACCGGCCCGCCGACGGAGAAGCCGATGCTGACATGCGAATGGCCGGCCCAGGCGCTTGCTGCGCCGCCGCCGAGTCCCGCTGCGACAAGCAGGCAGGCACTGAGGATTCTGAGGGATTTCATTCCGTTCTCCTTCCTGTCGATGCAGGCTTAGACGTCGGAAAAGGCTTCCGGTTTCCGCAGAATTAGAACCCAAAGCGTGCCATAAAGTCTTTTCCCGCCTGGCCTCCTTTGTAAGGGGCTATTTCAGGGGCCGAGTGATCCGCAGATGCCGGCTGCAGTCCTGCTGCGGCGGGGCAAGCGGCGAGCGTGACGGGCAAGGTGCTGGGCGCGCGCGCCCTAGCCGCTGCGCCGTCTATGCCACTCCGAGACAAGCTCGTCGGGACTGCTGGGAGGGATCGCGCTGAAGACGCCGGGCAGTAGTTGTATCGCTGTGGCGCCGCCGCCGCCGACCCAGATCTCGATGGACTCAGGCAACAGCTCGCGCAGCTCGCGCACTTGCTGGCTGGCTTGGCGGGCGGGGAAAGAGGCCGAGAAGGAGAGCGCGACGCAATCTACCCCATGGCGGGCGGCGGCATCGACGATCTCCAGCACGGGCGTCCGGGTGCCCAGGGAAATGCAGCGCGCGCCGGCGATGATGAAGAGGGCTTCGGCCATGAGCAGGCCGAGGCCATGTTCTTCATCCGGCAAGGTCGTCAGGAGCAGGGCCGGGCTGCCGCGCTCTCCGAAGAGCGCAATCGCATGCCGCAGCAGGGATTTGAGGATTTCGCTGTAGGCATGTTCCTCATGTACCCGGATGCTGCCACGCATCCATGCCTCTCCGACGGCTACCGTCAGGGGGGCCGCCGTGTCCAGGACAAACCCCTGCAAACCCTGCAGCACCAGCTGTTGTTGCAGGGCGGTGCGGAGGGCCGGCAGATCGCCCTGGCGTAGGTGTTCCAGATAGGGTTCCCAACTTAACTGGGCTTCCGGCAGTGCGGCCGGATTTGCATCCTGGAGCAGTTGCTCCAGATCGGCGATAGCAAGGGACAGTATTTTCCCAGGCCTAAAACCTTTATCAATCAATCGTTTGACGCGGCGCAGGCGTTCCAGGTCCGGCACGCTATAGACGCGCTCGCCATGCTGGTCGCGTTCTGGGGCGGGAAAGCCGTAGCGGCGCTCCCACATGCGCAGCAGGTCCTTGGAGAGGCCGGTATCGCGTTCGACCGCCGCAATGTTGAATCCTTGAGTATTCAATTTTGTCCTGAACAAAAGCTTGACATGGTGGTTTTGTAAGCCTATCTTAGGCCCGTGTCTCAAATTTGTCTAGGACAAAACATGAAAGAACGCTGCCCCATGCTCTCCTTGTTGTCTGGCCTGCACGTGCTCAACAGTGCGGCCGGGCAGCATGCACCGCGCGATCTGGCGGGACTGCGTTCATGAAGCCGGGCGAACTCGAGCGCAAGGGGCTGCTGGCGCCGGAGCGCAAGCGCGTTGCCGTGATTGGCAGCGGCATCAGCGGTCTGGCCACGGCCTGGTTGCTGCGCGATACGCATCACGTCACGCTGTATGAGGCGGCCGGGCGACTGGGCGGCCATACCAACACCCTTGAGGTGACGATGGACGGCCAACGCTTTCCGATCGATACCGGTTTCCTCGTCTTCAATCGCCGCACCTATCCAAATCTGTGCGCGCTTTTCGAACACCTGGGCATTGAGGCCGTACCGAGCGAAATGACTTTCTCGGCGCGCATCGAGAGTCTGGATCTCGAGTGGGCGGGCAATAACCTCAACACGCTGTTCGGCCAGCGTCGCAATCTGCTGCGTCCGGCCTTCATTGGCATGGTGCAGGACATCCTGCGCTTCAACCGCGAGACGAGCACGCTGGCGGCTGACTCTGTCTCGGACTCGGAGTCGCTCGGTGACTTTCTGCAGCGGCGCCGCTACGGCCAGGCCTTTCGTAACTGGTATCTGTTGCCCATGACGGCGGCGATCTGGTCCTGTCCGACTGAGGCCATGCTGGCCTATCCGCTCGCAACTTTCGTGCGCTTCTGCCACAACCACGGCTTGCTGCAGATCATGAACCGGCCGCAGTGGCTGACGGTCAAGGGCGGCGGCCGCGAATATGTGCGACGCATGGCTGCTGATTTGAAGGACATCCGCCTTAACGCGCCGGTGCGGGATGTGCGGCGTAGTGACCAAGGCGTCTATGTGCTGACCGCCGAGAGCTGCGAGCGCTATCACGAGGTCGTGTTTGCCTGCCACAGCGACCAGACCCTCGCCATCCTGGCCGACCAGGCCAGCCCGGCCGAGCGGGCCGTGTTGTCGGCGGTGAAGTACCAGCCCAACCGTGCGGTGGTGCATAGCGACAGCAGCCTGCTACCCCGGCGCCGCAGTCTGTGGTCGGCCTGGAACTACGCGGCCGGGCCGGCGACTTCCGAAAGCGCACCGGTGGCGGTGTCCTATCTCATCAACAAGCTGCAGCCGCTGCCGGTGCAGACGCCGGTCATCGTTTCTCTCAACCCCTTCCGTGAACCTGCTGCGGAGACGGTGATCGCCGATATCGACTACGCACATCCGGTATTCGACCAGGCTGCGATTGATGCGCAAGCGCGCCTGCCCGAGATCAATGGCCGCGACCGCCTGTGGTTCTGCGGTGCCTGGGGCCGTTACGGCTTTCACGAGGACGGCTTGCGTTCCGCCCTGGCCGTCGTGGAAGGCATGGGGGTGGCCGCACCTTGGCAGCAGGATATCGGCATGGAGCTCGCGTGAACGCCTGGCCGCACGTAGATACCGCCATCCATTGGTGCGAGGGGCGCGTCATGCACTGCCGCAGCGCCGTCGCGCTGCACCGCTTCGTCTATCCCATCGCCTTTTTGCGCGTGCCCTTGTCGCAGTTGCAGTCGGGCCGGCGCTGGGGCGGCCTGTTCGGCATCAATCGCCGCGCGGTTTTTTCCTTGCATGAATGCGATCACGGTGCCCGCGACGGCAGCCCATTGCTGCCGTGGATACGCCAGCAGTTGACGGCGCAGGGTGTGGATTTTCCGCTCGGGGAAGTGGTGCTGCAGACCTTTCCGCGCCTGTTCGGTTATGTCTTCAATCCGGTCAGCTTCTGGTTTTGCCATGACACCGAAGGCCGGCTGCGCGCCGTGCTGTGCGAGGTGAATAACACCTTCGGCGAGTCGCACAACTATCTGCTGCGACATGCCGATCTGCACCCCATCGTTTCCGGCGAAGTGCTGGAGGCGCACAAGGTATTCCACGTTTCGCCCTTTTTTCCGGTCTCCGGCATTTACCGCTTTCGCTTTCTGGCGCAGGCCGGGCAGGGCGGCGTGAACATCGAATATCACGAAGCCGGGCAACTGGCGCTGCTGGCGCATGTGGGCGGCCGCGCCCAAGCGTTGACAGCGGTGCGGCTGCTGTCAGCGCTGTTTCGCTTTCCCTGCATGACCCTTGGCGTCATGGCCCGCATTCACTGGCATGCCCTGCACCTGTGGCGCAAGGGCGCTGTTTTTCATCGCAAGCCCAATCCACCGCTGGAGCGTACGACATGAATACACGTAGCGAAATCTGCCCCTCACTGCCGCTTGCAGCGCTGACCCGGCGCCGTCTCGCTGGTACCGAGCTGGTGCTGGATATGGCCGCCGATCTGCGCGGCGGTACCGTTGCCTTCACCTTGCCGGACGGCGAAACCGTAGATTGCGGCAAGGGCGAGCCGCGCCTGCATTGCGTGGTTCATGACGAGAACGTGTTCGAACGGGTGCTCGCCCACGGCGATATCGGCTTTGCCGAAGCTTATATGGCCGGTGAGTGGGACAGTGATCGCCTCGGCGACCTGCTGACCCTGCTTGCCAGCAATCGCGACACGCTGGCCCGCGCGCTGCATGGCTCCATGTGGCGCCTGATCGGCCACCGCCTGCGTCATCTGCTGCGCGCCAATACGCGCACCGGCAGCCGCCGCAATATCGAGGCCCATTATGATCTCGGCAATACCTTCTACCAGGTCTGGCTCGATCCGAGCATGAGCTATTCGAGCGCGCGTTTTGCCTCGCCCGAACAGAGCCTGCAGGAGGCGCAGCTCAGCAAGTACCGCAGCCTGCTGCAGGAAATGGGCGTGCAGCCGGGCCAGCACCTGCTGGAGATCGGATGTGGCTGGGGCGGTCTGGCCGAGGTGGCTTGTACCGAGTTTGGCTGCCGCGTCACCGGTCTGACCTTGTCGCCGTCGCAGCTGGCGTGGGCGCGTGAGCGTGCAGAACGCGGTGGCTTTGATGATCGCGCCGAATTCCATCTGCGCGACTATCGCGACGAACAGGGCCGCTACGACCATATCGTGTCGATCGAGATGATCGAGGCGGTCGGCGAACGCTTCTGGCCGACCTATTTCAGCCAGCTTTCAAATTGCCTCAAGCCGGGCGGCCGCATTGGTATCCAGGCCATCACCATCGCCGACGAGCTGTTCTCGAGCTATCGACGCGGTACCGACTTTATCCAGCGCTACATCTTTCCCGGCGGCATGTTGCCGGCGCCGGCCATCATCCGCCAGCAGGCAGGGCAGGCCGGCCTGCACATTGTCGATCAGCAGGCTTTCGGTGCCGCCTATGCCCGCACCCTGGTGTGCTGGCGCGATCGCTTCGAGGCCAAGCTCGATGAGATTCGCAGGCAGGGCTTCGATGAGCGCTTCATCCGTATGTGGCGCTTCTACCTGAGCTATTGCGAGGCCGGTTTCCGGGCCGGTTCCACCGATGTCTACCACTACGTGCTTGAGCACGCGGAAGCCTGATATGCGCCGGCTGGCCATGACCTCGCTTGTGCTCGCGCTGGCCGGCAGCGTCCATGCCCGCCTGCCGCCTCCGCTGCCCGAGGCCGCGCCTTGGCAGTTGCAGGGCAGCGGCGAGATGCGCTGGTTCGGCTTCGCCATTTATGGCGCCAAGCTGTGGCGTAGCGGCGAAACCTGGCGCAACGATACGCCGTATGCGCTCGAACTCACCTATCGCCGCAATATCAGCGCTGAGCAGCTGGTGGAAACCAGCATCGAGGAAATCGCCCGTCTTGGTGAAAGGGACGAGCAGCGCCTGCGCCAGTGGCGCGCCGCACTGGCGCAGGTTTTTCCCGCTGTGCGCGAGGGCGACAGCATCGTCGGCGTACATGAGCCGGGGCGCGGTGCCCGTTTCTTTCATAACGGCAGGCAGACCGGCCGCATCGATGATGCGGCGCTGGCAGCGGCCTTCTTCGCGATCTGGCTGGATCCGCGCACCAAGGCGCCTGAGCTGCGCGCACGCCTGCTCGCGCTCGGCGAGCAATAGGCGGGATTCGGATGCGCCTCGGCCACTACATTGCATATGCCACGCCTGCCTTGCCGCTGGCGTTGTTTGCCTTGCCGCTCTATGTGCATCTGCCCAAGCTCTATGCTGAACATGCCGGCCTGCCGCTGGCCTTGATCGGTGCGGCCTTGCTCGCAGCGCGCTTGCTCGATGCCGTCTGCGATCCCATGATTGGCCGCTGGTGCGACCGGCATCGTCGGCGCAAGCAGATGCTGCTGCTGGCCCTGCCGCTGCTCATTGCGGGCGGCTACATGCTGTTTCTGCCGCCTGTGGATGCGGGCCTGGTCTGGCTGCTCTCTGGCCTGATCCTGGCCTATGCCGGCTACTCCCTGGCGATCATCAATCACCACGCTTGGGGCGCCGAGTTTCCCTCCAACGAGGGTGGGCGTCTGCAGGCCACGGCCTGGCGCGAGGGCGCGGCTTTGCTCGGCGTCTTGCTCGCGGCCGGTTTGCCGGCCGCGCTGGCCGATACGCTGGTGGAGGGAGTGGCTCGCCTGTTCTGGTTGTTTATCCCTGTGCTGTGCGCAACCGTCCTGCTGGCAGTGGCCTGGGTTCCGCCGCCATTGCTGCGGCGCGCTGGCGACGATTACGAAGCCTCCTTGTCGCTGTGGCGTTCACCCGCCTTCCGTCACCTTGTTGTTGCGTATGGCATCAACGGCATCGCCGCCGCCGTGCCTGCAACTCTGGTCCTGTTCTATGTCGATGACGTGTTGCAGGCCGGCGAGTGGAGCAGTGCGTTCCTGCTTCTTTACTTCTGGTCGGCGGTACTCGCTTTGCCCTTCTGGGCTTCGCTGGCTGCGCGCATTGGTCGTCTCGCGGCATGGCGCTGCTCCATGTGGTTGGCCATGGGCAGCTTTATCGTCACGCCATTTCTCGCCGCCGGCGATGCACTGTTCTTCACTGTGGTTTGCTTTGTCTCCGGCCTTGCGCTGGGCGCCGATCTCGCCATGCCGCCGGCCTTGCTGGCCGAGCATGTGGCGCAACACGGTCGCGCCGCCACCAGTTACGGCTGGTGGGCTGCGGTGACCAAGCTCACGCTGGCGCTCGCCGCTGGCATCGCGCTGCCGCTCGTATCCGCCTTCGGCTATGTGCCCGGGCAGGGCGGTCATGTCGCGCTGGCCTGGGTCTATGGCGGCCTGCCACTGTTGTTCAAACTCGCAGCGCTGCTCTGGCTGCTGCGCACGCAAGCCATTCTGCAATCCCTGGATGAAGGAGCTCCCGCATGATCAAACGCCTGTGTTGCCTGCTGTTCGGATGGCTAGGTCTGGCTGGCTGCGCCAGCGTCGATATTGCCAAGTACCGGGCCGAACAGCCCGTGCTTGACCTGACTACCTATTTCAACGGCACGCTGGATGCCTGGGGCATGTTTCAGGATCGTTCCGGCGAGGTGGTGAAGCGCTTCCATGTCGTCATCGAGGCGAGCTGGCAGGGCGAGGTCGGCACCCTGGATGAGCGCTTCACCTATAGCGATGGCAGTACCCAGCGCCGTGTCTGGACGCTCAAGCGGCAGGCTGATGGCCGCTACATTGGTACCGCCGATGATGTGGTCGGCGAGGCCATAGGCGAAGTGGCGGGCAATGCCCTGCGCTGGCGTTACGTGCTGGCACTGCCGGTGGATGGCAAGGTCTATCACGTCGATTTCGATGACTGGATGTTCCTGATGGATGACAAGGTCATGCTTAACCGGTCGGCCATGAGCAAGTTCGGTTTTCATCTCGGCGAAGTCACGCTGAGCTTCCGCAAGCGCTGAAAGACAGACGTCGGGTATGAGCCTCAATCCTCGAATCACTGACTGGCGTGGCAAGCGTGTCTGGCTCCTGGGTGCCTCCAGCGGCATCGGCGAGGCGCTGGCCCGCGCGCTGGCAGCGCAAGGGGCACGTCTCGTGCTCTCGGCGCGCAATGGCGAGGCGCTCGCACGCATCGGCGCCGCCCTGCCGGGAGAGGATCGTCTGACGATCAGTTGCGATGCCACCAATCCCGGGCAGCTCGAACAGGCTTGCGCAGAAGTGATGACCGCCTGGGGCGGCATTGATGTCGCCATCTACCTTGCCGGTGACTACATTCCCCTGAACGCCTGGGACTTCACCCCGGCCACGGTGCGCCGGCTGTGCGAGGTGAATTATCTCGGTGCCGTGAATTTCGCCTATGCCGTACTGCCCATGCTGCCGCACGAGGGACGCGGCGGACTGGCACTAGTCTCCAGCGTAGCCGCTTATCGCGGCTTGCCCAAGGCATTGGGCTACGGTGCCGCCAAGGCGGCGCTCAGCTATTTCGCGGAATGCCTCTACCTTGATCTGCATCCGCGCGGCGTTGGCGTCTGGGTGGTCAATCCGGGCTTTGTGTCGACCCGACTCACCGCACAGAACGATTTCCGCATGCCGGCCCTGGTGACGCCTGAAGTCGCGGCCGAGGCCTTTCTGGATGGCATGGCGGCGGGGGACTTTGAAATCCATTTCCCCCGGCGCTTCACCTGGTTCATGAAACTGCTGCGCCGCTTGCCGGACTGCATCTATTTCCGGCTGGTGAGCCGGACCACCGGGGGCTGAACATGCGCACACTGGACGAACTGATCGAGTTCTATGAAAACCTCGATGCTGCCGATGTCGAGCGCTTTGAGGCCTTCTACACAACGGATGCCTGGTTCAAGGACCCCTTCAATGAAGTGCGCGGCATCGACGCCATCCAGCGCATCTTCCGCCACATGTTCAAGCAGCTGGAGACGCCACGCTTCCACGTCTGCCAGCGCATCGTCGATGCCGGCGGCGATGTGGTGCTGATCTGGGAACTGCATTTCCGCTCCTCACTCCTGGGCGGGGCGCAGATGCTGCGTGGCGTCAGTCACCTGCGCTTCGCCGGCGACGGCAAGGTGAGCTACCACCGCGACTACTGGGATGCAGCCGAGGAGCTCTACGCCAAGGTGCCGGTGTTTGGCGGTTTGATGCGTCTGCTGGGGAAACGTCTGTCTGCCTGATCGGTCGCGCGCATGGCCGAGGCGGCAGTTTGCAATTTTACGGAGAGAAACACCGTGTTCTTCAAAAAGCATCAACATCGCATCAATGCGCTCGAAACTGAACTGCAGGCATGTCAGGCGGTTCTGCAGGCACTGCATCGTTCAACGGCCTGGGTAGAGCTCGGGCTGAACGGCACGGTACTCGATGCCAACGAAGCCTTCTGTCATGTCGTTGGCTACGCAAGAAGCGAGTTGATCGGCCGCAAGCATGCGCAGCTATGTTTTGGCGGCTATGCAAACAGCGCCGACTACGTCCGCTTCTGGACCCGCCTGCGCGCCGGCGAACACTTCAGCGGGCAGTTCCAACGCCGCAACAAGACCGGTCAGGCCGTCTGGCTGGAAGCAACTTACAACCCAGTACTGGACGCGCACGGATCTGTCGTCAAGGTGGTCAAGTTCGCAACTGACGTCACCGACAAGGTGGACAAGGCAAATAGTGCGGCGGCAATGCTTGACGCCATTGAACGCTCGACCGCGGTGATCGAATTCAAGCCGGATGGCACGGTGCTGCGAGCCAATCAGAACTTCCTTCAGCGCATGGGCTACACCGAGGCGCAGCTCGCCGGACAGCATCATCGTCGCTTTTGCAGTGCCGATGTGTACGGCAGCAATGATTACCTGATCTTCTGGCAGCGTCTGGCGCGCGGCGAGTTCTTCTCCGGCCAATTCCAGCGTATAGATAGTCGTGGCGAAACGGTCTGGCTTGAGGCCAGCTATAACCCGGTCATGGACGATGAAGGCAATATCGTCAAGGTGGTCAAGTTCGCCACCGACATCACCGCGCGCGTGCGCCGCCACCATGCAGAGAAGGAGGGGGCCGCCACCGCCTACACAGTGGCGCTGGAGACCAACCAGATTGCCGACGAAGGTGCAAAAACCATTCTTGAATCGGTGACGACCGTCAATGCCGTCGCCGAGCGCTTCGGTACCGCTGCACAGCAGGTCAGCCGTCTGGGTGACAAGACGCAGACCATCACGTCCATCGTGAAGGTCATCAAGGAGATCGCCGATCAGACCAACCTGCTCGCCTTGAACGCCGCCATCGAGGCGGCGCGAGCGGGTGATTCGGGCCGCGGCTTTGCCGTCGTTGCGGATGAGGTACGCAAGCTTGCCGAACGCACGACAGCCTCAACCACTGAGATCGGCCAGACCATCAGCACCATACAGGCCGAATCAGCCCTGGTGTCGAGCACGATGAGCGAAGGACTGGGCTCGGTTGAACACGTGGTGGATCTTGCCAAGCATGCCGGCGCGTCGATCAAGCGGATTCAGGCCGACTCGCAACGAGTCGTCGATGTCATTCGTGAGCTCTCGGAAACGGTGGCGAGAGACGGGAAGTAGGCAACCGAGACGTGCTGTGGGGGGAGTCCTCAGGGGGACGTTTAGCGAGACGAGCTGGGATGTTCCGAAAAGCAAAAGGCCCACCGAAGTGGGCCTTTTGCTTTGATACTTTGGCTCCCCGACCTGGGCTCGAACCAGGGACCTACGGATTAACAGTCCGGCGCTCTACCGACTGAGCTATCGAGGAACTAGAGAGGCAGGATTATAGGCAACGAACCTGATTTTGGCAAGCGCTTTATGCGAAATATTTACTGTTCGACGGTGGCGATAGCCTTGGCCACGTAGTCGAGGTTCTTGTCGTTGAGTGCGGCCAGGCAGATACGGCCGGTGCCGACCGCATAGATGCCGAATTCTTCGCGCAGGCGATCGACCTGGGCGGACGACAGGCCGGTGTAGCTGAACATGCCACGCTGCTGGATGACGAAGCTGTAATCACGCTTGACGCCAGCGGCCTTGAGCTTTTCGACCAGGCCGGTGCGCATGGCGCGGATGCGGTCGCGCATTTCGGCCAGTTCGGCTTCCCACTGCTGGCGCAGCTCGGGGCTGGCGAGAATGGCCGCGACGAGGGCGCCGCCGTGGGTGGGCGGGTTCGAGTAGTTGGTGCGGACGGTGCGCTTGACCTGCGACAGCACGCGTGCAGACTCGTCCTTGCTGCCGGTGACGATGGTCAGCGAGCCGACGCGTTCGCCGTAGAGGGAGAAGGACTTCGAAAAGGAGCTGGCGATCAGGAAGGGCAGGTCCGACTCGGCAAACAGCTTGACGGCGATGGCGTCTTCGCTGATGCCTTCGGCAAAGCCCTGGTAAGCCATGTCGAGGAAGGGGACGAGGCCCTTGGCCTTGGCGATGGCGACGACTTCTTGCCATTGTTCGACGCTGAGGTCGGCGCCGGTAGGGTTGTGGCAGCAGGCGTGCAGCAGCACGATGCTGTTGGCGGCCAGGCCGTTGAGGTAGGCCTTCATCTTATCGAAGGCGACGCCCTTGCTCTCGGCATCGTAGTAGGGGTAGGCGCCGACGGTGAAGCCGGCGGTTTCGAATACGGCGCGGTGATTTTCCCAGCTCGGGTCGCTGATGTGGAGCTGAGCCTGCGGCAGCAGGCGGCGCAGGTAGTCGGCGCCGATCTTGAGCGCGCCGGTACCGCCCAGGCATTCGAAGGTGATGCAGCGACCTTCGGCAATGATGGGAGAGGCCTCGCCAAAGAGCAGCTTCTGCACGGCCTGGTTGTAGGCGGCGGCGCCTTCAATGGGCTGGTAGCCACGCGCCGGCGATGCGTCGACACGGGCTTTTTCGGCGGCCTTGACTGCGCCCAGGAGAGGAAGTTTACCGTTTGCGTCCTGATAGACCCCGACGCCGAGGTTGACCTTGGTGGCGCGGGTATCGGCGTTGAATGCTTCGGTCAGGCCGAGAATGGGGTCGCGCGGGGCCATTTCTACATTGGCGAACAGGGAGGACATGAACGGTTTCCTAAGGGGGGACTCAGATAGAATAAAGGGTTGAAACAACCGAAGATTTTACCCGTGATCGTCGAGTTTCCCAATAGTCCTTACAAGTTGTTCCAGCCCTTTCCGCCGGCCGGCGATCAGCCTACCGCGATCAATCAATTGGTCGAAGGTATCGACGATGGGCTCATGTACCAGACCCTGCTTGGGGTGACCGGTTCGGGCAAGACTTTTACCATGGCTAATGTCATCGCCCGCCTCGGGCGACCGGCCCTGGTACTGGCGCCGAACAAGACGCTGGCAGCGCAGCTTTATTCGGAATTCCGCGAGTTCTTTCCGGAAAACGCGGTCGAGTATTTCGTCTCCTACTACGACTATTACCAGCCTGAGGCCTATGTGCCGTCGCGCGACCTTTTCATCGAAAAGGATTCGGCGATCAATGAGCACATCGAGCAGATGCGCCTGTCGGCGACCAAGAGCCTGATGGAACGACGCGATGTGATCATCGTTGGCTCGGTCTCGACCATCTACGGTATCGGCGATCCGGTCGATTATCACAGCATGGTGCTGCATCTGCGCCAGGGAGAGAAGCTGGGCCAGCGCGACATGATTCGACGTCTCAGCGAGATGCAGTACGAGCGCAATGACATCGAGTTCAGCCGCGGCACCTATCGTGTGCGTGGCGATGTAATCGATATCTTCCCGGCAGAGAACGCCGAGAATGCCTTACGCGTCACACTGTTCGACGACGAGCTTGAGTCACTCGCGCTGTTCGATCCGCTGACGGGGCACACCCGGCAGAAGATCGGGCGCTTTACCGTTTACCCGTCCAGCCACTACGTGACGCCGCGCAGCACGGTGGTGCGCGCCATCGAGGCGATCAAGCAGGAGCTGCGTGATCGGGTGAAGCAATACACCGAGGAGCACAAGCTGGTGGAATGCCAGCGCATCGAACAGCGTACGCGCTTCGATCTGGAAATGCTCGACCAGCTCGGTTTCTGCAAGGGCATCGAAAATTATTCGCGCCATTTGTCCGGCCGCCAGGCCGGTGAGGCACCGCCGACGCTGATCGACTATCTACCGCCGGATTCGCTGCTCTTCATCGACGAGTCGCATGTGACCGTTTCGCAGGTGGGTGGCATGTACAAGGGCGACCGTTCGCGCAAGGAGAACCTGGTCAATTACGGCTTCCGTCTGCCGTCGGCGCTGGACAACCGGCCGCTCAAGTTTGACGAGTTCGAGAAGCTGATGCCGCAGACCGTGTTCGTATCGGCCACGCCGGCGGATTACGAAGCCCAGCATCAGGGCCAGGTGGTCGAGCAGGTGGTGCGCCCGACCGGGCTGGTTGATCCTCAGGTCATCGTGCGCCCGGCCATTACCCAGGTCGATGATCTGCTCGGCGAACTCAAGCTGCGTATCGCCAAGAACGAGCGCGTGCTGGTGACGACGCTGACCAAGAAACTGTCGGAGCAACTGACCGAGTATCTTGCCGACAACGGCATCAAGGTGCGTTATCTGCACTCGGATATCGACACGGTCGAGCGCGTGGAAATCCTGCGCGACCTGCGCCTGGGCGAGTTCGATGTGCTGATCGGCATTAACCTGCTGCGCGAAGGCCTGGATATTCCCGAGGTCTCGCTGGTGGCGATTCTCGATGCGGACAAGGAAGGTTTTCTGCGTTCCTATCGTTCGCTGATTCAGACCATAGGCCGGGCGGCACGGCATTTGAATGGAACTGCCATCCTGTATGCCGACCGGATGACCGATTCGATGAAGAAGGCCATCGATGAAACCGAGCGCCGCCGAGCCAAGCAGATTGCCTTCAACGAGGCCAATGGCATTGTCCCCAAGAGCGTGCACAAGCGCATCAAGGACATCATCGACGGCGTGTATACCGAAGAGGACGGCCAGCGCGAACTCAAGGTGGCGGAAGCCGCGGCGCGCTACGAAGCCATGAGTGAAAAGGCCATGGCCAAGGAAATCAAGCGCCTTGAGAAAGCCATGCAAGAACACGCCAAGAATCTTGAGTTCGAGGAAGCCGCTGCCGCGCGGGATGAGCTGACCAAGCTCAAAGCGCTGGCTTTTGGCGGCGAAGCGCACGATGCGCCGCTGGAGCCGGATGCATGAGTAAGCCCAGCGTTCTGTTCGTCTGCACGGGCAATATATGCAGGTCTCCTACCGCCGAGGGGATTCTGCGCAAACGTCTGGAAGAGCTGGGGTTGGAGGTCGTCGTGGATTCTGCCGGCACGCACGGCTACCACGTTGGCGACGCCCCGGATCCGCGTTCGATCAAGGCAGCGGCGAAGCGGGGCTACGACATCAGCCGGCTCAAGGCGCGGCGGATTTCACCCGAGGATTTCGAGCGTTTCGATTTTGTGGTGGCGCTGGATGGCGAGCATATGCGCTTGATGCGCCGTAGCTGCCCGCCCGAGCTTCATCACAAGCTTTACGAGATGATGGTGTTCGCGCCGGATGCGCGACATCGCGAGGTACCCGATCCCTACTACGGGCCGGTAGATGGCTTCGAGCTGGTGCTTGACCTGCTGGAAGAGGCAATCGAGGGACTGGTGAAGGAAATCCAGGCCCGCCCCTGATGCCTACTTGGTCAGGATCAGCTTGTTCTCGCGAGTGATGCGCAGCAGGTAAAGCTTGCCTTCGTGCGCGATGCGCACGGTATTGCTCTTGTCCTGGAACAGCTGCTCGGTGTGGATGAGCGGCGGCTGGCCGTTTTCTCCGGGTGTGAGCGTGATGGCGGGCGGGAAGTGCGGGCTATCCAGGGGCTCGCTGTCCATGATGTTTCCTTGCGAGATCAGCTTAGTGCTTGCTGCTCGGGTTGGTGACGAAGCCGAATTTGGCGAGGCCCGCATCGCGGCTGGCGCCCATGACTTCGGCAATTTTCTCGTAACGCGCTTCCTTGTCGGCCGACATATGCACTTCCGGCTGCGGCTCGGCCTTGGCTGCGGCTTCGAGTCGGCTCTTCAATTGTTCCTGGGTGACAACGCTGTCGTCCCAGTAGATCTCGCCGTCGGCCTTGACCGTCAGGCGTATGGTTTCCGGCTTCTGATCGAGCGCGGCTGCACTCACTTGCGGCAGGTCCACCTTGATGGCTTGCGTCATCAGCGGCGCGGTCACGATGAAGATGATGAGTAGCACCAGCATGACGTCGACCAGCGGCGTCATGTTGATTTCCGACATGGGCTGGTTATTGCCCGAGCTGAAGTCGCCTCCGCCGAAAGCCATTATTTGACTCCCGTCAGACGCTGGCCCTTGCCTTGCGTGTTGACGATGGCGCGGCCGGTGGTGAAGTAGGTGTGCAGGTCGGTGGCGAAGGCATCGAGCTCGGCATTGACGACGCGCAGGCCGCGGCTGAGCGCGTTATAGGCCAGCACGGCCGGGATGGCGACGAAGAGGCCGGCAGCGGTCATGATCAGCGCTTCGCCGACAGGGCCGGCCACCTTGTCCAGGCTGGCCTGTCCAGTGGCACCAATAGTGGCGAGGGCATGATAGATACCCCAGACGGTACCGAACAAGCCGATGAAGGGTGCTGTCGAGCCGATCGAGGCGAGGAAGGTCAGGCCGTTTTCAAGATGGCTGTTGGCGCGGGCAATGCCCTGGCGCAGCGCACGGGTGACCAGCTCGCCCAGCGACAGGTGGGCGTCGAGGTGGGGATGATCGGTGCTGTGGTCATTGAAGTGGCGTACGGCTTGTGAAGCGCGCTGGGCGACGAAGGCAAAGGGTTCGGCCGGGGCGATGCGGATCAGGCCATCCTCGAAATTCGAGGCCTGCCAGAAGCTTTCGACCAGCGGCGAGGCTTGGCGGCGCAGGCGATAAATCTGCAGGCTTTTGGCGCCGATGACGGCCCAACTGCTGATTGAGAGAACGATCAGGATGATGGCCACGGCGTGAGAAACGAAGTCTCCCTGTGCCCAGTAGGCGGCGAGGCTGAATGATTCGGACATGCTTATTTCTCCAGAACAAAGGGCATGGGAACGATGACGCTGGCGGCAACGGGTTCGCCGAAGCGTTTGGCCGGAACGAATTTCCAGCGCTTGATGGCTTCCAGAGCAGCATCGTCGAGGCGTGAGTAACCCGAAGAACGCTTCAGGGATACCTTGCTCGGCAGGCCGTCGGGCTGAACCTGTACTTCGACCTCGACGCGGCCTTCCTCGCCGAGTCGGCGCGACATCGAGGGATAAGCCGGCCGCGGATTATTCAAGTAGGCAGCATCGAACTGCGGCTTGGAATCGGAGACGGCGGTGTTGGGCTTGTCCGCGCCGCTGGGCGCTGCAGTGCTTTGCACTTCGGCCGGCGGTGTCGGTGTCGGTGCGGGCTGTTCGCGGCTGATGGCGGTCTTGCTGTCCACCGGCGCGGGTTGAGGCTGCGGCTTTGGCTTGGGTTCGGATTTCTTCACCACCGGTTGCGGCTTGGGCGCCGGGGCGGGTGCAGGCGGCTCGGGGGCCGCAGGGGCCATCGGCAGCAGGGTGACATTGAAGATGTCGGGCGCCTGCGGCGGAGTCTGATAGAAGATGAATGCAGAAGCGATGATCAGACCGTGGCCGAGCAGGGCAAGCAGCAGCCAGCGCATCATGCTGCGCCAGCCGGCGGAGCTGAGGTCGATGCTAGGCAATGCAGAGGCGTACATGGCGTGCGATCCCGTCGCGGTTTTCCGTACTGAAGGTTCAGTTGTGCTTTGGAACTTTACAGCGCTTTCCATCTTGGGCGGTACGGAGATCTGTGTGAGTCGGTGATTTCTTGCATGCGGCCATGAAGCACGGGCTTGGCATGTCGGCCTTGTATCCTGATAAGGGGCGCAGCAAGATTGGGTTGATGACTGGATGAGAATTTATCTCGTTTGCCTCTCTTTGTAAAGCTAGGTGAGAACTATTTTCATTAACAGCCTGAAAAAAATATTGATGGCTGAGGCTGACCCGGAGCTACGTGCTGCACCGCCGCGAATCATGAAGTGTGGCCAACGCTATGCATTGCTAGGGAATGAGAGCGCCTGATGATGATTCAGTGCGCAAACAAAAACGGCCGACAGAGTGTCGGCCGTTTTCTTTCTCGCAACGCTGCAATCAGTTGGGACGCTGGGTTTCCACCATCTGCAGGGGTTCTTCCGCAACAACGACCGGTGCGCGCGGCTTGCGGCCGAGCTGGACGGTCGGCTCGGGAGCCGCCGGAGCCAACGAACCTGCCTTGGTTTCGATCATGACGAGACCGGCACTGGCCAGATCCGCCGGCTTGCTTTCCACCACAGGGGCAGCAGCAGGCGCGATGGGTTCGACAGCCGGTGCGACAGGGGCAACGGGCTTGGCCGCAACTTCTGCCTCGGCCGGGGTTGCAACCGCAGATACTGCGGCGACAGCTTCCGTTACCGGCTGGCTGGCCTGTACAGGGGCTGCGGTCGCGGTTTCGACAGCAGGGGTATCGGCAGCAAGCGCTACTTCACGGGTGCTTTCCACAGCGGCGGGGGCAGTGTCTGCCTGGGCAGCAACGGGAGCCATGGCCACTGCGGGGCTGACGATCTCCGCAACGGTGCGGATCTCGCTGCTGTTGTCTGCGGCTTCAACGGCGGCCTCTGTGACGTCGGACGCTTCGGTCTGAGCTGTCACTTCGGCGTTGTCACGGCCTTCCTGGTTACGGCTACGGCCACGACCGCCGCGACGACCGCGACGACGACCGCCGGCTTCAGCGCCACCAGCCTGTTGGGCTTCAGCCACGCCTTCGGCAGCTTGGGCAGCATCGTTCACGACGCCGGATTCAGCGTTTGCTTCGGCATTGCGCGGCGGGCGGGGTTCACGCGGCTCGCGCGG
>DATMSM010000063.1:0-53738 GCA_035565355.1 Rhodocyclaceae bacterium
CTGCGCCACGGCCAGCCGGCCGAGGCCGCCCACCCACCCGCCGGCATACCGCGCTGCAACGGTTACTGGCATGCCCGGCCGGGCATAGAACTGATCGAGAGCGCATGATGAAACCACCCCTGCTGCTGCGCCGTATCGGGCCGCACATTCCGCAACCGCTGCCCTCGCTGCCCTTCGTTCTGGGCCTGGAACTGGCGCGCCGCCGGCGCTGGCTGCAGCCGCCCGAGGAGTTGCAGGGGCGCCGCTTCGCACTGCGCATTACCGACCTTGGCCTGTGCGTGTACTACAGCTACACAGCGCAAGGTTTCCGCCCTTTGCGGGGCGAGCAGGAGGAACTGGAGCTAAGCGCGACGCTAGCCGACTTCGTGGCCCTGCTGCGCGGCACGGCCGACGCCGACACCCTGTTCTTCCAGCGCAAGCTGGGCATACGCGGCGATACCGAGCTCGGGCTGATCGTCAAGAACTGGCTTGATGCCAGTGAACGCCCGGCCTGGCTGCAACGCTTGTCGACCCCGACCTGACATGTCCAGGCACGGCCATCTGCCCCTCGTGTATGCCTGCTCCGGCTGTTCCAGCGTGGCGCAGCTGGCCAACGAGATGGCAGTGCGCCTCGACCGCCTGGGCAAAGCCGAGATGTCCTGCATCAGCGGCGTCGGTGGCGGCGTGCCAGCGCTGCTCAAGGTGGCGCGCTCGGGGCGCCCCATACTCGCGCTCGATGGGTGCGCGCTGGCCTGCGTTCAGGCTTGCCTGGCGCGGGCGGAAGTGGCGCCGGACGTGCACCTGGTGCTGAACCGCCAGGGCGCCAAAAAGAAATTCCACGCCGACTGCAGCGTAGAAGAGAAAACACAGGCGTGGCAGCAGGTTGAAAGCGCCGCCAACGGGCTGCTGACACAGGCCGAGCTGCCCTTGGAAGCCTGAACGGAGCCTTGCCTCAGGCAAGGCCCGACCCTGCTCAGCCGCCGCTACAACCGCAGCCGCCGCCCCCGCCACAACCACCACCGGTCGCAGCCGGCAGCTCCACGGCCTTGCCGCGCGCATCGACATCGATGGTGAAGTCGATCACCACGGCATCGGCATCACGTTGCTGGTAGTTGATGCGGACCTGGCCCTGGTAGCGCTGGATGATCTGCTCCAGCAGCGGGCGCGGATCGTGGTCGTTGATGAAGCGCATGGTCTCGCCGTCGCCGAGCGACTCCAGCGCACCGAAAATGGCAGCATGGCGAAAACGCTTGGATACGCCGCGCGCATCGAAGAAATGCGCGTTCGGCACTGCAGCGTTAGGAAGGGCCTGGGCGGACTGCTGGGCTTGCATGATGAACTCCTGCTGTGATGACGTTTCCATCTTAGGCAGCGGCGGGCACTATCGCCTTGAGCCTGGTCAAGGCATACCGCCGCGCCGCCGCGATCTGCGGCCCGTTCAGGCCTTGAGTATGCCCAGCATGACGGCAAGCAGCGCCATCAGCACCAGCCATGCGCACAAGCCGGCTGCCAGCACCGCATACGCGTAGTACTGCGACATCAGCGTATCGGATTGCGTGTCGAAGTAGGCGGCCAGGCCGTGGAACAGGGTCGTGAAGGCGGCGCACAGCCCCGCCACCGCGAGTATGCCGACCACGAACAGGCTGCTGCTGAACAGGCCCAGGCTAGACAGCCACAGCGGCACTGCCGCGTAGGCAGCCAGCGCAAAGCAGGCGTCAGGTGATGGCGCCGCCCGGCCCAGCATGGCATGCAGTAGCCGTGCCATCAGCGGCACGGTCAGCAGCTCAGCCACCAGAAATGTCGCTGCCGCAATGCCCCACTGCGTCAGGGTACTGCCGGGCGCGAGTACATCGCCATGCACATAGCCGGCATAGGCCAGCATGATCGCCGGTACCAGCGAGAAAGGCAGCACCAGCCGCAGGAACAGACGGCTCGCCGAGGGCTGTGCAGAGCGCAACGCGGCCCAGCCGTAACGCGAGGAATACACCATGCGCGGATCAAGGGTAGCCCACATGACACACCTCCTTTCGTCCTTGGCCAAGCGGCCATACTTCATCCTAGACCAGGCGGGTGCAGATCTCCGTGCACATCCTCGGAACAGGCCGGCACGTGGGCAAAAACTTGACCGGAATCAATTTTCGCGGCGCTTCGCCGCGCCAGGAATTCAGGGGGTATACAAACGCACTTCCAGCGCTGCCACATCGACGATGCGCACGCGCTTGCCGTCGACCTCGATCAGACCTGCCTCGCTCAGCTGATGCAGCAGGCGCGACAGGGTTTCCGGGGTGAGGCCGAGCTTGGAGGCGATCAGGCTCTTGTTGAAGGGAAAGCGCATTTCCCCTGCCTCGCGCGGCTGGGCGAGCAGATAGGCGGCGATGCGCTGCATCGCATTCTGCAGATTGACGGTCTCGATATCCTTGACCAGGGTATGCAGCCGCATCGACAGGCCGGCCAGCATGCGCTTGGCAAACGAGGGGTCGCGATCGATGGCGGCATAGATGTCCTGCTTGTCTATCCAGATCAGCAGCGAATCCGCCAGGGCTTGCGCCTCGACCATATAGGGCTTGTCGAGGAACATGAAGGCCTCGCCGAAGGCTTCGCCGGAGCCGAGGAACTCGATGACCTTTTCCTGGCCGTTGGCGGCGGGAACCGCCAGCTTGATGTGGCCGACCGCGACGACGTAGAGACCGTTAGCCGGATCGCCGCGATGGAAGACGAATTTGTTCTTTTCGACATTGACCTGGTGGCAGGCCTCCGTCACCAGCGCGAGCTGATCGGCGTCGAGATTGCGAAACAGGGGCTGGTGCGAAAGCAAGGCACCAAGATCGGTTTTTGGACGCATGATTTCACCGCCATTGCCAGGTCGGAAAGAGGCGGCGCAAACCTTCCTGCGTCGCCATGCTGGGCATCTCGGTCACCGCAACGGCGCCCTCGCGATACCCTTGCACCGCATAATTCTGTACCCCGCGGCGCGCAAGTTCTTGCGCCAGATCAAGGAGTTCGTCCTCCGTGAGCCAGTCCGGGCTCCAGGTAGTTCGGCATTCGAAGTCGCCGCCCCAGTTGAGCAGCAGTTCCAGGCTGGTCCACACCGGTGCCGAACTGTAGCGGCGCCCGGTCAGCGCGGCGTAACCGGCGGGCAAGGCCTTGACGTCCAGACCAACCCAATCGAGACGATCAAGCAGGCCCTGCAACTGGCGCGGATAAATACCGGCAGTATGCAGACCGACCTTGAAGCCAAGCGCGCGCACGGCATCGATCATCTTTGGCAGCGTGCCATCGCTGCAGGGCTCGCCACCGGAAAACACCACCGCGTCGAGCAGCCCCTGGCGGCGCGCCAGCAGACCATGCACCTGCTCCCATTCGATTAAGGGGCGGCGCTCCTGCAGCGCCGGATTGTGGCAATAGTGGCAACGCCAGGGACAGCCGGCGACGAACACTACCGCCGCCAGCTTGCCCGGCCAGTCCACCGTCGAAAACGGCACCAGCCCGCCAATACAGGGAGCCGGTACCGCGGTTTCAGGCATGCTGCGACTCGACGAAGAAGCGACGCTCCTTGAATTCGCCCTGCTTGCCGGTGTTGAAGGAACTGACGGGGCGGTGATAGCCCATCACACGCGTCCAGATCTCGCAGCGGGTGCGCTGGCTGTCGTCGAGTTGCGGGCGAGTGGCTTCGGCTTTTCGTTCCAGTGTCTGCATGGTGCTCTCCTTGCGTTGAAAAAAATGGGCTCTCAGGTACAACAAGCTGCGGCCTGCTTTGCCAGCAGCTCGCCATCGCACTTCGGGCAGAACTCGTGATGGCCGGACAGATAGCCGTGCTTGGGGCAGATCGAGAAAGTCGGCGTGATCGTGATGTAGGGCAGGCGGAAATTGCGTAGCGCACGCTCCACCAGTTGCCGGCAGGACTGCGCCGATGAGACGGCCTCGGTCATGTAGAGATGCAGCACGGTGCCGCCGGTGTACTTGCCCTGCAGTTCCTCCTGCAGCATCAGCGCCTCGAAGGGGTCGTCGGTATGGCCGACCGGCAACTGGCTGGAGTTGGTGTAGTAAGGCTGCTCGCTGGTGCCGGCCTGCAGGATCTTGGGCCAGCGCTTGCGGTCCTCGCGCGCAAAGCGATAGGTCGTGCCCTCGGCCGGCGTCGCTTCGAGGTTGTAGAGATGACCGGTCTGGTTCTGGAACTCGGTCATGCGCGCGCGCACATGATCGAGCAGGCGCACCGCCATCGCATGGCCTTCGTGCGAAGTGAGATCGTAGGCATCGTCGGAGAAGTTGCGGATCATCTCGTTGATACCGTTCACTCCCAGGGTGCTGAAATGATTGCGCAGCGTGCCGAGATAGCGCTTGGTATAGGGATAGAGGCCCTGGTCGATATAGCGCTGCACCAACTTGCGCTTCACTTCCAGCGCATCGCGGCCGAGTTCGAGCAGGTGGTCGAGGCGCGCCAGCAGGCCGGCTTCGTCGCCCTTGTATAGATAACCGAGGCGCGCGCAGTTCACGGTGACGACGCCGACACTGCCGGTCTGCTCGGCCGAGCCAAATAGGCCGTTACCGCGCTTGAGCAGCTCGCGCAGGTCGAGCTGCAGGCGGCAGCACATGGAGCGCACCATGTGCGGCTCCAGATCGGAATTGAGAAAGTTCTGGAAGTAAGGCAGGCCGTACTTGGCCGTCATTTCGAACAGCAGTTCGGTGTTCGGATGTTCCCACTGGAAGTCCGGCGTGATGTTGTAGGTCGGGATCGGGAAGGTGAAGGCGCGGCCCTTGGCGTCACCCGTCATCATGACCTCGATGTAGGCGCGGTTGATCATGTCCATCTCGGCCTGCAGGTCGCCGTAGGCAAACGGCATTTCCTCGCCGCCGACGTAGGGAATCTGCTCCTTCAGATCGGCCGGACAGGTCCAGTCGAAGGTCAGATTGGTAAAGGGCGTCTGCGTACCCCAGCGGCTCGGCACATTGAGGTTGTAGATCAGCTCCTGCATGCACTGCTTGACCTCGGCATAGCTCATGCCGTCGCGGCGGATGAAAGCCGCCATATAGGTATCGAAAGAACTAAAAGCTTGAGCGCCAGCCCACTCGTTCTGCAGCGTGCCGAGGAAGTTGACGATCTGGCCGATGGCCGCCGACATGTGCTTGGGCGGCGCCGACTCGACCTTGCCCGGCACGCCGTTGAAGCCCTCGGTCAGCAGCTGGCGCAGCGACCAGCCGGCGCAATAGCCGGACAGCATGTCGAGATCATGGATATGCACATCGCCTTCGCGGTGGGCGGTGCCGATCTCCGGCGCATACACATGGCTGAGCCAGTAATTGGCGGTGACCTTGCCGGCCACGTTAAGGATCAGGCCGCCCAGGCTGTAGCCCTGGTTGGCATTGGCATTGACGCGCCAGTCGCGCTGGTCGAGGTATTCGCCCATGGCGCTTTCGACATCCACCAAGGTATGGCGCAGCGAGCGCAGGCGCGCATGCTGCTCGCGATAGACGATGTAGGCGCGCGCCGTAACCCAGTAGCCGGAAGCAACCAGCACTTCCTCGACGCGATTCTGGATGGTTTCTATGCCGGGGCAAGGTTGCCCCCACAAGGAGGCGGCCACCAGATCGGCGAGTCCGGACGCAGCAGCAGCATCGAATTCGCCGCTCGCGGCGCCGGCCGCCACCATGGCCTGATGAATCTTATCGAAGTCGAAATCGACGACCCGGCCGTCGCGCTTGATGACATGTTGCGGAACCATACTCACCCCCATATCTAGTGGTCAGCTTGCAGGCTAGCACTACATATAGTAGGCAGCCATGCCGCTCCGTGGGTATTTCCGAATTGCTTGACCGTCGTCAAGCGGCCTTATGGCAAGGCGGCTGTGGCCGCATCAGCTAGGCCATCCTCGCACTCAACGGGGCCGCATTTGCTGATCTGCATCAAGGACTAGACAGGTGCAGCGGCGCAGCATGAACCCACCATGAGCAAGAAGTTTCCCCTCAATCCGCCGCACCCGGAACGTATCTGCTGGGGCTGCGCCCGCTATTGCCCCGCCCACGATCTGGCCTGCGGCAATGGTTCGTCGCGCACGCAACACCCCAGCGAAGTTTTCGGCGAGGATTGGTACACAGCGGGCTCATGGGAGAGTGCGCCGGTCAAGGATCCCGGCAGCACACGCACGCAGCGCGGCAAATAAGGCAGGCGATACGGAGTAGTCTAGGCCTCGTGCCAGACGATTCGGCCCTGCCCCGCTTCGTTCAGGCGCTCAAGCAAGCGCACCGCCTCGTTCTCCGGCAGGCTGAAGGCAAACTCAACGGCATCGCCGTGCATCACCTGCAGCAGTGTCGCGCCGGCATTTTCGATTTCCCTGCGCAGCATGCCTTCCATGGCGTAAGGCACGGCGCATTGCAGACTGCGCTGGCGGACGATGGCGATCTTGTGCGCGCCGCGCAGCGCCTGTGCTACTGCATCCGTATAGGCGCGCACCAAGCCGCCCGCACCCAGCTGGATGCCGCCGTAGTAGCGCACCACGGTCGCCAACACGCCTTCCAGTTGCTGATGCCGCAAGACCTCGAGCATGGGCCGTCCCGCCGTGCCGCTGGGCTCGCCGTCATCCACGGCCGCCGACTGCCCACCGGCCAGCAGTGCCCAACACACATGCGTTGCGCCCGGATGTTGCGCCCATAGCGCGGCGACGATGGCTTGCGCCGCTGCACGATCCGGCACCGGCTGCACGCAGCCGATAAAGCGGCTCTTCTTGATGATGAGCTCGCTATGAACCGGAGTCGCGAGGGTGTGTGACATGGCAGGCCGGGTACTTGCTGCTCGCTTTACAGCCGCTCGGCAAATGCCTGTATGCGATCGGCGACTTCATCCAGCGCGCTCGCCGGCCATTCGCCCAGGGAGTGGCCGAGGCCGGGATAGTAATGCGCTGCGGCCACGCCGCCGGCAGCCTGATACAGCGTCGCCATGCGCGTAGCCGTATCCGCCGGCAAGCGCGGATCGGCGCTGCCCTGGAACATGAGCAGCGGTGGCAGCTCGGCCGCTTCTCCACGTTCCAGCAGCAGCGGCGGATTGCCTTCGCGCATGATCGCCTCGCTGCCGAAGTACTGCTTGTGACAGGCCAGGATATCTGCGTAAGCAGCTTCCTGCGCCATGCGGTAGCGCGCCAGGGGATCCAGCACGCCCGAGCAGGTGATGACCCAGCTAAGTTGTGCATCGAAGTCGCGCAACTCATCCGGAATATCGGCCACATAGTCGGCATGTGCGGGACGCATGGCCGCCAACAGGATCAGATGGCCGCCGCTGGAAAAGCCGAGCCCGCCGATGCGCGCCGCATCGACGCCATATTCATCGGCATGCCGCCTGAGCCAGCGTATCGCATAGTTGGCATCGCGCAGCGAAGCCGGATACTGGTGCGCCGGCGCCATGCGGAAATCGATGGACATGACCACAAAACCGCGCGCCGCCAGCCGCTGCGCCATATAGGACGGCACCGTGCGATCGCCGGAGGTCCAGGCGCCGCCGTGCATGCAGAGCATGGCTGGGCGGCGCTCGCCCGGCTGCAGTTCGGCCGGGGCAAAGATCAGCGCCTTGAGCTCACGCCCCGCTACGCTGCGGTAGATGCATTCCCGGGTAAGCACCGTCTTTTGCATGCTGCGTCGTCCTGGCGACGGCGACTCAAGCGGTCCCGGCCAGGCCGAGCATCTTGGCGCTGCGTGCATTGACTTCGCGATAGAGGGCGGCGTCCTGCTGCAAGTCCTTCTCGCGGGCCGGTACGATCTCGGCCAGGCGTGGGCCCCACTGCGCCTTGCGGTCGGCAAAGCAGCGCTCGATCAGGTCCAGCATCACAGAGACGCTGACCGACGCGCCAGGCGAAGCACCGAGCAAGGCAACCATGGAGCCGTCAGCGGCGGCGACCAGCTCGGTGCCGAACTGCAGGATGCCGCCGTGTTGCGCATCCTTCTTGATGATCTGCACGCGCTGCCCGGCAATCTCGAGACGCCAGTCGGCCATTTCCGCTTCCGGATAAAGCTTGAGCAGGGCCTCGAAACGTTGCGCCTCCGACTGGCGCACTTCCTTGATGAGATAGCGCGTCAGATCCATGTTGTCGCGCGCGGCGGCAAGCATGGGGCCGATATTGCCCGGGCGCACCGAGCGCGGCAGATCGAGATAGGAACCATGCTTGAGGAATTTGGTGCTGAAGCCGGCGTAAGGCCCGAACAGCAGCGCGGTCCTGCCCTCCACCACGCGCGTGTCGAGGTGCGGCACCGACATGGGCGGCGCGCCCTTGGCGGCGCGGCTGTAGACCTTGGCATTATGCTGTTGTGCAATGTCCGGCGTATCGCAGCGCAGCCATTGGCCGCTGACCGGGAAACCGCCATAGCCATGCCCCTCGGGAATGCCCGACATCTGCAGCAGCGGCAACGCACCGCCACCGCCGCCGAGAAACACGAAGCCGGCCTGCACTTCGCGCACCTCGCCGGTCACCGGATTGCGTATCGTCGCGCGCCAGCCTTTGGCATTGCGCTTGAGTCCGGTCACGCGCTGGCTGAAACGCAGGGTCGTGCCCGCCTGCCGGCCGAGATAGGTAAGCATCTGCTCGGTCAGCGTGCCGAAATTCACATCCGTGCCACCCTCAACGCGGGTCACGGCGATGGGCTCATCGCCCTTGCGGCCGCGCATCATGAGCGGAATCCAGCCCTCCATGGCGGCCCTGTCCTCGCTGTAGCGCATGCTGGCGAAACCGTGATGAAGACTAAGCGCCTCATGACGCTTGCGCAGGAAGGCGACGTCGCGCTCGCCTTGCACAAAACTCATGTGCGGAATCGGATTGATGAAGTCGCGCACGGGCCCCAGGGAGCCCTTTGCCACCAGGTACGACCAGAACTGCTTGGACACCTCGAACTGGCTGTTGATCTGCACCGCTTTCTTGATGCAGACCGAACCATCGGCCGCCTGCGGCGTGTAGTTCATTTCACACAGGCCGGCGTGGCCGGTGCCTGCGTTGTTCCAGGGATTGGAGCTTTCGACGGCGCCGGCGTCGCGCAATTCGACGATCTCCAGACGGAGATTGGGGTCGAGCTCCTTGAGCAGGGCGGCCAGGGTCGCGCTCATGATGCCCGCGCCGACCAGCAGGGCATCCACTTTTTCGATATGTTGCGTCATTAACGCTTCGCTGAAATACGGAGATGGTGCCGGGAACGGGACTTCAACCCCTAGTGTTCACGCGGCTTACAGAGGGCCTGGGGAACTTTTGGGGAGCTGTTATTTAGCTTTTTTCCCAACAATTGTGTAATTTTAACCTAGCGGCCCAATTGTCTATAGCGCTTAGCTCACGAGCCATTGCCGCATTAGCTATCTGATAGCCCATAGGTTTCGGGAACGCTTATATCAAGAAATTGCCCCTTCTTACCTTTGTATCGCGAGGCAAGGTACCCATTGAGTTGCCCGTTGACCTCTACTAGATACTTAAATGCACGCCGCAATGACTCGATGCAGTTATCAGTGCAATCAACTAACGTTCCATATGTATGCTCGCCCAAGATGCCCTTAAGGTGAGCTTCGCTAGTCACAAAAGAAACTCCACTAGCTACGCCGGAAACAGCCATCGCAGGCTGAACCTTTTCAAAGTGGAGCGCAGAGCGCATGTTCCATGCATTCAGCGCCTCAATGTAATTTTCTTGGGCCATTAAAAACTCAAGAATAATTTTTCGCCCAGCCGAGGATCGCAACAGAAAGGTCAGCTCCGATTCCGACAGCGTAAATTTCTTCGTATCGAATTGAGCTGTAGGCCGAATAGAGAGAAAACGGCCTGGTTTTTCTAACTCAGGAAAAACATTGTTTTTCTGAATTAAAACGATCGTGTTGATCTGGTTTATCAAGCATATTTTGAATCTATGCGCAGCCGCTCGCTCAACCTCAAAAGCTCGTATTCGCTCAGCCAGCCTTTGCAGCCAATAGGCAACCATTGCCCCAAGCAAAGCCCCAATAAGGGTGCAAGCTCCATTAGCAATAGCATCCGTTGAAAGACCCCAAAGAGCAGTTGAAGTTTGCTCTTTAGCTTCTGAACATTGAACGACTACAGGCAAAGCCGAGTTACTTGTATAGACCGTGGACAGAGTACCGCCTTGCAGCGCAATTGGCGAAGGACATCCCTGCATACATTCCCCTTTTTTTGCGACGTACTATGCACTGCAGTAATTCTCTCCCGCACAGGGCCGCTTGTCATTTCTACCACCGTACGACTATTTCAATCCCTTGAAGTCTCGTGGCCCCACGTCAGTAAAGCTGGTGACGAAAACCTCTTGCGGCTTAATTGCAGTTTTACATTGCAGCACTGCAGCTGCAGCCAACTTTTGTGCCCGAACAAGCCCAACCCAGATTTCCTCCATTAATGCGTCTACCGCAGCGCGATCTCCTAGGTGAACGGACTCAATCAGTGCTTTAGCCGCATCAATTTCAACCTGGACCCTAGCCAATTGCTCCCCAACTCGCCCTGGAAGCGCTACAAGGATTGGAAGGTCATTAGTATCGATACGAAAAGTGAGATCTTTAATTTGCTGGATACGAGCCAACTTTTTATCGATCTGAAGATATTTAAACCCGTGCCTCTCATCGGAAAGGTTATAGCAAGCGGAGTACAACTCAAGCTCGAGATGCTGAATCTTGACAAGGTTCTTAGCTGCCACGATGACAGCCAGCTGCCTTTCATCGCTGCGTTTCTGTTCGTACTGTTGTAGCGCAATCCATATCGCCGCGACAACAGCGCCAATTGTGCCAATTGCGCTTAGCGCACTCCACAGTTGTGCCCAGCTTGCCCACGCAGGAGTCCCCGCTTCAACGACAAGCATTCCTGCCATAAACGAGCCAACAACGCAGACAAATACCCAGCTGCATCCCAAGCCACTCTTCATGCACCCTCCTTGTTTGAAGCAATTCCAGCTGCTCATGTTTATGTGACAACGAGTTCAAGTCCGATCAGGAGACTTGAACTCGTACTATGAAAAACCTAGCTTCATCAGGGCACTAGCCTACCGGGCCAAGCTCAAATTTTTGGGGAATGTGTGGGGAAAAGTTGGGGAACGCTCAAACAACGAAGAACGTAAGTGCCTGAAAACTCTTGCTAGAGCCGTCATGCCAATCGCATGAAAACCGTTTTAAATCATTGACTTACAAGAGTTGTGGTGCCGGGAACGGGACTTGAACCCGTATGGCCGATTAGGGCCGGCGGATTTTAAGTCCGCTGTGTATACCAATTTCACCATCCCGGCGGATGGGGACACAGCCGAGGATTATAGCGCCGCAAGTGCTGCAGACCGGTGCTTGCCTGCGTCTTTGCCGTCGGATGTGGCGTGAATGAAAAAGGGAAAGTCTCCGGCAATCTGCCTTCAACTTTCCCTTTTATTTGGAGCGGGATAAGAGTCTCGAACTCTCGACCTATACCTTGGCAAGGTATCGCTCTACCAACTGAGCTACTCCCGCAAAACCTGGAGGCGCGGGCCGGAGTCGAACCGACCTACACGGATTTGCAATCCGGTGCATAACCGCTTTGCTACCGCGCCCTTGCAAACTGACCAACTTACTTTGACTAAAAAGGGAAAGCTTTTGGTTTCCCTTGAGCTTTCCCTTTTAGCGGAATTCTGGAGAGGGAGAAGAGTCTCGAACTCTCGACCTATACCTTGGCAAGGTATCGCTCTACCAACTGAGCTACTCCCGCAGAACAGGGGCGAATTATAGAGACTTTATTTTTCCTGTCAAGAAAAATGACGAGGAAAATCTCTCGCGCCCACCGACTATTCTTTGCCGCGCGCGAACAAGCCGCGCACGGCATCCTGGATATCCGTTGGCAGCACAACGGTCTTGGCATTCTCGGATGCTGCAAGACCATTGAGTGCAGCAAGATACTTTTCACCCAACAGATAACGCATCGAAGCGTCTTCACCGCCCAGCGCACTCGTCACACGACGGATCGCTTCGGCACTGGCCTCGGCCAATGTCACCTGCGCCTCGGCATCACGCCGTGATGATTCCAGCCGCGCTTCGGCTTGCAAAATGGCGGACTGTTTGATGCCTTCGGCCTTGGTCACCATGGCCTTGCGCTCGCGTTCGGCCGAGGCTTGTGCTTCCATTGCCTTCTGCATGGACTCGGAAGGATTGATATCCTGAATTTCAACCGACTTGACCGCCAGGCCCCAGTCCACCGCCTCGTCGGCAATGCTTTCGCGCAGACGCGCCTTGATCTTGTCGCGGCTCGACAGCGCCTCGTCGAGCTCCATTTCGCCGATGACGGAGCGCAATGTGGTCATGATCAAGTTGCGGATGGCCTCGGAAAAGTCGACGACGCCGTATACCGCCTTGATCGGGTCCACGATCTTGATGAATGCAATCGCGTTGGTCACGACGACGGCGTTGTCACGCGTGATCACCTCTTGTTCCTGCACGTCGAGGATGATGTCCTTGGTGACCAGCTTGTAGGCAACCTTGTCGAGGTAGGGAATGATGATGCTGAGGCCGGGATGCAGGGTGCCGTGGTATTTGCCCAAGCGCTCGACGATCCACTCCTCGCCCTGCGGCACGATACGTATGCCCTTGGCCAGGGTGACGACAACGAAGATGATGAATACAACGACAAGAACCAGGCCCTCTCCCATTGCTTTCTCCCTGTTGAATGTTGCTTGCCTGAGTGCTCAGGCCTTGGTGATCGTGAGCAGCGTGCCCTCGACCTGAACGATGCGGACGCGCTCGCCGGCGGCGATCTCCTGATCCGAGATGCAGGTCCAGACTTCGCTACCGAGCAGCGGTTTCTGGAAGCGGACTTCGCCCTTCTGGAAAGGTGCGACTGCATGGATGAGCAGACCGACTTCGCCGATGACATGGTTGTCGGCCATGCCGGCACGCGTCTTGTGCTGATTGGGCTTGAACACGCGGAACCAGCCGGCGACCAGAACGATAGAGAGGATCAGCCAGAGGCTGAGTTGCGCGGTCAGCCCGACGCTGGGAAGCAAGGCCAGCACGATGCCGACGGCGATGGCACTGAGGCCGAACCAGATCATGACGAAGAGCGGGACGGCCAGCTCACAGAGCAGCAGGATCACGCCGGCAACCACCCAGTACCACCATTCAACTTGCATACACGCTCCTGAAACGCCTATGGCAGCAGAGCAGGCAGCCTAGCTCAAATGCAGGGTGGCAGCAACTGACGAGGCTGACTGCCGAATTTCTAGCGCCCTGCGCGGCGCTGGCGCAGGCCTTCAAACAGACACACGGCCGCCGCGGCGCCAACGTTCAGCGACTCGGTGGCGGCCGCCAGCGGAATGGTGGCGCGCAAGCTGGCGGCGGCTTGCAGGGCCGTTGATAGCCCTGCCCCTTCGTTACCGAACAGCCAGGCCACCGGGCGCTTGAGATCGAGCTGGTAAAGCGGCGTGGCATCATCCAGCACGGTGGCAATGCCGGGCATGGAAAATTGCCCAAGCAGCTCCGGCAGATCCACCTGCTCGCGCAGGTTCAGGGCGAAATGCGCGCCCTGGGCGGCACGCAGCACACGCGGCGTCCAGACACCCGCGCACCCCGGCCCGAGCAGGATGTCACGCACACCTGCCGCTGCCGCCGAGCGCAGGATGGAGCCGACATTGCCGGCATCCTGCACGGCGTCGAGCATGACGCAGGTGTCCTGCGGCAGACTCGTATCGGCCTCGGGTATGGCAATCACGGCAGCGATGCCGGTCGGGGTCGCCACGCCGCTGAGTTCGCGGAACAGGCTGTCCTTGAGACACAGCGTGTCTGCATCGGAAAATGCCGCAAGCAAGGCCGTGACCTCGGCATTGGCCAGCCCGGATTCAGCCACCAGCAGGGTCTGTGGCCGTCCACCATGCTGGCGATAGACTTCCAGCAGGTGTATCCCGTCAATCAGCGTCTGCTGGCGCTGGCGTTGCTCGCGTGCGTTTTCGACCAGGCTGTGCAGCGACTTAAAGGTCGCGTTATCGCGCGACGTGATCTGCTTCACTGCCCTGCCCCGCTGAGCAACAAACGTATCGGTGCATAGCTGCTGCGGTAAATTTCGCGCACCACGCCGTGTTCACGCAAGGCGGCCAGGTGCGCGGCAGTGGGGTAACCCTTGTGCCGGTCCAGACCGTACATGGGATAGCGCACGTGGAGTTCCTGCATCTGCGCATCGCGCACGGTCTTGGCGAGGATGGAGGCGGCCGCAATCGCAGCAACCTTGCTGTCGCCCTTGACGATGGCCGTGGCCGGCATCGCGACCGGCGGACAATGCAGGCCATCCACCTCGATGGCATCGGGCCGGATGGCCAGCTGCTCGACTGCGCGGCGCATGGACAGCAAGGTGGCCTGATGGATATTGAGGGTGTCGATCTCGTTCACGCTGGCTTCGGCCACGGCCCAGGCCAGTGCGTATTCACGTATCAGCGGCGCGAGCCGCTCGCGGGCCTTTTCGCTGAGTTTTTTGGAATCATTGAGTCCGGCGATCGGTCGCGCCGGGTCGAGGATCACGGCAGCGGCCACCACCGAGCCGGCCAAAGGGCCCCGGCCAGCTTCATCAACGCCGGCCACAATCATGCTTGCGGCTTCGAAAAGGCCGGCCGGCTTCATTCAGCCGCTGTCTGCCGCGACGGCAGATAAGGCAGTATCGCGGCCGCAGCGCGCTCGGCCGTACCCTGGCGCAGGGTGTGGTGAATACGGTAGAAGATATCGATGATCTGCTTGCGGGCCGCCTTGTCGACAATCAGATTGCCCAGCGCCTGTGCC
This sequence comes from Rhodocyclaceae bacterium, assembly GCA_035565355.1. Taxonomy (GTDB): domain Bacteria; phylum Pseudomonadota; class Gammaproteobacteria; order Burkholderiales; family Rhodocyclaceae. The sequence goes on from DATMSM010000063.1 coordinate 14,708, forward strand.
ATGTTCTCGGGCGTGGCTTCATGCTGCAGGAACTCGGGCACGACAAACTCGCCGGCCAGGATATTGGGCAGGCCGACCCAGGGCTGATAGCCCTTTTTCTTCATCAGCCGGTAGGTCCATGAGGACATTTTGTAGGTCACAACCATGGGTGTCTTGATCAGCGCGGTTTCCAGCGTGGCGGTGCCGCTGGCGACGAGCGCCACGTCAGACACGGCCAGCGCATCGCGGGCATGGCCGAACAACATCTTGAACGGCATCTCCTGGGCGCCGCACTTCCATAGCGCCAGTTCGAAGCGCTCGCGCGTTTCGCGCGTGATCAGGGGTACCAGCAGTTGAGCCTTGGGAAAGCGCTGCAGCAGCAGCTTGCCGGTCTCGACAAAGGTCTCGGCCATATAGGCGACTTCGGACTGGCGGCTGCCCGGCAACAGGGCGATGTATTGTCCGCCTGCATCCAGGCCGAGCCGCTCCAGTGCACCGGCGCGATCCGGCTCCAGCGGCAACTGGTCGGCAAAGGGATGCCCGACATAGCTGACCGGAATGCCCTGCTTCTGGTAGAGTTCCGGCTCGAAGGGGAACAGCGCCAGCATGTGCGAGACGGACTTCTTGATTTTGTGGATACGTTCACCGCGCCAGGCCCAGATCGACGGGCTGACGAAATGGATGCTGGGAATACCGGCGTTCTTGACGCGTTCTTCGAGCCACAAATTGAAGTCGGGCGCATCCACGCCGATGAAAACATCCGGTTTGTCTTTGAGCACATGCCCGAGCAGCTTCTTGCGGATGCCGGCAATCTCGCGGTAGTGGCGCAGAACCTCGACATAGCCGCGCACGGCCAGTGTTTCCGCAGGCCACAGCGCATTGAAGCCGACCGACTGCATGCGCGGCCCGCCGATGCCGTAGAACTCGGCATCCGGCAGATGCACGCGCAGCGCCTCGATCAGATGGGCTGCGAGCAAATCGCCGGAGGCCTCACCAGCCACCATTGCAATACGTACGGACATGCTCGGGCGCCCTAGCGGACGATGCCGCGACCAGGAATGGAAATGAACTCGACCAGGGGGCGCAGCTCAGGATGGGCATCCTGCTCGGCGGCAATCGCCATGCGCGCTTCCTCCAGACGTAAGCCCGACTTGTAGAGCACCTTGTAGGCGCGCCGCAAGGCGGCTACCGCGTCCTCGGAAAAGCCACGCCGCCGCAGTCCTTCAAAATTCATGCCGCGCGCCTCGGCAGGATTGCCGGACGCCATGACATAGGGCGGCAAATCCTGGGACAGGCTGGTGGTCATGCCGGCCATGGCGTGGGCGCCAATCCGCACGAACTGGTGCACGCCCGACAGGCCGCCGATGATGACGAAATCGCCGACATGAACATGGCCGGCCAATTGCACGCTGTTGGCAATAATCGTGTTGTTGCCGACCTGACAGTCATGCGCCACATGCACGTAGGCCATGATCCAGTTGTCGTTACCAACGCGGGTCACGCCCATGTCCTGAGTCGTGCCGGTATTGAAGGTGCAGGACTCGCGTATGGTGTTGCGATCGCCGATCTCGAGGCGCGTGTCTTCGCCGGCGTATTTCTTGTCCTGCGGCGCTGCGCCGATGGAGCAGAACTGGAAGATCTTGTTGTCGGCGCCGATGCGCGTATGGCCTTCGATAACGACATGCGGGCCGATCACCGTGTTGGCACCGATCTCCACATTCGGACCGACGATGGAGTACGGCCCTATTTCGACGCCTTCGGCGATGCGTGCCTTCGGATCGACGAGGGCAGTCGCATGGATACGCGTCATTCGTCGAGCATCCGCATCGTACACATGATCTTGGCTTCCGCCGCGACCTGACCGTCCACCTTGGCACAGCACTCAAACTTCCACAGGCCGCGCTTGCTGAACACCAACTTGGCTTCGAGCACCAATTGGTCGCCCGGTGTGACCGGGCGCTTGAAACGGGCTTCGTCAATGCCGACGAAGTAGTACACGGAATTATCGTTGGCTTGGTCGCCCAGCGTCTTGAACGACAGGATGGCAGCGGCCTGCGCCATCGCTTCGACGATGAGCACGCCCGGCATGACCGGATGATGCGGATAATGTCCCGGGAAAAACGGCTCGTTCATGCTCACGTTCTTGAGCGCCGAGATGTGCGAACCCGACACGACCTCGGTGACGCGATCGATCATCAGGAAGGGATAACGGTGCGGCAGGCATTTCAGGATGGCATGAATGTCCATGCTCTCAGATGCTGCAATGGGGGCGCTGTTCGCCTCACTCATTTCTTGTTCTCCAGTTCATTCAGTCGCGCTTCGAGGGCGCGTATTCTATCGGCCATGCTGTCCAGATGGCGCAGATGTGCAAAGTTTTTCCGCCATTCATCATGCGGCATAGCCGGCACCGTGCCGGTGTAGGCACCCTTCTTCTTCAGGCTCTTGCTGATAAATGTGCCGGCGGCAATGTGCACATCGTCGGCAATGGTCAGGTGCCCGACGATGCTGGTGGCACCGCCTATGGTGCAGCGGCTGCCTATGCTGGTGCTGCCGGCAATTGCGACACAACCTGCGATGGCGGTATGCGCACCGATACGCACGTTGTGGGCAATCTGGATCTGGTTGTCGAGCTTGACGCCGTTCTCGATCACCGTATCGGCAAGCGCGCCGCGATCTATGGTGGTCGCGGCACCGATCTCCACATCGTCGCCGACGACGACAATTCCGATCTGCGGAATCTTCACCCAGGCGCCGTCGTGATCACGGGCAAAGCCAAAACCGTCGCTACCGATCACTGCGCCGGCATGCACGATAACCCGGGCGCCGAGGCGGCAACCGTAGTAGATGGTCGCGTTCGGGTACAGCCGGCAGCCGGGCCCTATGGTCACGCCCGAGCCGACCACGGCATTGGCGCCGATCACCGTGCCATCACCGATGCGCACGTTGGCACCGATATAGGCGCCGGCACCGACACTGACGCGGCCCGGCAACTCGGATAGAACCGTGGCGCTTGGGTGTATACCGACCGGCGCCGGAATCTTGGGACTCAGCAGTTGCGCCAAGCGGGCAAAATAGAGATAGGGGTCAGGATGAACAATGGCGGTGACCGGACAGGCGTCCGCCACGGCCGGCGCAACGATGACGGCCGAAGCCCGGGTCGTTGCCAGTTGGGCCTGATACTTGGGGTTCGCCAGGAAGGAGAGCTCGCCCGGTTTGGCGGTTTCCAGCGGCGCGATGCGCGCTATGACTAGCTCGCCCGCGTCGGACGAGGCCGAGCGCAACTCGCCGCCCAGCCGCGCCACGATCTCGGCAAGCCGCATACTCACCTGCCGCCAGCCTTATTTTGCGGACAGGGTGGCCGGCGCAGAGGCTGCTGCCGACGGGCCTTCGCTCAGGGCCTTGATCACCTTGGGCGTGATATCAATGGCCGGGCTGTAATAGACAGCCTCCTGAACAATCAGATCGTACTTCTCGGTCTCGGCAATCCTGCGGATAACCTTGTTCACCGCTTCGTACAAGGTGGCCAATTCTTCATTCTGACGCACGCTGAGGTCCTCGCGGAACTCGCGCTGCTTGCGCTGGAAGTCGCGATTCAGGTCGGCAAACTCGCGTTCGCGCGTGCGACGATCTGCTTCGGACATGGTCATGCCGTCTTTTTCCAGCTTGTCCTGCATCGCCTGCAATTGCTTGCCCAGCTTCTGCAGATCTTGATCGCGGCGCTCGAACTCGGCCTTGATCTTCTTCATTGCACGCTGCGCCTGCGGTGCATCGTTGGAAACGCGCTGCAGGTTGATGAAACCAATCTTGCTCTCTGCCGCCGCATACGGCGCCGCAATCAGCATGCTGGCGGTAATGGCTGCGGAGACTAGGAATTTAGGATTAAACAAGGTGACCCCCTATTACTTAAAACACTTGACCCATCGTAAACTGCAGCATCTGCGCCTTATCCCCTTCCTGCTTGTTCAGGGGCACGCCGAAACTGAACTTCAAGGGCCCCATCGGAGAAGCCCATAAGATAGAAACACCCGCGCTGTAGCGCATGTCGCCCAGCGCAATTTTCTGATCCGCGCCCCATACCTGACCAAAGTCAAAGAAGGTCCCCAAGCGTACCGACTTGTCCGGACCGGTGCCGGGCATGGGGAAGAGCAACTCGACGGTGCCAACCGCCTTGCGAGTACCGCCCAGGCGCTGAATACCGTTACGGAAGGAAGGATCTTTATCGTACGGACCCAGCGTCCCCGTATCATACCCCCGTACGGAGCCAATGCCGCCAGCGTAGAAATTCTTGAAGAAGGGGTACTCCTTGTCACCCAGGCTGTCGGCATAGCCGAGCTCCGCATTGGTGTAGAGCGTAATGCTCCTGCTCAAAGGCCAGTAATGCGAATACTGCGCCGTCAGCTTGTAGTACTCCAGACTGCCCGGCGGCACCCCGAACTCCGCGGCCACCTTGGCAATGGTGCCATCGGTCGGGTAAATGCGGCTGTCGATGGAGTTGCGCGACCAGTTAATCGTTGGCACCAAGCTGCTGTAGTCGCTACCGTTCTTCTTGACGAAATCAATATAGCGTTGCGGACTGCGCGAGCTGCTGTTGGGGTCGTCATTAACCGTGAGTGTGGTGGTATCCACCGCCAGGCCGACACCAAGATAATCTGTATCGGAAATCGGCACGCCTATGCGTAAGCCCCCGCCCATGGAGTTGGTACGGTAGCGTGCAATTGAAAGACTACGCGTGTTGACATTGCGCTGATAAACGTCGAATCCGGCCGAGATACCATCCACCGTGTAATAGGGATTGGTATAGGACAGCGAATACACCGTATTGATCTTGCTGGTATTCACGCCTACGGATACTGTCTTGCCGCTGCCGAAAAGATTCTGCTGCGTCACCGAGCCTGACAGCGACAGCTTTTCAGAGCTGGAGAAACCTGCGCCCAGCATCACAAAGCCGGTCGCCTTTTCCTTGACGTTGACGTTCACATCCACCTGGTCACTGGTACCGGGAACGGCCGGCGTTTCCACCGATACCTGATCGAAGTAACCAAGCCGGTCTACGCGGTTGCGCGATTTGTTGATGCGGTCGCCGTCATACCAGGCGCCCTCCATCTGGCGCATTTCCCGCCGCACCACCTCGTCGCGCGTCCGGTTGTTGCCGGTCACATTGATGCTGCGCACATAAACGCGCCGGCCCGGGTCGACGAAAAGCGTGAAAGCGACCTCACGTTTTTCCTTGTTCAACTCGGGCGCTGCATTGACATTGGCGAAGGCGTACCCATCGTTGCCGAGGCGGTCGCTGATGGCCTTGGTGGTGTCGGCAATCGCCGCACGCGAATAGGGGTCGCCCGGCTTGACCTTGACCATCTTCCTCAACTCAGCCTCGGGAATCAGGAGATCGCCAGCCAGCTTGAACGAGGACACCGTGTACTTCTCACCCTCGCTCACATTGATGGTGATGTAGATATCCTGCTTGTCCGGCGAAATCGTCACCTGAGTGGAGTCTACTGAAAACTCGAGATAGCCGCGATCAAGGTAGTAGGAGCGCAGACTCTCCAGGTCGCCCGACAGCTTCTGCTTGGAATACTGATCGTTCTTGGTGTACCAGGTGAACCAGGTCGGCGTCGTCAGATTGAAGACGCTGAGCAGGTCCTTTTCCTTGAAGACCTTATTGCCGACGATATTGATCTGACGAATCTTGGTGATTCGGCCTTCATCGATGCTGAAATTGACACCGACGCGATTGCGTTCCAGCGGCGTGATCGTCGTGGTGATATTGACGGCATAGTAGCCGCGGCTGAGGTACTGGCGCTTGAGCTCCTGCTCGGCGCGCTCCACCACCGCACGGTCAAAGATACGCGACTCGGCGAGGCCTACATCGCGCAGCCCTTTTCTGATCTGATCTTTTTCCAGCGCCTTCATGCCGACGAAATCCAGCGACCCCACCGCCGGACGCTCCTCGATGACGACGACCAGCACGTCATTCTCGATCTCGAGGCGTACATCCTTGAAGAAACCGGTGGCAAACAGCGCCTTGACCGCCTGCGAAGCAAGTTCGTCAGTCATGGTCTCGCCGACCTTGACCGGCAGGTAGCTGAAGACAGTCCCGGCGTCGGTCCGCTGTATGCCCTCCACGCGGATATCCTTGACCGTGAAGGGGTCGAATGCATGTGCGCTGGTGTGCGTCATGGCGAGCAGTGCGGCGGAAAGCAGGCTGCCAAGCAAAGACTTTTTCATTGATTCAGCCGAAAAACTGTCGATTCAGATCGTTGAAGAGTGCCACGCTCATCATGAGCAGCAGCAAGGTCAGTCCGATACGCTGGCCAACCGCAAAAACCTTCTCTGGCAAAGGCTTTCCGCGTAGAAATTCGGCCAGATAATACATCAAATGCCCCCCATCCAGCACCGGAATAGGTAACAGATTGAGTACGCCTATGCTGATGCTGATAAGCGCCAGAAACTTGACGTAGTAAGGCATTCCATACTGCACCGACTGTCCCGCAACGTCGGCGATGGTAATTGGCCCCGACAGATTCTTGAGCGACAGCTCGCCGACCAGCATGCGGCCTATCATGCGCAACGTAAAGGTCGCGGTCTCCCAGGTCTGCACCACGGCCTTGCCGATTGCGGCCGCAGGCGGATAGCTCACGGTGGTGAACATCGCCTCGCGCAGGGCCGGCACATCCTGGGGCGAAAAACCGATGCGGCCAGTGGCGGCGCCAGGGATGTCCTTGTCCTCGATGCGTTCCGGCACGACCTCTATGTCGAGGCGCTGCCCGTCCCGTTCGACGCCAAAGCGCAACAGACGCCCAGGCGCGGAGCGCGCTGCCTGGGCCACTTCAGACCACAACTCAACCGGGCTGCCATCAATGGCCACGATCCGGTCGCCCTTCCTGAAACCGGCCTGCGCCGCCGGGGCGTCCGGCAGCACGCCGCCGACCACGGGCGGCAACGGCGGCGGCTGTATGGTCAAGCCCAGCATACGCACCGGATCCTTGTCCAATGCGTCGATATCGAGTTCATGGGTGGCCAGCATCAGCATTTCGCGACGCCCATCCCGACGCTCCACCTGCAACTGGCTTTCCTTGCGGTCGGCAAGGTCTTGCAACAGGGCCCAGCGCAGGTCCTCCCAACTTCGCACTTCCTGACCATTGATCGCCAGCACCAGATCGCCTGCATGCACGTCGGCACGGGAGGCCGCACTGGCCGCCTGGGGAGGGCCGAGCACCGGGCGTAGCTCGTCTATCCCGTGCATGAACAGGCCCCAGTACAGCACAATCGCCAGCAGCAGATTGGCCACCGGCCCGGCCAGCACGATCAGGCTGCGCCGGCCCAAGCTTTGCTGCGTGAAGGCGCGCGGCAGCTCCTCGGGGGCAACCGGCCCTTCGCGCTCATCGAGCATCTTGACGTAGCCACCGAGAGGAATGGCACATAAGGCCCACTCGGTCTGGTCGGGGCCGTGCTTGCGGCTCCACAGCACCTTGCCGAAACCCACCGCGAAGCGCAGCACCTTGACGCCGCACAGGCGCGCCACGATGAAGTGGCCAAACTCATGCACCACCACCAGAATACCGAGGGCAACAAGAAAGGCCAGCAGATAGGTCAGTGGTGCGTCAAACATGCATAGGGCCTCAGTGCTTCCAGTGGGCGATGACTGCAGCCGCGGTATCCCGCGCCCGGGCATCGGCCACCATCACGCTCTGCAGATCGGCCACCGCCGCCTGTGGGATCTTGTCCAGCGTTGTGGCAATCACATCGGCGATACGCCGATATGGGAGCGCACCGTCAAGGAAAGCGGCCACGGCGATCTCATTGGCCGCATTCAGCACGGCCGGCGCACTGCCGCCGCTCTTCAAGGCTTGGTAGGCCAGGCCCAGACATGGGAAGCGCGCCAGATCGGGGGCGCAGAAGTCGAGACGGCCGACGGCAAACAGGTCCAGCGGCGCTACGCCGGCGGCGATGCGTTCCGGATAGGCCAGCGCATGGGCGATGGGCGTGCGCATATCAGGATTGCCGAGCTGGGCCAGCACCGAGCCGTCCACATACTGCACCAGGGAGTGGATCACGCTCTGCGGGTGTATCACCACCTCGATCTGCTCGGCCGGTGCATTGAACAGCCAGCGTGCCTCGATGACCTCGAGGCCCTTGTTCATCATGGTGGCCGAATCCACCGAAATCTTCTTGCCCATGACCCAGTTCGGATGCGCACAGGCCTGCTCTGGCGTGACAAACTCCAGCGCTTCCAGCGGCAGCGTCCGGAACGGTCCACCCGAGGCCGTCAGCAGCAGTTTGGCAATGCCGACGCGTGCCAGATTGCCGTCATAGCCGGCCGGCAGCGACTGATAAATCGCATTATGCTCGCTGTCCACCGGCAGGAGCACGGCTCCGTTCGCCTCGACCTCGTGCATGAAGAATTCGCCGGCCATGACCAGCGCTTCTTTATTCGCCAGCAGCACGCGCTTGCCGGCGCGCACCGCCGCCAGCGTAGGTTGCAGGCCGGCCGCGCCGACGATGGCCGCCATCACGGTATCGACCTCGGGCAAGGCAGCAATCTGCGCCAGCGCATCGGCACCGTACAAGACCTCGACGGCCTGGCCGGACAGCTTCTCCTTGAGCGACTGTGCCGCCTCGGCCGTACCTACGACGGCATACCTGGGCTTGTGGGCGGCGCATTGAGCCGCCAGCAAATCCAGGCGACTATGGCCGGACAGCGCAATGACGCGATAGCGCTCGGGATGCCGTGCGATCACATCCAGGGTATTCACGCCAATCGAGCCGGTTGCGCCGAGCACGGTGAGATTGCGCAGACTCATGCGGCCACCCAATAGAAGTACAAAGCCACCAGCGGCAGCGTCGACGTCAGGCTGTCGATGCGGTCCAGAACCCCGCCATGGCCCGGCAGCAGATTGCTGCTGTCCTTAAGCGCCGCCTGGCGCTTGAGCAGGGATTCGAACAGGTCGCCAATGATGCTGAGCACGGTGAGCAGCACCAGCACCAGGGCCAGGCCGACGAGACGCGCCGCCTCGGCATCCGGCCACTGACGCAGGGCGAGAACGAAGCCATAGATGAGCACCGCGAGCACCGCGCCAGCTGCACCCTCGCGCGTCTTGCCAGGGCTGATGGTCGGCGCCAGCTTGTGCTTGCCGAAGGTCCGGCCGAAAAAATAGGCGGCAATATCGGCAACCCAGACCAGGGCCATGGCGGCCAGCAAAAGCCACGCATCCTTGCGGTAGAGCGCCAGCAGCGCCGCCCAGGTGGGTACGATCACCAGCCAGCCAATGAGATAGCCGGCCGCCGATTTCGGCAGTGCCCAGCGGCGCGCAAACCAGAACGGGACGACAATCAGCCAGAACAGCACCGCGCCTGCACACAACCAGGGCAGCAGTAGCGGATGCAGACCACTCAGGGTCAGGTATTCAACCAGCGCGAAAGTCAGCAGCGCATACACCTGGCGGTAGCGTTGCGTCACCTGCATGAAACCGCCCCACTCCCACGCTGCAAGGCCGACGGCCGCCGCGAAGGCGAAGCTGGTGACCCAGTCCGGGAGAAAGAACAGGACGGCGATGCATCCAACCAGCAGAAGAACTGCGGTAATGACCCGCGTCTTAAGCATCGATCTTATTGGCCGGCAGCGTTGGCGCTGGCGCGGGGGCTTCGAGCAGTTGCTCGCTGGTGCGGCCAAAACGGCGCTCGCGCTGGCGGAAGGACTGGATCGCCACATCCAGCGCAGCGGCATCGAACTCGGGCCACAACAGGTCGGTGAAATAGAGCTCCGTATAGGCCAGTTGCCAGAGCAAGAAATTGCTGATGCGCTGCTCGCCGCCGGTACGGATGAAGAGATCGGGTTCCGGCGCATGCGCCATGACCGAATAGGCGGCAAGTTCGGCTTCGCTGTACTGACCGGCCTTCTCGGGCGCAGCAAGGGCCAGCTGATTCATCGCTTGCATGATGTCCCAGCGGCCGCCGTAGTTGGCGGCAACGGTCAGCGTCAAGGTGTCGTTGGCAGCGGTCAGCGCCTCCGCCTCGGCGATGGCCTGCCGCAAATCCTGATCAAAACGCGACAGATCGCCCACGATGCGCAGGCGCACACCCGCCTTGTTGAGCTTGACGGCCTCATCCTTCAGGGACTTGACGAACAAGCCCATCAGAAAGCTCACTTCTTCGGCCGGACGCCGCCAGTTCTCGGAACTGAAGGCGAACAGCGTCAGATAGGGAATCCCGCGCTCGATGCAGGCCGCCACCGTGCCGCGCACCGCTTCCACGCCGCGCACATGACCGGCCACGCGCGGCATCAGGCGCTTCTTGGCCCAACGCCCGTTGCCATCCATGATGACGGCGACATGCTCCGGCATGTCGCCGGACTGCGGGATGTCCTTGGTGGAGCTGCGGAAAAAACGCATCGCGCGGGACCGAGGGCGGTCAGACCGCCATCAGATCCTTTTCCTTCTCGGCCAGCAGCTTGTCGATTTCGGCCACGGCCTTGTCGGTCAGCTTCTGGATTTCGTCCTGGGCGCGACGCTCGTCGTCCTCGGACACTTCCTTCTTCTTGAGGGCTTCCTTGAGCGCATTGTTGGCGTCGCGGCGCAGATTGCGCACCGATACCTTGGCGGTCTCGCCTTCGCTCTTGACCACCTTGATCAGGTCGCGGCGACGCTCTTCGGTGAGCATGGGCATGGGTACGCGGATCAGCTCGCCTTGCGTGGCCGGGTTCAGGCCCAGATCAGCGTCGCGGATGGCCTTCTCGATTTTGCCCACCATGGGCTTTTCCCAAGGCTGGACGCCAATGGTGCGGGCATCGACCAGGGTGATGTTCGCAACTTGCGCAATCGGTACCGGCGAGCCGTAGTAATCGACCTGAACGTGATCGAGCAGGCCGGTGTGGGCGCGACCGGTGCGCACCTTGCCGAGGTCGGCCTTCAAGACCTCGATCGATTTGGTCATCTTCGTTTCGGTGGTTTTCTTGAGATCAGCAATCATCGCAATGTCTTTCTAGTGTTGCTCAGCAATAAACCATCGTGCCTTCATCTTCGCCCATGACCACGCGCTTGAGCGCGCCGGCCTTGAAGATGGAAAACACATTGATCGGCAGTTTCTGATCGCGGCACAGCGCCAGTGCAGTGGCATCCATGACCTTGAGGTCGCGGCTGATGGCTTCGTCGAAGCTCACGCGATCATAGCGGGTAGCGCTCTTGTCCTTCATCGGATCGGCGGTGTACACGCCGTCGACCTTGGTTGCCTTGAGCACGATCTGGGCGCCGATTTCAGCGCCGCGCAGCGCAGCGGCAGTATCGGTGGTGAAGAAGGGATTGCCGGTACCGGCGGCGAAGACCACAACCTTGCCTTCTTCGAGGTAGCGCATGGCCTTGCCGCGGATGTACGGCTCAATGACCTGTTCGATATTGAGGGCGGACTGCACGCGGCTTTCGACGCCGGCATTGCGCATGGCGTCCTGCAGGGCCATGCCGTTCATGACGGTGGCCAGCATGCCCATGTAGTCGGCGGTGGCCCGCTCCATGCCGGCGGATGCGCCGGCCATGCCGCGAAAGATGTTGCCGCCGCCAATCACCACACCCACTTCAACGCCCAACGCCACGACCGAAGCGATTTCCGCGACGATGCGACTGATCGTCTCGCGATTGATGCCATAGGCATCGTCGCCCATCAGGGCCTCGCCGGAAAGCTTGAGAAGAATGCGTTTATAGGCGGCGGGCATAGGCAGAACCTCGTATTGAAATTTAGTGAAGCATAACGCGGGCGGACCAAAAGCAAACGGCAAGGAGGTCGCCCTCCTCGCCGTAATCTACAGCTTAACGTGCGGCAGCAGCAGCGGCAGCAGCTTGTTGCTCAGCCACTTCGGTAGCGAAGTCGGTAACCTTCTTCTCGATGCCTTCACCGACGACGTACAGCGTGAAACTGGCGACGCTGGCGCCCTTGGCCTTCAGCAGTTGCTCGATGGTTTGCTTGCCGTCTTCAGCCTTGACGAAGACCTGGCCCAACAGGGTCACGTCCTTCAGGTACTTCTGCACGGTACCTTCGGCGATCTTTTCCAGCATGGCTTCCGGCTTGCCGGATTCACGCGCCTTCTCGATGGCGATGCGGCGCTCGGTATCCAGCAGCTCGGCAGAAACGCCGGAGGCGTCCAGCGACTTCGGCTTGGAGGCCGCGATATGCATGGCCAGATCCTTGGCCAGCTGTTCGTCGCCGCCAACCACGTCGATCAGCACGCCGACCTTGGCGCCACCGTGGATATAGGACTGCAGCTTGCCTTGGGCAGCCACGCGCACGAAACGGCGCAGGCTCATGTTCTCGCCAATCTTGCCGACCAGGGCGGAACGGGTGGACTCAACGGTACCTTCGCCCATCGGCAGGGCCGACAACGCAGCCACGTCGGCTGGGTTCTTTTCGGCAACCAGTTGGGCGCTATCGGCAGCCAGCTTCAGGAAATCGTCGTTCTTGGCAACGAAGTCGGTTTCCGAGTTGATTTCCAGGATGCTGCCGGTCTTGCCGTCGGCGCTGATGTGGATGGACACGACACCTTCGGCAGCCACGCGAGCGGCCGCCTTGCTGGCCTTGTTGCCCAGCTTGACGCGCAGAATTTCTTCAGCCTTGGCCATGTCGCCAGCAGCTTCGGTGAGCGCCTTCTTGCATTCCATCATCGGTGCGTCGGTCTTTTCGCGCAGCTCCTTGACCATGCCTGCGGTGATTTCCGCCATTTCCTTACTCCATTCTTGTCTAGATGTGATCGTGAATCCTTGCTCCGGCCTACGCAGCGTCATAAAAAATACGACATCACGACAACCTGCAAAGAACAGCCGGGATACAACAGCGCCGTTGGCACTGCCGCTCCCGGCTTGGTCTTGTAAGCACCCGCAGAATTCCCACGGGTAAAGCTGTTACTTATTCAGCTGCAGCTTCTTCAACTTCGACGAACTCGTCTTCGCCAGCCAGTTGCTGCACGACTTCGTTGAGCGAGCTGTTCTTGCCTTCCAGAACGGCATCGGCCACGCCACGAGCGTACAGGCGGATGGCACGGCTGGAGTCGTCGTTGCCCGGAATGACATAGCTGATGCCTTCCGGCGAGTGGTTGGTGTCAACCACGCCGATAACCGGGATACCCAGCTTGCTGGCTTCGGTCACGGCAATCTTGTGGTAGCCGACGTCGATGACGAAGATGGCGTCAGGCAGGCCGCCCATGTCCTTGATACCGCCGATGGACTTTTGCAGCTTTTCGAGTTCGCGCGACAGGGTCAGCGCTTCCTTCTTGGACAGACGCTCGGTCGAGCCGTCTTCCATCATCTGTTCGATTTCCTTCAGACGCTTGATCGAGGTCTTGACGGTCTTGAAGTTGGTCAGCATGCCGCCGAGCCAGCGCTCGTCAACGAAAGGCATGCCGGCGCGCTGAGCTTCCTCGGCCACGATTTCGCGAGCCTGGCGCTTGGTGCCGACGAACAGGATGGTGCCCTTCTTGGCGGCCAGCTTGCGGGCGAATGCCATCGCCTCGTTGTACTTGACGAGGGTCTTTTCGAGGTTGACGATGTGAATCTTGTTGCGATGGCCGAAAATGTATTGGGCCATCTTGGGGTTCCAGAAGCGGGTTTGGTGGCCGAAATGGACACCGGCTTCCAGCATTTGACGCATGGTTGCAGACATATTGAGTCTCCGAACAGGGTTGGATCCGCCACCCGGCCGTGCTGCGCTGAATTTCTCCAGCCCACCCTATCGGCGCCGAGTGTGTGAATTTTGCCCGGGACCATCCCGAGCAATCCCAAGATTATACGATGAAACCAGGCTATCGAACAAGCCGCGTTTTCATTTTTCCGTCCCCGCCGCAGCGGTCCCCTATGCCTGCTCGCGGGCACCCACGCCGTTGCCTGGCTGAAAAGCCGGGACGGACGGAGTAGAATAGTTCGCCTGTATTGCAGGACAAAGAAAAATGAGCGTTGTCATCAAAACCCCAGAGCAAATCGAGAAAATGCGGATCGCCTGCAAGTTGGCGAGCGAAGTTCTTGATTACATTACCCCTTTCATCAAGCCGGGCGTCGCGACGGCGGAAATCGATCGCCTCTGTCATGACTATATGGTGAATGTGCAGGGGACGACCCCGGCGCCGCTGAACTATTGCCCGCCCGGTTACACCCCCTACCCCAAGTCGATCTGCACCTCGGTCAATCACGTGGTCTGCCACGGTATTCCGAACGAACGACCGCTCAAGAAGGGCGATGTGGTCAATCTCGACATCACTGTCATCAAGGACGGTTGGCACGGCGATACCAGCCGCATGTTCATCGTCGGCGGCGAAACCACCATCCTGGCCAAGCGTCTGGCGCAGATCACCTATGAATGCATGTGGCTGGGCATCGACAAGGTCCGTCCCGGCGCCCGCCTGGGCGACATCGGCCACGTCATCCAGCAGCATGCCGAGAAGGCCGGCTTCTCTATCGTGCGCGAATTCTGCGGGCACGGCATCGGCGAGACCTTCCATGAAGAGCCTCAAGTCGTGCATTACGGCAAGCCCGGCACCGGGCTGGTGCTGGAGCCCGGCATGATCTTCACCATCGAGCCCATGGTCAATGCTGGCCGCGCTGCCATCTCCGAGCTCTCCGATGGCTGGACCATCGTCACCAAGGATCGCAGTCTGTCCGCCCAGTGGGAACACACGGTGCTTGTCACCGACACCGGCGTGGAGGTGCTCACCGTCTCCGCCGGAACGCCACCCCGCCCGGTTTTCCAGCAAGCCGCTTAACAAGCTGACATCACCCCAAGGGGCCAACCCGCATGACCCAGGTCGCACGAGACTCCACCCCCGCTCCCGACCTCGTCAAGCAGTTGCGCTGCCAGCTGCAGACCAGCCAGAAGGCCCTGCGCGAGCACTATGAAAGCAGCGCCAATGCGCGTGCCATGCTGCATGGCCGCGCGAAACTCGTGGACGGCGTCCTGCAAACCCTCTGGCATGCAGCGAATCTGCCTTCGGGCTATGCACTCGTCGCTGTCGGCGGCTACGGCCGCGGCGAGCTATACCCGGCCTCCGATGTCGACATCCTGATCCTCGTCCCGGATGACGCCGACCCCGCCAGCGAAGCGCTGCTGGAGCAACTGATCGGCCAGTTCTGGGATATCGGCCTCGAAATCGGTCACAGTGTGCGCAGCATAGGCGATTGCCTGCGCGAGGCCGCCGATGACATCACCGTGCAGACCACCCTGCTCGAAGCCCGCTTCCTAGCCGGCAACCGCAAGCACTACCAGCAGTTCTCCAATGCCCATGCCGAAGCGCTGACACCCGCCGACTTCTTCAAGGCCAAACAACTGGAGCAGGCCGAACGCTACGCCCGCTTCAACGACACGCCCTATAACCTGGAGCCGAATTGCAAGGAAAGCCCGGGCGGCCTGCGCGACCTGCATGTGATCCTGTGGACGGCACGCGCCGCCGGTCTGGGCAAGAACTGGGTGGAGCTAGGCCGGAACGGCCTGCTCGATGCCGCCGAGGTCCGCCTGTTGACCCGCGCCGAGACCTTTCTCCGCCACATTCGCATCCGCCTGCACCACCTCGCCCGCCGGCGCGAGGAAAAACTGATGTTCGACTACCAGGAAGGGCTGGCAGCCGCCTTCAAGCTGGAGCGCACGCCGTCCAAGCGCGCCTCGGAAGTCATCATGCAGCGCTATTACCAGAACGCCAAGCTGGTCATGCAGCTCAACCTGGTCGTGTTACAGAACCTCGGCAGCCGCCTGTTCCCGGGCCATGCCGAGGTGCCGCGCCTGATCGACGAGAACTTCCAGATCACGCGCGAACTCATCGACGCGACCGATCCGCAACTGTTCGAGCGCGATTCCGGCGCCTTGCTGCGCATTTTCCGCCATATGCAGGACTATCCGGAAATCAAGGGCATCACCGCGCGCACGCTGGAATCGCTGTGGCTCAACCGCCGTCGTATCGACGCAAAATTCCGTCGCGATCCGGCCAACCGCGCCCTGTTCATGGAGATATTCAAGCACGAGCGACCTGTCATCACGCTCCAGCGCATGAACCAGTTCGATATCCTCGGCCAGTATCTGCCTGCCTTTGGCAAGATCGTCGGGCAGATGCAGCACGACCTTTTCCACGTCTATACGGTGGATCAGCACATCATGCAGGTGGTGCGTAACCTGCGCAATTTCGTCCTGCCGGAGTGCGCCCACGAATATCCCTTCTGCACCCGCTTGGCACTGGCCTTCGAGGACTACTGGCTGCTTTACCTGGCCGCCCTCTTCCACGATATCGCCAAGGGCCGCGGCGGCGACCACTCCAAGCTGGGCATGTCTGACGCCCGCATCTTCTGCCGCAACCACGGCTTGTCGAAGCAGGATACGAAGCTCATCGCCTTCCTGGTCGAGCATCACCTGACCATGTCCACCGTGGCACAGAAGCAGGACCTGGGCGATCCCGACGTCATTCGCAGCTTTGCCGAGCTCGTCAAGGACGAACGCACGCTGACCGCCCTCTATCTGCTCACCGTGGCGGATATTCGCGGCACCAGCCCCAAGGTCTGGAACGGCTGGAAGGGCAAGCTGCTCGAAGACCTGTATCGCGCCACCCTCAACCTGCTGCGCGGCGAAATCGCCCCCATCTGCGGCACCCAGGAGCAACGCCAGGAAGAGGCACGCGAGCTGATGCGCTATATGGGCTTGCGGTCCGATGTGGAAAAGGCCTTCTGGCAGCAACTGGATACTGTTTACTTTTTGCGTCATGAAGCCCAGGAAATTGCCCTGCATGCGCGAGTGCTGCACAGCCGCTGGGACAGCGACAAGACGATTGCCGTCGCCCGCCTCAACCCCATCGGTGAAGGCCTCCAGGTGGTCATCTACACGCGCAATCAGACCGAGCTTTTTGCCCGCCTGTGCGGTTTCTTTGCCCGCCTCGGCTACAACATCGCCGATGCCAAGATCTATACGACCCGGCACGGTTACGCCCTGGACAGCTTTGTCCTGCTCGACCCGAGCAAGCAACTGCCTTATCGCGACATGATCTCCCTGATCGAGCACGATCTGGTTGAGCTACTGGACGGGCAAGGCGGTCAGAGTCCCAGCAGCGCGCCGCCGGTCGCGCGCGTTTCCCGCCAGGTCAAACATTTCCCGATCACCCCGGAAATCAGCATCCGCGCCGACGAACGCGGTAGTCACTACCTGATGTCGGTCACTGCCGCCGATCGGCCCGGCCTGCTCTATGCGCTGGGCATGGTGCTGGCCAAGCACAATGTGGCGGTCCACACCGCCAAGATCAACACCCTGGGCGAGCGCGTCGAAGACACCTTTCTTGTCAGCGGGAGCGCCTTAACCCAGCCGGCCAGCCTGGTACGCATCGAGCAGGAACTGCTGGCTGCGATTCAGCTCTGACGCGACAGCGTTTCCTCGCCGCAACTATCCGCCATGAATCAAACCGAGCGCCTCTACAAGATCGAGCAGATCCTGCATGACCGTCGCCTTGCGAGCTTCATAGAACTTCAAGAAGAACTTGAAGTTTCTCGCGCAACCCTGAAGCGGGACTTGCAATTTTTGCGCGATAGACTGAATGCGCCCATCGTTTACGATCGCGAGGCCAACGGCTACCGTTTTGATGTGCCCGACCGTTACGCGCCCAAGCACCAACTGCCCGGTCTATGGTTCAACGCTTCGGAAATCCACGCCCTGCTGATGATGCAGCAGTTGCTGGAAGGGGTTCAACCCGGCCTGCTCGGCCCGCATATCGCCCCCTTGCAGACGCGCCTGCAGAGCCTGCTGGGCAGCGTGAACAGTGCCGACAAGGGCAGCCAGGACGGCAACGCCCCGGCTGAAATTGCCCGCCGCGTACGTATCCTGCACGCCCAGAAGCGACGCGCCGAGTTGCGTCACTTCGAACTGATCGCCTCTACCCTGCTCAAGCGGCGGCGCCTGAAGATCCGCCACTACAACCGGGGCCGCAACGAGGAAAGCGAGCGCGAGATTTCGCCGCAGCGCCTAGTGCACTATCGCGACAACTGGTATCTGGATGCCTGGTGCCATCTGCGCCGGGATTTGCGCAGCTTCGCCGTGGATGCCATCCGTAGCGCGGAAATGCTGGACGTGGCGGCCGACGAGATCGTCGAGGACGAGCTAAACCGCGTACTGGCCGCAGGCTACGGCATCTTTTCCGGCGTCGAGACCGAATGGGCAAGACTGCGTTTTCAGCCGGAACAAGCGCGTTGGGTCACGGAAGAACAATGGCACCCCCAGCAACGCAGCGAACTGCTGCCGGACGGCAGCCTGATACTGGAACTGCCCTACGCCAACCCGACCGAACTGGTGATGGATATCCTGCGCCACGGCAGCGGCGTGGAAGTATTGGGGCCGGATAGCCTACGAAACCACGTCAGACAGGAACTCAAGGCAGCGGCAGCGCGCTACGCCTGAGCGGCCTCAGTCGTCGCCGGCCACGCTGCCGTCCGGGAACAACTCCTCGGTAAAGCCGAACAAACGAAAATCGCGTATCCGCATCGGATACAGAATCCCGTCCAGATGGTCGCATTCATGCTGGACCACGCGCGCATGAAAGCCGCCGACCTCGCGCTCGATGCGCTGGCCATAGGGATCAAAACCGCTGTAGCGCAAGCGGGTGTAGCGCGGCACCACACCGCGCATGCCAGGCACCGACAGGCAGCCCTCCCATCCGTCTTCCTCGTCGCTGGACAGCGCTTCAAGCAGTGGATTGATCAGCACCGTATAGGGCACCGTTTCCGCATCGGGATAGCGCGGGTTCTCTCCCACGCCGAAAATGACCACACGCAGATCCACGCCGATCTGCGGCGCCGCCAGGCCGGCGCCGTTCAGATGCGCCATGGTGTCCTCCATGTCGGCAATCAGGGCGTGCAGCTCCGGAGTGTCGAAAGCCTCGACCGGCCGCGAAACCCGCAGCAGGCGCGGGTCACCCATGCGCAAGACAGGACGGATCATGGCCTCGCCATCCAAGGAAACGCCGGGCCGGCCCAAGTTTCCTTGCGCCCCCTCAGGGGGCAGCAAGTCGCTTTTACGCGCGCGGGGGCGGTCATTTCGCGGCGAAATGTTCGAGCAAGCGGCGCACACGCGCCAGCCAGACATGCTGCACCTGCTCGATATCCTTGAAGTGGATGCCCTGCTCCGAGTCGCCGCGGCCGGCCGCCCAATTGACGGAAAGACAGATCGCCGCGTAGGCGAGGTCGGCTTCGCGCGCCAGCACGGCCTCAGGCATGCCGGTCATGCCGACAATATCGACACCGTCACGCTCCAGGCGATTGATCTCCGCCGCCGTTTCAAGGCGCGGCCCCTGGGTGGCGCCATAGACGGCGCCATTGATGACGTGCTCGCCGACGGCATGAAAGGTCTCGATCAGGCCGCTGCGCAATTCACCATCGTAGGGAAGGGTGAAGTCGGTATGAACCACGCGTGCATCATGCCCGTCATAGAAGGTCGAGGCGCGGTCGCTGGTGTAGTCCACGATCTGATGCGGCACGATCAGTGTGCCCGGCGGCATGTCATTGCGTATCGCCCCGACCGAGGCCACCGAAACGATGCGGACGGTCTCTGCCGCATGCTTGAGCGCCCAGATATTGGCGCGGTAATTGACCTTATGCGGCGGAATCGAGTGACCGTGGCCGTGACGGGCCAGAAACACCACCGGCTTGCCGCCCAGGGTGCCGAAAGTCAGCGGCGCCGAGGGTTCGCCGTAGGGAGTGCGCACGACTTCGCGGCGCGTAATGTCAAGATTGGCCAGTTGAGTCAGGCCGCTACCACCGATGATTGCCAGCATGGAGTGAATTTATGGTCGCTAGTTGTTGATTTCATGGAAGTCTAACATGGCTGAAACACGCTCCCATGCTAGAATACGCGCCCTTTTTGGGGTCTCCGCCCCTTTCGTTCTTTCGTTCCTCACTCGGACTCCACCATGTCACGCGCTCTTCGCAACATTGCCATCATTGCCCACGTCGACCACGGCAAGACAACTCTCGTCGACCAACTCCTGCGTCAGTCCGGCACTTTCGCCGCTCACCAGCAAGTGGATGAGCGCGTCATGGACAGCGGTGACATCGAAAAAGAACGTGGCATCACGATTCTGGCCAAGAACACCGCCATCGACTACGAAGGCACCCACATCAACATCGTCGACACCCCGGGCCACGCCGACTTCGGCGGCGAAGTGGAACGCGTGCTGGGCATGGTCGACGGCGTCGTACTGTTGGTCGATGCAGTCGAAGGCCCGATGCCGCAAACGCGCTTCGTGACCAAGAAGGCACTCGCCCTTGGCCTGCGTCCCATCGTCGTGATCAACAAGGTTGACCGTCCGGGCGCGCGTCCGGACTGGGTTGTCGATCAGACTTTCGATCTGTTCGACAAGCTCGGCGCCACCGATGAGCAACTCGACTTCCCCATCATCTACGCTTCGGGTCTGAATGGCTTTGCCAAGCTCGACCTGAAGGAAGAGTCGGACAATATGCGTCCGCTGTTCGAGACCGTGCTGAAGCACGTGCCGAGCCCTCCGGGTGATCCGGAAGCACCGCTGCAACTGCAACTGGCTGCACTGGACTACTCCACCTACACCGGCCGTCTGGGTGTTGGTCGCGTGATTAACGGTCGCATCAAGCCGGGTCAGCACGTCGTCGTCATGAACCACGACGAGCAAGTCGCCTCCGGCCGTATCAATCAAGTGCTGGGCTTCAAGGGCCTGGAGCGCGTGCCGGTTGAATCCGCCGAAGCCGGCGACATCATCATCATTTCCGGCCTCGACGACATCGGCATCGGCGTCACCATCTGCGACAAGGATAACCCCATCGGTCTGCCGGTCATCGGCGTCGACGAGCCGACCCTGACCATGGACTTCATGGTGAACTCCTCGCCGCTGGCCGGCACCGAGGGCAAGTTCGTGACCTCGCGCCAGATCCGCGACCGCCTGACCAAGGAACTGCTGACCAACGTCGCCCTGCGCGTTGAAGATACGCCCGACTCGGACGTCTTCCGCGTCTCCGGCCGTGGCGAACTGCACTTGACCATCCTGCTGGAAAACATGCGTCGCGAAGGCTTTGAAATCGCCGTCGCCAAGCCGCGTGTCGTGTACAGGGAAATCAACGGCGAGAAGTGCGAGCCCTACGAAAACCTGACCATCGACGTCGAAGACGCGCACCAGGGCAGCATCATGGAAGAAATCGGTCGTCGCCGCGGCGAACTGACCAATATGGAGTCCGACGGTCGCGGCCGTACCCGCCTCGAGTACCACATCCCCGCGCGCGGCCTGATCGGCTTCCAATCCGACTTCATGACCATGACGCGCGGCACCGGCCTGATCAGCCACGTGTTTGACGACTACGCCCCGGTCAAGGCCGACCTGCCGGGCCGTCACAACGGCGTTCTGATCTCGCAAGACAATGGCGAAGCCGTCGCTTATGCCCTGTGGAAGCTGGATGATCGCGGCCGCATGTTTGTGTCCCCCGGCGACAAGCTGTACGAAGGCATGATCATCGGCATCCACTCGCGCGACAACGATCTGGTCGTCAACCCGATCAAGGGCAAGCAACTGACCAACGTGCGCGCCTCGGGCACCGACGAAGCCGTGCGCCTGACCCCGCCGGTCAAGCTGACCCTGGAATCGGCCGTCGAATTCATCGACGACGACGAACTGGTCGAAATCACGCCGCAGACCATCCGCATCCGCAAGCGCCACCTGCTTGAGCATGAACGCAAGCGTGCATCGCGCGCCGAAGCCTGATCGCTTCAGCATGAAAAAAGGCCTCGCAATCGCGAGGCCTTTTTCTTTGTGGCGGCCGGCGTATCAGCCGCTGATCAGCTTGTGCCCGTACAGCGCATTGATCATGTCGGCCTGAGTGAGTAGGCCGGCCAGCTTGCGGTCTTCGTCGAGCACAGGAATATGCCGCAGCCCGTGCTCCGCAATCAGCGGCACGAGATCGACGATGGACTGATTGAGGCTTACCGTCTTGACGTTGTCGGTCATGATCTGGCCGACCACTTCCGGCTTGTCGTCGTGCGTCTTGCCGCTGCGGTGCAGCAGATGGCGGATCTTGCCCTTGAAGCCGACATAGGTTTCAACGCCGGCATGCTCCATGAAGTCGATCGGCGTAACGATGCCGATCACGCGGCGGCCGCGATCGAGCACCGGCAAGGCCTTGAGCTTGTGCGTATGCAGGAGGCGCCAGGCCTCGTCGAGGTAGGTGCCGAATTCGACGCTGATGACATCGGTGCGCATGATGTCACCGCAGGTCATTTCGCCGAAACGGCGCTTGTAGGCCAGCGCCTCGACCTGAATGAAGATCTGCTCCAGATCCTCACGGCTGATATCGAGCAAGCGGTTGTAGCTCTTGAGTACCGTATCCAGCTCATCGGCGGAGAAACCCAGGCTGGTGGTGCGTGGCGCCTCGCCGGCCTTGGCCCCCGGTGCGGGCGGTACAAGCTGTGGCGAGTGTGGATACTTTCTCCCCACTGCATTGTTGTAGAGCACCGCCAGCAGAGCGATGATGAAGGAGTTGAGCATCACCGGCACCAGCACAAAGCTGTATCCCGCGGCATGCACCGCCGGGCCGCCCATCACCATGGTTAGCGCCACCGCTCCACTTGGCGGATGTATGCAGCGGAGCATGAACATGGCGGCGATCGACAGCGATACCGCCAGCGATGCCGCGACCACGGGCGCGCCGACAAAGAAAATCTTGGTGCAGGTAACACCGATCAGTGCCGCACAGAGATTGCCGCCCATCACCGACCAGGGCTGGGCCAGCGGACTGGAAGGCACCGCAAACAGAAGCACAGCGGATGCGCCCATGGGCGCAATCAGCCAGGCTGTGGCCCCGGCGTCACCGACAATCGCATAGGTAATGACCCCGGTCAGCGCGATACCGAACAAGGCGCCGGCGCAACTGCGCATGCGCTCGAAGCGGTCGGCCATGGGCTGGTAGGGGAAAAAACTGCGTAGCCATTCGCGGCTAATGAGAGGTTCGGACATGGGTCCGTCCTCCTTTCGTATAAAGCTGCATTTGAAATGCAATAATAACTCAGGAATTCTCCGCCTGAATACCCAGGCGTATTTCTATTCCTTCAGCGCGTAGATCGCCGGCAGATTGCGCCAGGCACCGCTCACATCCATACCGAACCCGAAGACATAGCGATCCGGCAGGGTCAGCCCGACGTAATCGGCGTATAGGGGTTTGCTGCGGCCAATATCCTTGTCGGCGAAGACCGCCGTCACGCACTCGGCCGCACCGGCATCGAGCAAATGCTGACGAATCGCCGCCAGCGTAATACCTTCGTCGAGAATATCGTCCAGCAGCAGCACGGTGCGGCCGACCACTGAAATGCGCGGCTCCACCACCCAGCGCAATTGCCCGCCCGAAGTCTCGTCGCCGTAGCGGGTGGCGTGGACGTAATCGAAGTCGAGCGGAAAATCGAGCTGCGGCAGCAACTGCCCGGTGAACACGACAGCACCGCCCATCACCGAAACCACCAGCGGATTGCGCTCGCGCAGGGCGATACTCAACTCGCCAGCCAGGCGCGAGACGGCATTGCTCACCTCCTCTGCCGAGCAGATGAGATCGGCAGAGGCCAGTAGCGCGCGCGCTTCCTGTGGGTTCACGCGCCGCGCCCTGCCAGCCACTCGGCGAACTCGGCGCCGACCTCGGCATGCTTGCGGCCGAGCTCGACGGTGGCCTGCAGATAGCCAAGCTTGGAGCCGCAGTCATAGCGCACGCCGTCGTAGCGATAAGCCAGCACCTGTTCCTCCTTGAGCAGAGCGGCGATGCCGTCAGTCAGCTGGATTTCGCCGCCGGCACCCGGCTTGGCGGTTTCCAGATAATGGAAGATGCGCGGCGTCAGTACATAGCGACCAACCACCGCCAGCGTGGACGGCGCATCCTCGGGCTTGGGTTTTTCGACGATGGCGCTCATGGCTTCCACCCGCTCGGCCAGCGGCGTGGCGGCGACAATGCCGTAGCTGCGCGTGTCCTCGCGCGGCACGTCCTGCACGCCGAGCACGGAGCAACGGTAGTAGTCGTACTTCTCGACCATCTGCCGCATCACCGGGACCTTGCCGTCAAGCAGGTCATCGGCCAGGAGCACGGCAAAGGGCTCGTCGCCGACCGCTGGCTTGGCGCACAGCACCGCATGCCCGAGGCCGAGCGGTTCCGCCTGGCGGATATAGATGCAATTCACATGGCTGGGCAGGATGCCGCGAACGACTGCGAGAAGATCATTTTTCTGCTTGCGCTCAAGCTCGGCTTCGAGTTCGGTGGCCTTGTCGAAGTGATCCTCGATGGCACGCTTGCTGCGCCCGGTGACGAAGATCAGATCAGTCACACCCGCCGCAATCGCTTCCTCCACGGCGTACTGGATCAGCGGCTTGTCGACGACGGGCATCATCTCCTTGGGACTGGCCTTGGTCGCCGGCAGGAAGCGCGTGCCGAGACCGGCGACGGGAAATACGGCCTTACGTACGGATTTCATGATTCAGCAGCTCCCTCAATTGAATTTCGTCAAGAATGACCAGCCCCAATTCCTGGGCCTTGCTCAGTTTGCTGCCCGCCTCGGCACCGGCGACCACATAGTCCGTCTTCTTCGACACCGAACCGGCGACCTTGCCGCCCTGCGCCTCTATCAGGGCCTTGGCTTCGTCGCGGCCCAGGCTGGGCAGCGTGCCGGTCAGCACAAAGGTCTTGCCGTTGAAGGGCAAGGCCTCACGCCGCACCGGTTCGCCCTCGGGCCAGCTCACGCCGGCAGCGCGCAATTGTTCCATGACTTCGACATTGTGCGGCTGATCCAGGAAATGGCGGATCGAGGCCGCCACCACCGGACCGACATCCGGCACCTCCTGCAAGGCAGCTTCATCAGCCGCAATCAGCGCGTCCAGATTGCCGAAATGCTGGGCCAGATCGCGGGCTGTCGCTTCGCCGACATTGCGTATGCCCAGGGCATAGATAAAGCGCGGCAGTGTCGTAGTGCGGCTCAGCGCAATCGCTTCCAGCAGATTGGCGGCGGACTTCTCGGCCATGCGCTCGAGATTGGCGATGGCCAGCACACCCAGCTTGTAGATGTCGGCCGGTGTGCGCAGGATGGCGTTATCCACCATCTGTTCAACTAGCTTCTCGCCCAGGCCCTCGATATCCAGCGCCTTGCGCGAGGCAAAATGGATGATGGCCTGCTTGCGCTGAGCCGGACAGAACAAGCCACCGGTACAGCGCGCCACGGCTTCGCCTTCGGGTTTTTCGACCTCGGAGCCGCAGGCAGGACAATGCGTCGGCCGTGCATATGGCGCATACAGTGGTTCATTGCCGAAAATATCCTGCATCGGCCGCTGGTCGAGGACAACCGAAACGACTTCGGGAATCACGTCACCGGCACGGCGCACGATCACGGTGTCGCCGATGCGCACATCCTTGCGCCGCGCCTCGTCCTCGTTATGCAGGGTCGCGTTGGTCACGGTCACGCCGCCGACGAAGACCGGCTTCAGACGCGCCACAGGCGTAATCGCACCAGTGCGGCCGACCTGCTCCTCGATGGCCTCGACCGTGGTCATGGCCTCTTCGGCCGGATACTTGTGCGCCACCGCCCAGCGCGGCTCGCGGGTGCGAAAACCGAGGCGTTGCTGCAGCGCCAGCGAGTTCACTTTGTACACAACCCCGTCGATATCGAATGGCAGTTGATGGCGAATGTCGCGGATCCTGGCGTGAAAGGCAATCAGCCCTTCGGCTCCTTGCACCACATCGCGATAACTGCTCACCGGCAGGCCGAAGGCGGCGAGCGCATCCAGCACACCACTGTGGGTGGCCGGCGGTGCCCAGCCACGCGTTTCACCCAGGCCGTAGGCAAAGAAGGACAGCGGCCGCTGCGCGGCCAGTTTCGGATCAAGCTGGCGGATGCTGCCGGCAGCCCCGTTGCGCGGATTGACCAACGGCGTCAGGCCCTTCTCGCGTTGCTTGGCGTTGTAACGTTCGAAGTCGGGCCGGCTCATATAGGCTTCGCCGCGCACCTCAAGCACTTCCGGAATCTCTTCACCGATCAGGCGCAAAGGGATCTGCCGCACGGTGCGGATGTTCTGCGTCACCTCCTCGCCGGTCTCGCCGTCGCCGCGCGTTGCGGCTTGCACGAGAATACCGTTCTCGTAGCGCAGATTGATGGCCAGACCGTCGAACTTCAGTTCGGCGGCATACTCGACCGGCGCCGCATCCTCGCTCAGTTCGAGATCGCGGCGCACGCGCCCGTCGAAGGCCTGCGCACCGCTGGCTTCGGTATCGGTCTCAGTCTGGATCGAGAGCATGGGCACGACATGTCGCACCTGTGGGAAATGCGGCAAGGGCTGGCCGCCGACGCGTAACGTCGGCGAGTCAGGCGTAAGCAAGTCGGGATGCTCGGCCTCGATGGCCTGCAATTCGCGGAACAGCTTGTCGTACTCGGCGTCCGGAATCGTCGGTGTATCGAGAACGTAATAGGCGTGGTTGTGGCGGCTCAGCTCGTCCCGCAACCACGCAGCCCGCGCTGCGACTTCCATCAGAACAACTCAAGAAGGGGCAGCGCCCCTTGGGCTCCCGCGCTTGCGCGACGGGAAATAAAAAACGGGGAAAGCACCAATGTCTTCCTAGGAGAAAAGCCGCAATGCGCGCATGCCGCCGGCGGGGATGCCGGCCAGATTCATCTGCTCGTGAATCTCGGTAATTTTCCTGCGTATGCTGTCGACCATGGCGTCGGAAATCGGCGCACGCTGCGCATTGACGAGGGCTGCATCAAGTGCGGTGGCAAACTGGCGCGCGCTGCTCAGCATGCGCTCAAAGGCATGGCTGCCGTCGCGCACATGCGGCACGTCAAGCAGGAAGGTCAGGCCGTGCGTTTGCACATGCTTCATGGCCTGGCTGTCGAAAGGCTCGCCCATGTTCGCCATCGCGAACAGGAAATTGCCGTTTTCGTCGTGGGCCTGGAACTCGCCGCTACCGGTCAGCTGCATGCCTGCAGCCTCGGCCATGCCGCGTATCTTGGTGCCGGGGAAAGCGCCCTGCCCCGCATCCAGTACATTGATGGCCAACTGCAGATCAAGCTGGGCACAGAAATCGTCCAGCGCGCGCGCCTGCTCGCCCAACGCCGCCACATCGGGAAAGCTCAAGCTGCCGTTGCGCAACGATGCCAGCGCCTGCAGCGAATGGCGCAGAGCTTCGAAATCATTTGTACTGACGGCACCGCGCCGGTCCACCAGCTGCAGCGCAAACCAGGCCTGCGCGTAGCTGGCCTCGCCTGCTTCGGCCAGCGGCAGCCAGCGCCCCGGGGCGGCCTCGATGAACACACGCAGATGCACGCGCTGATGCGCCTGCATGGCCGACTGCGCCTGACGCAGATCCTCGGCGGCAATTCCGTTCTCGAACTGCAGGCGCGCAATCAGATCGATGCTCTCATCGCACCAGTCCGCAGGCGGCGCATTGTGTCCGGCCGCTGCCTGCGGCTCGGGCGCTGCACTTTCGGCATAGGCCGGCGCGACGTAATCCGGTTCCGCATAGGTGGGCTCGACCGCTTCGGCTTCAGCCTCGAGCGGCGCTTCAAACATCGGCTCACGGCGCCCGTCCGACGCGAAAGATTCGTCCTCCGGCACTGACTGATCCGTAGGCTCGGTGCTCTCTGCATACAGCGCTCCGGCCTCGTCCGTCACGGCAAGTTCTTCTCCGGGCACCAGCACATCAGCCTGTTCGTTGCGGAACACTTTCTCCGCCGCCTGGCGGTACTTGCGCTCCTGCAGCGTGTTGTAAGCCCAGACGCCGGCGACCAGTGCGGCGCCCAGTCCGAGCAGGCTCAACTGCAAATCACTCATGACTGTTCCTCTGTCAGGCTGCGACCTGATCGTCGGCCAGGCGCAGCGCTTCTTCCATATCCACCTCGACCACGCGCGACACGCCCTTTTCCTGCATGGTCACGCCGATCAGCTGGGTCGCCATTTCCATGGCGATCTTGTTGTGCGAGATAAAGATGAACTGCGTCTGCGCGGACATCTTCCTCACCAGATTGGCGAAGCGCTCGGTGTTCGAATCGTCCAGCGGCGCATCGACCTCGTCGAGCATGCAGAACGGTGCCGGATTGAGCTGGAACATCGCGAACACCAGCGCGATCGCGGTCAGCGCCTTCTCGCCACCCGACAGCAGATGGATGGTCGAGTTCTTCTTGCCCGGCGGCTGCGCCATGATCTGGATGCCGGCGTCGAGAATCTCGTCGCCGGTCAGGATCAGGCGCGCCTCGCCGCCACCAAACAGGCTGGGGAAGAGTTCGCCGAACTGACGATTGACGGCATCGTAGGTCGCCTGCAACTGCTCGCGCGTTTCGCGGTCGATACGGCGGATCGCATCTTCCAGCGTATTGATGGCGTCGGCCAGGTCGGTCGACTGGTCATCAAGGAAGCCCTTGCGTTCGCGTGCACTGGTCAACTCTTCGAGTGCGGCCAGATTGACCGAACCCAGCGCCTCGATCTCGTTGCCGATGCGCGTGATGTCCGACTGCAGCTGACTGTCGCGCAGGTTGGGCGTCAGCAGTGCGGCCAGCACCTGTTCTTCCTCGGCGGTGACGTTGGCTTCGAGCAGGCGCTGGCTGAACTGCTCCTCGTTCAGTTGCGCCGCCTGCTCCTTCATGCGCAGATCGTTGATGCGGTCGCGCAACGGCAGGACGCTTTGCTCCAGCTTGAGGCGCAACTCATCCAGGCCGCGCAATTCGGCGGCGGCGCCTTCCAGCGCATTGCGCTTGTCGGCCAGCGCGTTCTCGTAGTCGGTGCGCTTTTGCAATGCCGTCTGCAGCGATTCGTCGAGCAGGATTTCGCTGATCGCGGCGAGATCGGTACGCGCCTGTTCCAGCTCGGCGACGATGCGTTCGAGCTGGCGCACCGCCGTGTCGGTGGCGCGTGCATTGTCTTCCAGCTTGTTGGTGCATTCGCGCTCGGAAAACTGCGCTTCCTGCGCCTCGCGGGCCAGCTGCTGTTCCAGGGCGCGTGCTTCACGCAACTGCGTCTCGGCGCGGCGCAAGGCTTCCTGCGCCTCTTCCGCGCGCATGCGCAGGGCATCCAGCTGTTCGCGATACAGGCCGAGCTGCTCGTCGGAGCGCATCTGGCTGGCGCGTTCGTTTTCCTCGGCACGACGGATTTCGCCGAGGTCCTGGTCGATCTGGCCGGCGCGTTCATCGTAGCGCGCCTGCAACTGGCTAAGCTTGAGCGCCTCAACCTGGGCCGCGTGCAAACGTTGCTGCGCTTCCTGCGTGGAACGGCGGCCATTGGAAAGTGCCGTCTGCGTGTCGTTCACGGCCTGTTCGGCCTCATGCTGGGCTTCGCGCGCCAGCTCCTCGGCCTCGGCCAGCGCACCCATCTGGGCATTGAGTTCTTCGATCTCGCGCTGACGCTCGATCACGCCGTGGGTGCGTGCATCCGGCGAGTAAAGCACCAGGCCATGGGCGCTGCCAATATGACCGGCGCGATTAACGCTGACGCCGGGCATGCCCGCCTGCAGCTCTTCGACCGCATTGACGCTGCCCAGCCACTCGTCGAGGACCGCATCCCACTGCGCATCGCTGCACTTGACCTTGGCGCGCAGGGAGCCGGTCGTTGCTGCCGTACCGGCGCTGCCGGCATAGGCCAGCGCCAGCGTGGCCGGCGGCGGGGTTTCGAGCGCAGCAGCGATCTGGCTGACATGGGCATGGCGCGCCGACAGGCGCTCGCGCAACACGGCTTCGACTGCGGTTTCCCAGCCGGCCTCGACCTGGATGGCCTGCCACAGCAAGGGCACGTCCTTGAGACCGCGCTCTTCCAGCCACGGCCCCATTTCGCCGCTCTGCTGCACGCGCGCCTGCAATTGTTCCAGCGCGCTGCAACGGGCGCGCGCCTCTGTCAATTGGCGATGCGCCATCTGCATGCGCTCGCGCGCCTGACGCACCTGGGCTTCAAGCTCGGGCAGGCGTTCCTGCAATTCGCTCATGCGCGCCTGCTCGGCCTCCAGCAGTTCCTCCGACTCGGCCATACGCTGCTGGGCGATTTCGATCTGCATCGGATCGGGCTGCGGCAGCGCGGCCTTCTCCTGCTCCAGGCGTTCACGACGCTGAGTCAGGCTGTCCAGCGTACGGCCGGCATGGCTCTTTTCGGCATCGGCCAGTTTCAGTGCGTGCTCGGCTTCAGACAGGGTACGGCGCGCATCGGTCAATTGACCGCCGGCGGATTCGACAAACTCCTCCAGCTGCGGCATGCGCTCCGCCGCCTCTTCGTGGCGCATCTTGGCCGCCTCGGCGCGGGCGCCGGCATTGTCGCGCAGCGACGACCAGCGCTCGGCCTCGCGGCCCAGCTCGGCCTGCTGGCCGCGCCAGTGGCCGTCTTCGGTGGTCAGTTGCGCAATGCGGGTTTCCAGGCGCTGACGGTTGTCGCGCATGTGCCCGATCTCGGATTCAAGCCGCTCGACCTCGGACTTGGCCGAATACATCTCGGCCTGAGCCGCATGCAGCGCGTCCGAGGCGGAGAAATGCGCCTCGCGCGCATGCTCGACGCGCGCCTCGACCTCGCGCAACTGCGCGGTTTCGCCTTCGACGCGGGTGATCGCCTGCTCGACTTCAAGGTGAATCTTCTCGGCATCGCGCCTGGCATCCATGCGCTTCTTGTACCAGAGCAGGTTCTGGCGGCCGGTCAGCTGGCTTTGCAGATCGCGGTACTGGCGGGCGACCTCGGCCTGCCCTTCGAGGCGGACAATCTGGTTATCCAGCTCGCCGCGGATGTCATCGACGCGGGCGAGGTTCTCGCGCGCATCCTCAAGACGGTTTTCCGTCTCGCGGCGCCGCTCCTTGTATTTGGTGACGCCCGCGGCTTCTTCCAGGAAACCGCGCAGTTCATCGGGCTTGGCCTCGACGATGCGCGCAATCATGCCCTGGCCGATGATGGCGTAGGAGCGCGGCCCCAGGCCGGTGCCCAGAAACAGATCGATGATGTCGCGGCGGCGAACGTTGAGGTTGTTGATGTAGTAGTTCGAATTGCCGTCGCGATCGAGCACGCGCCGCACCGTGATTTCGGCGTACTGCGACCACTGGCCGGCCGCCTTGCCGTCGGCGTTATCGAAGAATAGCTCGACGCTGGCGCGACTCACTTCTTTACGCGTACCCGAGCCCTTGAAGATCACGTCCTGGATGGACTCGCCACGCAGTTCGGATGCTTTGGATTCACCCAGCACCCAGCGCGCCGCATCAATGATGTTGGACTTGCCGCAACCATTGGGGCCGACAATGCCGCCCAGATTGCCCGGGAACAGCACGGTGGTGGGATCGACGAAGGATTTGAAGCCGGAAAGTTTAAGTTTGCTTAGACGCACGGCAAGTATCTGGATGAGATAAGTCTAGTGTCTGACTTGAGCACAGGCCGCAAACAGCTGCAACACTCCGCACAAGCGCCCACCGGCTGGGGGCATCGGTCTGGTGCATTATAATCGCAAGCCATCGGCCAGCTGTCGCGGCCATTTCAGTTTTCCTATCAGGGTTTTTATGACAACCAAACGCCCCGCCAAGGTCGATGCCAAGACGCTGGAGACCTTCCCCAACCCGGCCCCGCATCGGGATTACCAGATTCATATGGAAATCCCTGAATTTACGTGCCTTTGCCCCAAGACCGGCCAGCCCGACTTTGCCGTCCTCACGCTCGACTACATCGCCGACAAGGCCTGCGTCGAACTCAAGAGCCTCAAGCTGTATACATGGAGCTTCCGCGAGGAAGGTCATTTCCACGAAGACGTCACCAACCGCATCCTCGACGACCTGGTCAAGGCCACCAAGCCCCGCTTCATGCGCCTGACCGCCAAATTCTACGTACGCGGCGGCATTTTCACCAATGTCGTGGCCGAACACCGCAAAAAAGGCTGGAAGCCCGAACCGCGCGTGGAGCTAGCCGAGTTCAGCCAGCAATCTAACATTCGCGGATAAGTCCGGCCTGCAGCCAAAAGCGACAGACGGCCCGCAGGGCGCGGAATCGACGCCCTGCCCTCCTCGTTGGCGCCTATGCCAGCCCGTCCAGCGGACTGCGCACCCCGAACCCGCCGCGATTGAGCACATGGGTGTAAATCATCGTGGTCGATACGTCCGCATGTCCCAGCAGCTCCTGTACCGTACGGATATCGTAGCCACCCTCCAGCAGGTGCGTCGCGAAGGAGTGGCGCAAGGTGTGCGGCGTCGCCGGCTTGGCGATGCCCGCCGTGATCACCGCACGGCGCATTGCGCGCTGGACGGATTTTTCCATCAGGTGATGGCGGCGTACAGCCCCAGAACGAGGATCCACCGAGCGGGCTGAAGCGGGAAACACATACTGCCATCCCCATTCACGGTCACGCCCCGGATACTTGCGATCCAGCGCGTACAGCATATCGACCGTGCCGAAGCCCTCGGCCAGATCCCTCTTATGCGCACCTTGATTGCCCGCAGATGCGCCTGCAAAGGCGCGTGCAATGCCCGTGGCAGCATGGTGACGCGGTCCTTGAAGCCCTTGCCGTCGCGTATCAGTATTCCACTGCGCGCAAAGTCGACGTCCTTCACCCGCAAACGCAGGCACTCCAGGATGCGCATGCCCGTACCGTAAAGCAGGCGTCCGATCAGCTGCTGCCTGCCCTCCATCTGCAACAGAATTGCCAGTACTTCTTCCTTGGTCAGGACGACAGGCAGACGCTTCGGCGTCTTGGCACTTTCGATATCGTCCAGCCAAGGCAACTGGATCCCAAGCACCTCCCGATATAGAAAGAGCAAGGCGCTCTTTGCCTGATTCTGCGTGGATGCCGCCACTTTGCCCTCGACGGCAAGATGGGTCAAAAACCGCTCAATCTCGGGCGCCCCCATGTCGCGCGGATGACGGCGGTCATGAAAGAAAATGAACCTTTTGATCCAATCGACATATGAAGATTCAGTTCTGATACTGTAATGTTTATAACGAATCTTCTCCCGCACTTGCTGAAGCAAGCGGGGCGGTTGCGGGAGTGTCTCCTCCTGTGCCATTTCTTAGGTCCTCCTAAAAACAGATGACCCACTGATTATATGGCAGAAATCAATATTTACTGTATAACTATACAGTATCGTTATACGGCACTTACCCTGATCAGGGTGTCGTCTACTTTTTGTTAGCCCATGGCCCAGCTCGTCTTCTGGCTTATCGTTTTTTGCTCAATAGGGGCGCTCGCTTTTTCCTTTGTGCACCTAAAACAAGCGCATCAAATTACCGCCTTTGATGTGTTGGCGGTTCCATTGCCATTCGCTCTTTGGTGGGGGTTGGCAATTGTGGGCTGGAAGGCAAATTCGCTGTCCAACCTCGTCGAACCTTTATCGCTTTTGGTGTTAGTGCCACTTGTGCTCTTAGTCCGAGTCTTATGGGTGCGGGCCGGCCCTAACAATTCCAGGGCACTTGTATCACTCGCTATCTGTTTGCTTCTTGCTGGGGGGCTTTATGCGTTCGTGCCTGTGCTGCCCGAGTAGGGCTAACCTTTCGGTCAACCGGACCTGCCGCAAGCGGCAGTCCGGTTACCTCCAACGTTAGGTTTTTACTCTCACAGGGGCAAACATGAATAAAGCATTAGTTGCCGTAATAGCATTTGCGTTGGTGGGTTGTGTGACGATGGGTAATAGCAAAGTTCGTGGAGAGACGGTGGCAGACGGCCGCCTGGCTGCTGACACATTGGGAATGTTGAAATACATGACTCCAAGTGACTTGGGCTGCAATGATCTTGATTACATAGATACAAAAACAAAGAAGGTCGAAGGAAAAATCATTACCGAAACATGGGTTGCCCATGGTTGCGGTAAATCGGCTGCCTACGATATCGAATTTATTCCAGCCAAACAGGGTGGGTATTTCTTTGGAATCAAAAAAGCAAAAGCGAACTAAACCTAACCACTCGGTCAACCGGACCTGCCACAAGCGGCAGTCCGGTTACCTCCAACGTTAGCCCATGGGTCTGTTTAAACGGAAGTCGCCTCGGGGATTGCGCAGCCCTAAGCGGCTAAAGGCCATGATTCGCTATTCACTCAAACACAAGAGCCTAGGCTTCTACATGGCGAGCATTTGCTGGTGGCGAATGACTGTATTTCTATTGGCGGCATATCTGGCTATTTGGGTGCCCCCTCCCGCAAATGTGACCCCATGGTTATCTGTTACTGCAAAGGTGCTTTTTGCAATACTCATGCTTTTGTATCTCATTGACTCGGTGTCAGATGCCAAGTCGTCTTGGGGGCGTCGACATGCAAAGGGCTAACCTCTCGGTCAAGCGGGACCGTCTTCCGGCGTGCCGCCTCCAGACGGCCCCTTACCTCCAACGCTAGGCCAGCGAGGATGGAACAGCTCCACGCGATTGCGACAGTTTGGGTAATAATTTGGCGCTTTGCTTGGCCCATCATTCTTGTGCTTGGGCTCTTTGCATTCATTTCCGCCGCTTCAAGTTTTTCTCCCGCATGGCGTCAGCAGCTTCCTCCGTCCTGGCTTGTTCCCGCCATGTTCTTTTTGCCTCTGCTAAGCATTGTGTGGGCTGGCACTTTCTGGGCTGCAGAACAAGCGCTCCCACCCTCAGCCAAGCACTGGCGGAGTATTGGCCACAACGCTTTAGCCATCGTGGCCATAGTCGTCGCGCTTGGGCTCGCCTTCTGGTCCCGAAAAGCCCACCGTGCTTGGCTCACATTTATTTGCGCCGTATTCATGATTCTGTTTAGCGTGGTGGCTTGGTTTGTGGGAGCTATGGCAATTTCGAACACATGGCTATAACCCCACTAGCACCAGAAAAAACCATTTTCAGGCCACCTCAATGAGGGCTCTTTGCCTCTCACTGTAAAGTTATCCGACAGTCGATTTGCCCCACGGCTACAGGCGTCTGCAGGTATTATCGAAACCTTCATTCAGCTTTCAGATTCAGCCTGCAGATCTCGTCGTGAACGCGCCTCAAAGTCCCGTGGATATTGCTGCCTTGCGCGTCGCCCAGCCGGCGCTGGCGGCCGCTTCTCGACACGGGACGCTATTTCGCAGCCTGGCCTGGTTTGAGAATCTGCGCGCACATGGATTGGAGGCGCTGCGCAAGCTGGATGCGCTGATGCTGCCAGCCGATGGCAAGGGCTGCCTGCCTTTGCTCGATGATGGCGAATGCCTGCGCGGCCTCGCCAATTACTACAGCAGCCTCTACGGCCCCATCGGCGGCCTGCCGGCAGGCCTGGCTGCCAGCCTGCGTGAGCGCGGGCGCGCGGTGGTGGATCTGCATCCGCTCGATCCCTGCGCGCCGGAGTTCCAGCAGCTCAAGCAGGCACTGACCGAGGCCGGCTACTGGGTCGATGATTACTTCTGCTTCGGCAACTGGTATCTCGAGACTGCGGGCCGTACGTACCTCAGCTATTTGGCGACACGCCCGTCCCAGCTGCGCAATAATCTGCAGCGTGGCCGGGGGCGGCTGGACAAGGTCGGGCCGTGGCGAATCGCAATCCAGCAACACGATGACGACAGGCTGGAGCGCGCCATCGCCGCCTTTGATCACGTGTACGCGCGGAGCTGGAAGCAGCCTGAGCCGCAGCCCGATTTCATTCCCAATCTGTGCCGCACGGCGGCGTGCGAAGGCTGGTTGCGCCTGGGCGTGCTGTATCTCAACGAAACGCCGCTCGCCGCCCAGTTGTGGCTCACGCATGACGGCATCGCCAACATCTACAAGCTGGCTTACGACGAGGATGGCGCGCAGTATTCCGCCGGCACGGTGCTGACGGCAGCCATGTTCGAACAGGCGCTGGATGTCGATCGGGTCGCCGAGGTCGACTATCTCAACGGCGACGAACCCTACAAGCAGGACTGGATGGAACACCGGCGCGAGCGCCACGGCATCATCGCCTTCGACCTCGCGCAATGGCGCGGCCTCAAGGCCGGGTTGCGGCATTGGGCCGGGCGCGGCGCGCGCATGCTGCGCTCGCGGACGGAGCCGGCATCATGACGCGGGCAGACACGACTTTGTATCGTCATCTGCTCGACCATCTGCCGGCGCACGCTGCTGCTGCCGCGCCGACGTCGGTGGCGCTGCGCGATGCACAAGGCAGCCTTGGTTATGCCGAATTCGACGCTGCCATCACGGCCTGTGCCCACGGTCTGCTCGATCTCGACCTGCAGCGCGGCGAGCGTGTCGGCATCTATCTGGACAAGCGGCGCGAGAGCGTCATCGCCGCCTTTGGTGCGGCACGCGCCGGCGGCGTTTTCGTTCCCATCAATCCGCTGCTCAAGCCCACCCAGGTCGAGCACATCCTGCGCGACTGCAATGTGCGGATACTCATCACCTCGGCCGAACGCCGCGATGTTCTCCAGCCTGTATTGCCCGCCTGCCCCGACCTGCGCCAGGTGATCTGCCTCGGCGCGGAATGGGATGCGCTGCTGACTGCCCCGGCCGGCAACACGCATCGCGTCATCGACAGCGATATGGCGGCCATTTTCTACACTTCGGGCAGCACCGGCCGACCCAAAGGCGTGATGCTCTCGCACCGCAATCTTGTCAGCGGCGCCGCCAGTGTCGCCAGCTATCTCGGCAATCATGCCGGCGATCGTCTGATCGCCGCCCTGCCCCTGTCCTTCGACGCCGGCTTCAGTCAAGTGACGACGGCTTTTCATGCCGGCGCAGAGGTCGTGCTGCACAACTACCTGCTGCCGCAGGACCTGTTGAAAACGCTGGTACGCGAAAAGGTCACCGGCCTTACCGCGGTGCCGCCACTGTATATGCAGCTGGTACAGCAAAGCTGGCCTGCAGGGCTGGATGAACACCTGCGCTATTTCGCCAACACCGGCGGGCGCATGCCGCTGGCCACGCTGCAGCAGTTGCGCGCCGCCCTGCCGCGCAGCCAGCCCTATCTGATGTACGGCCTGACCGAGGCCTTCCGTTCCACCTACCTGCCGCCCGCGGAAGTTGATGCGCGCCCCGATTCCATCGGCAAGGCAATACCCAATGCCGAGGTGCTGGTGCTGCGCCCGGATGGCAGCGAATGCGCCGCCGACGAGCCCGGCGAGCTGGTGCATCGTGGGCCGCTGGTGGCGATGGGCTACTGGAATGACGCCGCCGCCACCGCACAACGCTTTAAGCCGCTGCCGCGCGCGCCCGGACAAACACTCGACGAAATCGCTGTGTTCTCCGGCGACACCGTGCGCCGTGATGCCGACGGCTTTCTCTACTTCATCGGCCGCAAGGACGAGATGATCAAGACCTCGGGCTACCGCGTCAGCCCCACCGAGCTCGAAGAGGCCGCGCATGCCACCGGCCTTGTCGCCGAATGCTGCGCCTACGGCGTCGAGGACGCGGCCCTGGGCCAGCGCATCCAGCTGACCGTAGTGCCCACCGATGCAGGCCTGACCAGCGACACGCTGCTTGCCGCCCTGCGCACCCGCCTGCCGGCCTATATGCTGCCGGCACAGATCACACTGCGCCCCACGCCCTTGCCGCGCAATGCCAATGGCAAGCTCGACCGGCAATTGATTGGCGACCAAACCCGATGACTGGCACGCTCGCCGCTCGCCGCGCGCCGACCGTCCTACCGCTGCTCTGGCTGCTGACGGTCGCCGTCATCTACTATGGCTCGCTCTATCCTTTCCAGCTGCAGCCGCTGGAGAATCCGTCACGCGCGATTGACTATCTGCTCGGCACCATAGGCGAATGGGATCGTGCCGGCGATCTGCTCTCGAACATCCTGCTCTACATCCCCTGCGGGCTGTTCGGCATGCTGGCGCTCAGGGACCGACTCCCGGTCGGCCTCGCCATCCTCACTGCGACACTCGCGGGTACGGCACTCTCGTGCTCGGTGGAATTCCTGCAGTACTACGCCGAGTATCGCAATCCGACCTGCGGCGACATCTATGCCAATACCATCGGCAGTGCCGTCGGCGCTTCGGCCGGCTTGCTGGCCAGCCGCCACTTTCAGCCCGCCTGGGCGGCGCCGCTAGTGCAGCATCCGCGCGCCTCCTTGCTACTCGCCCTGTGGCTGGGCGCACGGCTCTATCCCTATGTACCGACCATAGACCTGCACAAGTACTGGCGCGCGCTCAAGCCCCTGGCACTGGCGCCCGAGCTGCCGCCAAGCGAGCTGCTGCGTTACCTGATTGCCTGGCTTTTCATCGCCGCGCTGATCCATGCCTGCTACGGTGCCAAGCGCTGGACGCTGGTGTTCGCCATTTTCGTCACCGGCTTCTTCGCCGCCAAGGTGCTGATCACGAATCTCGTCATCAAGCCGGCCGATCTGATCGGCTGCCTCTGTGCCGGGCTGCTGTGGCTGACGTTCCTTGCGCGCGTACATGCGCGCTATCTGCTCTTGTCACTGCCCTACCTGGGCCTCCTGTTGTTCATTCTGCTGACGCCGTTCAGCTTCAGCGAGGTGGCGCTGCGCGACTACGGCTGGGTTCCGTTCAAAAGCCTGATGCACGGCTCCATCGGCGTGAATGTGCAATCCTTCTGCGAGAAGAGCGCGCTCTACGGCGGCATGATCTGGCTGCTGGCACGCGGCGGCTTCTCGCTCGCCGTTGCCACCCTGCTGACTGCCGGGTTGCTGTTTGCCTGCAGCTATATGCAGATTTTCCTGCCCGGCCGCAGCGCGGAAATCACCGACGTGCTTATCGGTCTCCTGATGGGCATCGTCTTCGCCTGCCTGCCGCGAGAGGCCGGGCCGAGCCGTCATGAATAAATCCTGCGCATCCTGGCCCAGCCGCAACGGCGAGTTGCTGATCGGCGGCCGCACTCTGGATGAAATCGCCAGCACGCTGCACTGCGACGCCTTCTACGCCTATGACCGCGCGCACCTGGAGCGCCGCATGGCCGAGCTGCGTGCGGCCTTGCCGCCCGCCATCGGCATTCACTATGCCGTCAAGGCCAACCCCCTGCCCACGCTGGTCACCTGCATGGCAGCGCTGGTCGATGGTCTGGATGTCGCCTCCCTGCGCGAGATGCAGGTGGCGCTTGGCAGCGGCATGCGGCCAGCAGCCATCAGCTATGCGGGTCCGGGCAAGACCGTGCGCGATCTCGAAGCGGCCGTGGAGGCCGGCGTCCTGCTCAACCTCGAATCGGTGCGCGAGGCCGAAACCCTGGCGCGCGTCAGC
>DATMSM010000064.1:0-7865 GCA_035565355.1 Rhodocyclaceae bacterium
GCCCGTCTGTGGCAGCAGGCGGCGGCCGCGCGCGTGCCGGCGGCCATGTACAGCTATGCCTTGTGCCTTTACGCCGGTTACGGCACGGCACAGGATCTGGCGGCGGCGGTGCACTGGTTCGAAGGCGCCGCGCGCAAGAAGATCGTACCGGCGATGTTCTTTCTCGGCCAGTGCTACGGTTTTGCCTATGGCGTGTCTCTCGACATGGATACGGCCTTGCTCTGGTATCGACGCGCTGCCGCGCGCGGTAGTCGCGAAGCTGAGTACGCGCTGGGTGAATGTCACGCTTTCGGCCGTGGCCTGCCGCAGGATGGCAAGGAAGCCTTGCGCCTGTTTCGTTCGGCGGCCCGACAGGGGCACGCGCGTGCGCAGATCAAGCTCGGCCATTGCTATCGATGGGGCGAGGGCGTGCCGGAGGACGCTGCGCTGGCGTTGGCCTGGTATCGTCGCGCCGCCGAGGCGGGGGATGTGGATGCCCAGGTCTGGTTGGGCGGTTGTCTTGAACAGGGCGAAGCGGGCGCACCCGATCTCGCCGCCGCGATCGAACTGTATGCGCGCGCCGCTGCCAGCGGCAATGCGCACGCCCGTGCCGAGCTGGGGCGTTGCTATCTGCATGGACTCGGCGTGGCGCAGGATGCGGCACAAGGTGAAGCCTTACTGCGCATGGCCGCGGAGGGGGGCTGGCAACCCGCGCTGGGCGAGCTGGAGCGCTACTGGTTTGCCCAGGCCGAGGCGGCGCTGCATGGCGGCGAGGGCGAAGCGGCAGTCTCCCTGTATCGCAAAGCTGGCGAGCTGGGCCACCGGCGTGCCTGTTTCATGCTGGGCCAGTGTTATCGGCACGGCGTCGGTGGCGCACAGGATCACATGCAGGCGGTCACCTGGTTCCGCCGCGCGGCGACGCTGTTCGACGCCAAGGTCGCGCTCGCCGACATGTATTACTACGGTCAGGGCGTGGAGCAGAATTACCGCGAAGCGGTGCGCTGGCTGCGCGAGGCCGTTGCTCAGCACGAGGACGCCTACGCCCTCTACAGCCTCGCCTATTGCCTGCTCCACGGTCAGGGCGTGCGCGCCGATGTGAAGGCCGGGCTCAGGCATCTGCGTCGCGCCGCCGTGCTTGGCGATGCCAGCGCGCAATATGAACTGGGTTGCGCCTACTATCGCGGCCAGTGGCTCACCCGCAATCCGCGCCTGGCCTTGCGCTGGCTACGCAGTGCCGCGGCGGGCGGACATGAGGAGGCGAGGGCGTTTATCGAACGGGTGCAGCGCGAGAATCTGAACTAAGCCCTTCCCCCCAGCCCTCTCCCCCGAGGGGAAGGGGGCTGGGGGGAAGGCGTCATGGCTAGCTAGCCATGACTCTATTCTTCCCCGCCCGCTTGGCGAGATACATCGCCTGGTCGGCGCGGCGGATGGCGTCGACGGGTTCTTCGCTGGCGCCCAGCACGCTGACGCCGGCGCTGAAGGTGATCAGGAGCTTGTTGTTGTCGGCGAGGAAGTAGCGGCGCGTCAGTTCGCGTTGCACGCGTTCCATGGCCTTGACGGCTTCTTCCATGCCGGTATCCGGCAGGATGATGACGAATTCCTCGCCGCCAAAGCGCACCAGGGTGTCCTGCGGGCGCAGGGTTTCGCGGGTGACGTTGGCGAGGTGCTGCAAGGCCATGTCGCCGGTGCGGTGACCGAGCTGATCGTTGATCTGCTTGAAGTTGTCGAGATCGAGCAGCGCCAGCGCCAGCGGCGCATTCTGCCGCCGCGTGCGCGCCACCTCGCGCTGCATGACTTCATCCATGCCCTTGCGATTGAGCGCGCCGGTGAGCGGGTCCACGCGTACCATCTCGCTGGCCTGCGAGAGTTCGCTCATGAGCCGCTCGACCTCGTGCTCGGCTTCGCTCACGCGGCGGCGCATGAGGTTCATGTCGTCGTGCGAGCGGGCGGTGTTGATCTGCATATTGCGCGTCTCGCGCATGACTTCCTCAAGCACCGAGGAGACTTCCGCGATGTCGCGCGCCTGGCTGATGCGCGTGGCGCAAGCCTCGATCTTGTCGTGATAGTCGCCGGTGGTGCTGGAAAAGTCGCCCAGGCGGTCCACAAAGGTTGCCAGCATCTGCTTCAGCCTGTCGTTGGCTTCCAGCAGGTTGCGCTTGAGGGCACTCTGCTTGTAGATGACATCCTTGAGCTGGCGCTCCACGCTGTCCAGGGTGCGCAGATCCAGCGGCTTGGCCAGCAGGTCGGACACGCTGGTGATCTGCCCGTGCAGCCACTGCTCGTCGATGACGATCTCGCCGATATTCTGGATCAGCAGTTGGAGTATGCCGAGCAGCTCGGCCTTGAGTTCGGCCTGGTCTTCCGCCGCATAGCTGACCCGGTAGCTGAACTGCTTGAGCTGCGCCATCATGTCATTGACCTGCCGCTCCTGTGCTGCGGTGCGTACGGAGCGCGCCATCTGCATGGACTGCTCTGCCAGCGTGGGAGCGTCGTGCAACAGTGCATGCAGCGGCTCCTCGAGCACGCGGGCAAGCATCTCGCGCAGCTCGTTCGTGATCGGTTTGGCGACGACGATGGTCGGCTTGGCCGCCTCCTGAGTCTCGTCTTCCGTCGTTTCGGCGGGCGGCACCTCGGCTGGTGCAGAGTTGCGGCTCCAGTGCCGGAGCACATTCTGCAGTCGCTGAAACAGGATTTCCGGCGAGCCCGAGGCGCGCAGCACATGGTCGAGCGACTCGCGCTTCTTGGCCTGGGTGATCTTGGTGCTGCGCACTTCGAGCTGGGTCAGCAGGTCCTTGAGCAAGACGCCCCAGGGTAGCGGGTCGCCGCCGCCGCGCTCGAAGATATCCTGCAGCGCTTCGCGCAGTGCGTCCCAGTCGCCGCTGGTGACGGCGTTTTCAAGTAGCCGTCCGTAACGCACCTGCTCGGCGGTGCCGGCTGGCATGGCGGCGACCAACTGCTTCATGGCATTGTGCGGAAACCCCTCTGCCGCCCTGATGCCGGCGATTTCGTTGTACAGCGTCAGGTAGTTGTCCGGGGTCGGCGGCACGCGACGCATCGCAAGCTGCCGCAGCGTTTCACGGGCGATTTCAGAGGGTTGCATCGTGTTGTTTTGGCTCATGCGGGCCTTATTCGACCAGGGCGCGTTCCAGTCCGTAGCGGATCATTTCTGCGTTGGTGCGCAGATTGGTCTTTTCGATAATGCGGGCGCGATAGGTGCTGACCGTGGCCACCGACAGGCTGAGCTGTTCGGCGATCTGGGTCAGCGTCCGGCCCGAGGCGATGAGGATGAAGACCTCGTACTCGCGGTCGGACAGATTTTCATGCGGTGCCTTTTCGCTGTCGTCGGTGATGGCCTCGGCCAGACGCTCGGCCAGCGAAGGACTGATGAACTTCTTGCCCGAGGCGACCTGGCGGATGGCCGTGACCAGCAGCTCGGGCGCGCTCTGCTTGGTCAGGTAACCGGATGCGCCGGACTTGATGGCGCGCACCGCGTACTGTTCTTCCGGGTGCATGGACAGCATCAGCACCGGCAGGCGGGGAAATTCCTTCTTCAATTGCTTCAGCGTATCGATGCCGTTGCGATTGGGCATGGTGACGTCGAGCAGGAACACGTCCCATTGCTGGCTGCGCGCCAGGCGCAGCGCATCGGCGCCGTCGTCGGCCTCGCCGGCGACCAGCAGGTCTTCGGTTTCGGACAGAATCTGCTTCAGACCCTGCCGCACGATGGCGTGGTCATCGGCTATCAGTACGTTGATCTTGTCTGCCATTACATTCAGAAAAGGTTGCCTTGCGGCTCCTTCGTTTCGGGGTCCGTCGGCCCCATGTCGGCGGCGCCGGGAAGGGGGATTTGCAGCTGCAGACAGGTGCCGCCATGTTCGCCGGCACGGATGTCGAAACTGCCGGCCAGCGCATGCACACGCTCGCGGATGCCGCGCAAGCCGAAGGACTTGCGCTTCGCCATGTCTGCGTCCGAGATGCCGCGGCCATTGTCGCGTATTTCGAGCGCAATGCTACCGTTTTCCCGCTGCATGCGCACGACCACCAGGGAGGCGTGTGCGTGCTTTGCCACATTGGTCAGCGCTTCTTGCACGATGCGGAAAATGGCCAGGGAAGTGTCAGCTTCGGCATCGTCGTCTTCAATCACCTCGCAGTGGGTGCGGCAGGTGATGCCGGTTGAGTTGGCAAAGTCCTCCGCCTGCGATTCGATGGCCGCCGACAGGCCGAATTCCTTGAGGATGCCCGGCCGCAGCT
Organism: Rhodocyclaceae bacterium; assembly: GCA_035565355.1. Taxonomy (GTDB): domain Bacteria; phylum Pseudomonadota; class Gammaproteobacteria; order Burkholderiales; family Rhodocyclaceae. The sequence goes on from DATMSM010000064.1 coordinate 4,231, forward strand.
GACGCGCCACGCGCCCGGCCGTGCCCATGGCCTGGTCGAGCAACGCCTCGATGGAGAGCGCCTTTTCTTTCAATGGCTTGGCTTCGCTTGGCAGCTTGCCTGCGAGCAAGGAGGCCTCGATCTTGAGGCGCACCAGGATGCTGCCCAGCTCGTCGTGGATGTCGCGGGCAATGCGCTCGCGCTCGGCTTCCTTGGCGGCTTCGAGGTGGGAGGACAGCTCGGCCAGCTGTTCGCGCGAGTGGCGCAGTTCGGCCTCGATATCCTTGCTGTGGCTGATATTGGTGACAATGCCCTGCCACTCGACCACGCCGTCCTCCAGCACCTGCGGCGTCGAGCGCAGATTGACCCACTTGGCCTTGCCACGGCTGCGGATGCGGCCTTCCCAATTGAGCATGGTCACATGCTCGGCCGAATCCTCCAGTGCCGACAGCAGGCTCTTGCGGTCGATCGCATCCACCGCATCCACAAAGCGCTGGGCCGAGGCCAGCAGCTCGTGCTGCTTGAGCCCGAGTATCTTGTGACAGCCCTCGCTCACATACAGGAAGCGGAAATTGCCGTCCGCCTCCAGCCGCAACTGGAACACCATGCCTGGCAGATTGGAAGCCAGGGCGCGGAAGCGCGACTCGCTTTCGCGCAGCATCTCCAGCGCCACGCGGTGTTCGTTGCGCTGGCGCGCCTCGCGCACCTCGCGCTCGATGGCCGGCAACAGCAGCTCCAGGTGGTTCAGCTCGATCACATCGTGCGCGCCGCTCTTCATGGCGCGCAAGGCTTGTTTCTCGTCGAGGCCGGGGGTGATCACGATGAAAGGCAGGTCCAGCCCCAGATCGCGAATATTGCGCTGCGCCGTGCTGGGGGCCAGCCCATTGATGCCGGGCACGCACAGGACGGCATCCCAGCTCTGGCGGGCGAGCGCGTTGCGCAGGTCGACCACATTGGCCAGTCGCTCCCAGTAAGGCATCAGCCCGACCTCGTGCAGCATCTCGGTCAGCGGTGCAATGGTGCTGTCGCTGGGCGCGACGAACAGCAGGCGCAACAGCGGATCGTTCTTGGAGGCAAGCGGAGCGGGTGAGGCGGACATGGTCTCAGTTTACCGGCTCGGGGCGGTTATAATGCGCGCCGCAAACTATTTTTGCGCATTTCCCCGGCTGCGTCCGCAGCCCCGTGCCGGCATAGCTCAGTTGGTAGAGCAGCTGATTTGTAATCAGAAGGTCGTGAGTTCGATTCTTACTGTCGGCACCATCCATTTCGCCTGCCCGAGCAAGGCGGGTTCGGAGGGAACCTTGTCCTGGCTGCGGCATCTGAGATTCTTTCCCTTTGTCGTGCGCGCCTTGGCTGCGGCCGTTCTGCTCTGGCAGGACGGGCAGCGGTTTGCCTGCTGGCGGTGCGCTGATTCAATCTTGCCAAAAATCCTCTCCTTCCCCGGCCGCGCGCTGCGCGCCTTGAGCCCACGCTTGACGCGTGGGCTGAGCCTTTTGCTGATGTTCTTGCTGGCCTGCAGTGTGCAGGCCCAGCCGGAAAAACCCGAGTTGACCTCGCCGGCCGGCAGCCTTCTGATTGTCGGCGGCGGCGATACGCCGGAGTCGGTGCAGAACCGCTTTGTCGAGCTGGCGACCCTGGACGGGTACGCTCGCGTGGCCGTGCTGCCTATGGCCAGCACGGCGTATGACGAGGAGGCCGGCGAGGTGATCGCCGATCTGTCGCGCCTGGGCGTGCAGGCCGATCTGCTGCTGCTTTCGGACCAGGAGCTGCACAGCGACGACGTGGCCGAACGGCTGGCGGCGTATACGGGCTTCTGGTTCATCGGCGGCGATCAGACCCTGCTCGCCGATACGCTGCGCAATACGCGCGTGCTGGAGATGCTCTATCAGCGCTATATGGAGGGAGCCGTGATTGGCGGCACCTCGGCCGGCGCTTCGGTGATGTCCGGCATCATGCTGACGGGCCGGCTCAAGGTACCCGACGATGCGGCGGGCTTCGAGATGCTGAATATCGCGCGCGGCGTGATGGATCTTTCCTACGGCTTCGGTTTCATCAGCGGCGCCATCGTCGACCAGCATTTCATGAGCCGTGCCCGTTACAACCGCCTGATCAGTGCCGTGCTCGATCATCCGCTGATGCTGGGCGTCGGCATCGACGAGGAGACAGCGCTGCTGGTGCATCCCGACGGCAACTGGGAAGTGCTTGGCAATTACTATGTGAAGATCTTCGACGCCTATCGTGCACTCATCATCGATGACGACGGCCCCATGGCCAAGGCCAGCGATATCCGCATGCATGTGCTGCCCGAGGGCAGTCGCTTCAACACACGCACGCGCAAGGTGAGCTTTCCGGAAAACGGATTGGGAACGGATGATGCTGCAGCAAAATAAAACAGGCGCTGCCGCTGTTGCGCTTGGCTTTGCGCTGATTTTTTCGGGCGTTCAGGCAGCGTGTGCCGCAGGCGATGCGGAAGCCGGGCGGCAGGCTTTTGCCAAGTGCGCCAGTTGTCATCAGGTGCGCATTCCGCGCAGCAGCTTCGGCCCGCACCTGCATGGCGTGGTCGGACGGCCTGCAGCGGCGGCGACGGATTTCAGATATTCCGAGGCCATGCGCAAGTCAGGCATCGTGTGGACCGAGGAGGCGCTGCGTGTCTTCCTGCGGTCGCCCGACAAGGCCGTGCCCGGTACCAGCATGCGCTTCAGGGGTGTCGGCAACGAGCGCGAGCTCGACGATCTGCTGGCCTATCTGCGCAGCGTGCGCTGACCGCGCGGGGCGTGCAGCCTACTTCTTCTTGCCGTTGCCACTGCTGGCGACGAAGGCCGGGCGGGCGCCTTCGCCCGGCGTGGCGCCCTTGAGCTTCTTCAGGTCGGCCTCGATATCGGTGGCGCGGTCGGCGGCAGAGGGGTGCGTCTTGTAGAGGCCAGCGAGTGCATTGCTGTCGCCCTTCATGGCAGCCAGGCGCTGCATGAATACCAGACAAGCACCCGGATCGTAGCCGGCCTTGGCGGCCAGCAGCACACCGTCCGAATCGGCTTCGCTTTCGGCGCTGCGATCCAGCCCCTTGCTGAAGATTTCCTTGCCCTCGTTGAGTAGCATCTTCTTGAGCTCGGCGTTCTGCGAGGAGGTCGAGGTCGCCGCCACCGCCAGGTTGGCGAGACCGTGGGTGCGCAGGGTGTTCTGCAGCACGGTAAGGTGGTGCTTGCGCGTGATGTGGCCGACTTCATGGCCGATGACGCAGGCGAGCTCGGCCTCGTTGCTGACGGCGTTGAGCATGCCGCGCGTGATCATGACAATACCGCCGGGGGCGGCGAAGGCGTTGATGGCGGGCGATTCAACTGCTGCAAAACGCCAGGGCAGATTGGGGCGCGTGGACTGCAGCGCGACCCAGAGGCCGACGCTGTTCAGCTTGCGCTGCAGCTTTTCGTCGCGGATCAGGGGATAGCTGCCCAGGGTCGAGGCGGTGACGTCGCGGCCGATGGAGACTTCCTGCTGTTCCGACATCGAGCCCATGGATTCACTCTGCGCCAGGTTCTTGCCGGCTTCGAGCAAGGAGCCCAGGTCAAAGCTTTGTGCAGCGGCAGGTAAGGCCAGGGCGGCGCCCACGAGCAGAACGAGAAGCTGGCGGTTCATGGTTCGGTCTCCAATGCGGGGGCGCT
>DATMSM010000065.1:0-5144 GCA_035565355.1 Rhodocyclaceae bacterium
TTCGGGTTATGAGCCCGACGAGCTGCCAGACTGCTCCACCCCGCGTCAGAGAGGCGAAACTATAGCAGAGGCTCCGGGATTGCGCAAGAAGATGTGTCGATTATTTTTATCTGACGGCACTTGCTCAGACAAAAACGTCGATGTTCTCGCCCAGGCCTTCGATCGCGGAAGCCGCTTGGGCACTGCTTTCGGCGCTGGCCTGCAGCAGTGCCAGCGCAGCGCTACCTTGTTGATCCATCGCCATTTTCAGTACCGACATGCTGATCGCCTGCTGGGTGCGGGCGGCCGACATTTCGGTAGCGAGTGCGGCAATCGAGGAAACATCCATGGCGTCTGATCCAGTTTGAAAATCACTAAGGAATTAACGGTCATTCTAGCCGAGACTTTAGAAACTACCCTAGAATGCCCCGCAATTCGAAGTCCGGGAACAGCGTAGTCCTACACCGCATGGCAAACAACAAATACGACGAATCCTCCTTCCGCGTCCTCAAGGGACTGGAGCCTGTACGCGAACGGCCGGGTATGTACACCCGCACCGACTCGCCGGCCCACATCATCCAGGAAGTCATCGACAACGCCGCCGACGAAGCCCTGGCGGGTTACGCCAAGGCCATCCATGTGACGCTGCATCAGGACGGCTCGGTGGCGGTAGCCGACAACGGCCGCGGCATTCCGGTGGGCCTGCATCCCGAGGAAAAGATTCCCGTCGTCGTGCTCGCCTATACGCGCCTGCACGCCGGCGGCAAGTTCGACAAGAAGGGCGGCAATTCCGCATACGCTTTCTCAGGCGGTCTGCACGGCGTCGGCGTATCGGTCACCAATGCGCTGTCTACACGCATCGAGGTCGAGGTGCGCCGCGACGGCAAGATCTACGCGATCGAGTTCAGCAACGGCGGCGAGAACATCGGCCCGGTGCAGGAAATCGGCACCTGCGGCAAGCAGACCGGTACGCGGGTGCGCGTCTGGCCCGACGGCAAATACTTCGATTCGCCCAAGGTGCCGCTGCAGGAGCTGGAGCGTTTGCTGCGCTCCAAGGCGGTGCTGCTCTCCGGCGTCCAGGTCTCGCTGGACATCGAGCAGCCGGACGGCAAGATGCTCACCAAGCAGTGGAGCTACCCGGAGGGCCTGGCCGGCTATCTGCGTGAGCAGGCCGGCGACTATGAGGCCGTGGCGCCGATCTACGCCAGCGAAAAGCACGCCGATGCCGACGACAGCAGTTTTGCGGTCGGCGAAGGCGCAACCTGGGCCATCGGCTGGTTTCTCGATGCCGTGCCTTCCGAAAGCTATGTCAATCTGATTCCGACCGTGAACGGTGGCACCCACGAGTCCGGCCTGCGCGCCGGTGTGTTCGAGGCGGTGAAATCCTTCGTGGAACACCATGCCCTGCTGCCGCGCGGCGTCAAGCTGCAGCAGGACGACGTCGCCAGCCGCATGGCCTTTGTGCTGTCGGCACGCGTGCTCGATCCGCAGTTCCAGGGCCAGGTCAAGGAAAAGCTGAACTCGCGCGAAGCCGTGAAACTGGTCTCGACCATGGTCAAGGACCCGTTCGAGATCTGGCTCAACAATCACGTCGAAGCTGGCAAGGCGATTGCCGAACTGTCGATCAAACAAGCCATGGCGCGCCAGAAGAGCGCGCAGAAGGTCGAGAAGAAAAAGCAGTCCGGCGTGGCCGTGCTGCCGGGCAAGCTGTCGGATTGCGAATCGACCGACATCAACGAAAACGAGCTCTTCCTGGTCGAAGGCGATTCCGCCGGCGGCAGCGCCAAGATGGCGCGCAACAAGGAAACCCAGGCCATTTTGCCCCTGCGCGGCAAGGTGCTCAACTCCTGGGAGGTCGAGGCCGGCCGCCTCTTCGCCAATAACGAAATCCACGACATCGCGGTGGCGCTGGGCATAGACCCGCACGGCCCCAAGGACACGCCCGATCTGTCCAATCTGCGCTACGGCAAGGTCGTCATCATGTCCGACGCCGACGTCGACGGCGCGCACATCCAGACCTTGCTGCTGACCCTGTTCTACCGCCACTTCCCGGCGCTGATCGCCAACGGCCACGTGTATATGGCGCAACCGCCGCTGTACCGCGTCGATGTGCCGGCGCAAGGCAAGAAGAAGCCGGCCAAGCGCCTGTATGCGCTGGACGAAGGCGAACTGCAGGGCATCAAGGACCGCGCCGAGCAGGACGGCATCAAGCTCGAAGCGCTGGAAGTCGGCCGCTTCAAGGGTCTGGGCGAAATGAATCCCGAGCAGTTGCGCGAAACCGCCATGGACCCGGCCACCCGCCGCGTACTGCCTGTACTCGAACGCAACGGCCGTCGTGACAACACCATCGAGCTGTTCAATCTGCTCATGGGCAAGGGCGAAGCCTCGGGCCGCCGCGCCTGGATGGAAGCCAACGGACACACTGTAGACGCTGACGTATAAGAACTGCACCAATGAATAACGACGAAACCCCGGACATGTTCGAAGACGACGCCGAAAACGCGCCTGCAGTGACGAACGAAGTACCACCGCCTCCGCCACCACCGCCGGTGGAAGAAAACCCCGCCTTCGAAGACGGCAGCGCCCTGCCGCTCGACAGTTATGCCGAGCGCGCCTATCTCGCCTACGCCATGAGTGTGGTGCGTTCGCGCGCCCTGCCTCAAGTTGAAGACGGCCTGAAGCCGGTGCAGCGCCGCATTCTCTTTGCCATGAACGAGATGCGCCTGTCGGCCACCTCCAAACATGTGAAGTCGGCGCGTGTGGTCGGCGATGTGATCGGTAAATATCACCCGCACGGCGACAGCAGCGTTTACGACGCCATGGTGCGCGTGGCGCAGGATTTCTCGCTGCGCTATCCGCTGGTCGACGGCCAGGGCAATTTCGGCTCGCGCGACGGCGACGGCGCAGCGGCCATGCGTTACACCGAATGCCGCCTGACGCCGATCGCCGATCTGCTGCTCGGTGAACTCAATCGCGGCACCGTCGACTTCACCCCCAACTATGACGGCGCGTTTGAAGAGCCAGTGCTGCTGCCGGCCCGCCTGCCCTTCGTGCTGCTCAACGGCGCCTCCGGTATCGCCGTCGGCATGGCCACCGAAATTCCGCCGCACAATCTGCGCGAAGTCGCCGAAGCCGCCAAGCTGCTGATCAGGAAACCGGAAGCCTCGCTGGAAGAAATCATGGCCATCCTGCCCGGCCCGGACTTCCCCGGCGGCGGCCAGATCATCTCGGCGCCGGAAGACATTCGCGACGCCTACGCCTCCGGTCGCGGCAGCCTGCGCATGCGCGCACGCTGGCGGGTCGAGGACATGGCGCGTGGCCAGTGGCGCGTGATCATCGACGAACTGCCGCACGGCGTTTCCACCGCCAATGTGCTGGCCGAGATCGAGGCCATCACCAATCCGCAGCCCAAGACCGGCAAGAAGGACTTGTCGCAGGATCAGAAGAATCTCAAGCAGGTCGTGCTCGGCGCCGTCGAATCGGTGCGCGACGAGTCGAACGAGAAAGCCCCGGTCAGAATCGTGCTGGAGCCGCGTTCCTCGCGCATGTCGCAGGACGAATTCATGGCCATCCTGCTGGCGCACACCAGCCTCGAATCCAGCGTGTCCATGAACCTGACCATGATCGGTCGGGACGGCCGCCCGCAGCAGAAATCGATTCCGCAGATCATCAGCGAGTGGATCGATTTCCGCTACGTCGCCGTCGGCCGCCGCACCCAGTTCCGCCTGGACGAAGTGCAGCGTCGCATCCATATCCTCGAAGGCCGCATGATGGCCTTCCTGAGCATCGACGCCATCATCAAGTGCATCCGTGAATCGGACGAGCCCAAGCTCGACCTGATCTGGAAATTCAAGCTGACCGAGATTCAGGCCGAGGACATTCTCGAAATCCGCCTGCGCCAGCTGGCCCGCCTCGAAGGCATCAAGATCGAGCAGGAGCTCAACAACCTGCGCGAAGAAGAAGGTCAGCTCAGGAACATCCTCGACTCGCGCAGCGAGATGACCAAGCTGATCGTCAAGGAAATCAGCGAAGACGCGAAAACCTATGGTGATGACCGTCGCACCCTGCTCGAATCAGTCGCGCCGGTCGTGGCCGGCGAAATCGCCGTGCCGGACGAACCCGTCACCGTGATCCTGTCGAAGAACGGCTGGGTGCGCGCACGCCAGGGCCATGGCATCGATCCGAACGCCATCAGCTACAAGGCCGGCGACTTCCCCATGCTGGTCGCCGAGGCCCGCACCACCTGGCCGCTCGTCATCATCGATACCAACGGCCGCGCTTACAGCGTGCGCGTCTCCGACCTGCCGGGCGGACGCGGCGACGGCGCGCCGATCACCACCATGATCGAGCTGCAGGACGGCGCCAAGGTGGCGCAGGCCCTGACCGCCGAGCCGGAAACCAAATACCTGTTCACCGGCTCCGGCGGCTATGGCTTCGTCGCATCGGTCAGCGATCTGGTCTCGCGCAACAAAGCTGGCAAGGCCTTCATGTCGCTGGAGAAGGGCGAGAAGCCGCTGCCGCCGGCCAAGACCCAGGGCGCCACCCTGTGCGCGGTGTCGGGCTCCGGTCGTCTGCTGCTGTTCCCGCTCGCCGACATCAAGGAAATGAGCAAGGGCCGCGGCCTCATGGTCATGGACCTGGACAAGGGCGACGAAATGGTCGGCGTGGTCGTGAACTACGGCAACTTCGTCACCCTTGAAGGCGCCGGTCGCGGCGGCAAGACCAGCCGCGTGACGGTGGAAGGGGCCGAGCTCGACAGCCATCGCGGCAAGCGCGGCAACAAGGGCGGCGTACTCGCCTCCAAGCTCAAACCAACGGCAATCAGCTGATTCTGCCCGCCCTCGCCGGCACGGCGAGGGCGGCGTGGCTGAAACGGGATTCGCGGGCGCGTACAGCAAATCCCACCACGCAGCCCATCTCGGTTATATTTTCGCGAATTCACTCCGGGGGGAGTTGCCATGCGCAAAATCAAGCTTAGCCTGCTCGCACTGCTGTTCAGTCTGCTGTCCGTTCCACCCGCTGCTGCACAGAGCTTCAGCGGTTTTCTGCGCGGCCTGAGCAACACGCTCAGCGGCGCCGGCAATCAGCCGGCCCCTGCACAGAACACCTCCGCTACCGCCACCATCGGGGTGCGCGGCATGGACGAAGACGGCGCCAGCGCAGGC
>DATMSM010000066.1:0-3378 GCA_035565355.1 Rhodocyclaceae bacterium
CGCCCGAGGCGCGGCCGCTGACCGAGCGCGACCGCGAGATTGCCGAGGGCCTGGGCCCGGTGCTGGCCGCACGCGGCCTGCTGCTGGTCGGCATCGACGTAATCGGCGACAGCCTCACCGAAATCAATGTGACCAGCCCGACCTGCTTCGTCGAGATCACCGAACAGAGCGGCTTCGACGTGGCGGCCATGTTCGTCGATGCACTGGAGCAACGCTGCCGCTGAGGCACCCAGGGCGGACGCAAGACCGCGCCGGATCAAATGCGCGCCGGCTGCACCAGGACCGTACCGGCGCCCGAATTGATTGATAGAATAAGTCGCAAAATCAGGGAGGTAGTACGTTGATCGGGTTGTTCCTCATCACCCATACCAGTTACGGTGAATCGTTGATCCAATGCGCTTGTCATGTGCTCAACCGGCGTCCGCCGCAGATCGTGCAGCTTGGCGTTGCCGCGCAGGACGATCCGCTCGATGTGCTGCCGCTGGCGCAGAACCTGCTGCAGATGGTGGACAGCGGTTCGGGCGTGCTGGTAATGACGGACATTTACGGTGCCACGCCCTCGAATATCGCCATGAAACTACTGGAGCCGGGGCGGGTGGAAGGCCTCGCCGGCGTCAACCTGCCCATGCTCCTGCGCGCCCTGACCTATCGCGACAAGGACATGGAAACCTTGCTGGGACGTGCCACCAGTGGTGGCCGTGACGGCATACTGAATATGCTCAAGCACTAAGAAATACTGGGAGTCCGTGCTCGGGGCCTGTGCCCCGCCACCCTCGAAGACAGTCGGAAAATACCGAACAAGGAAGCAGAATGCCGAAGGCAGAAGTCGAAATCATCAACAAGCTGGGCCTGCATGCGCGCGCCTCGGCCAAGCTCACCCAGTTGGCCGGCAGCTATCCGTGCGAGGTCTGGATGGAGCGCAACGGCCGCCGCATCAATGCCAAAAGCATCATGGGCGTCATGATGCTGGCCGCCGGCAAGGGCAGCAAGGTCATCATCGACACAGAAGGCGAACAGGCGGAAGAAGCGCTGGCGGCGATCACCGCATTGATCAATGATTATTTCGGAGAGGGAGAGTAATACCTCCCTCCCATCCTCCCTCCCGAAGAGGGAGGTGACTCAGGTTCGCAATGAAGCTTCGCTTCATTGCTCCAAGTTGTTACGCTGCTTTGGCTCGGGGCGGCCCTTCGCCAAAGCTTGTTTCTCCGAATACGGTTTGTGCGACATTTTCTTCCCTAGCTCCTGATCCCTAGCCCAAAAATGACCTTCTCTCTCCACGGTCTCGCAGTATCCACCGGCATCGCCATCGGGCGGGCGCATCTGGTTTCGAATGCGACGCTGGAAGTCTCGCAGTACCAGATCCGCGAGAAGGAAATCCCGGCTGAGATCAAGCGCTTCGAGACGGCGCTGGCAACTGTCCATGCTGAACTGGAAGCACTGCGCCTGGAGGCCTCGGCCGCCGGTGCGCCGACCGAGCTGGTGGCCTTTGTCAGCGTGCATGCGATGCTGCTGTCCGACCCCATGCTCTCGGACATTCCCAAGGAAATCATCGCCGAGCGGCGCTGCAACGCCGAGTGGGCGCTGGTGCAACAGCTGGATGCGCTGGCCGAGCAGTTCGATGCCTTCGACGACGCCTATCTGCGCGAACGCAAGAACGACGTGGTGCAGGTGGTCGAGCGCGTGCTCAAGGCGCTGCTCGGCAAGAGCCGTAAGCTGGCGAAGAAGCCCAAGGAGGACGAAGACCTGATCGTCGTCGCCCATGACCTGTCTCCGGCCGACACCATCCAGTTCCGCAATATGCATGTCGGCGGCTTTGTCACCGATGCCGGCGGCTTCACTTCGCATACCGCCATCGTCGCGCGCAGCCTGTCCATCCCTGCCCTGGTCGGCATGCACCACGCGCGGCCGCTGGTGCAGGACGACGACCTGCTCATCGTCGACGGCACTACGGGCACGCTCATCGTCAATCCGGACGAGCGCATCCTCGAAGAGTATCGCCTCAAGAAGAGCGCCATCGAGCTGCAGCGCTCGCGCCTCAAGCGTATCAAGACGGCCCGCGCCGCCACGCTGGATGGCATCGACATCGCCCTCTACTCCAACATCGAGTTGCCGCGCGATGTGAACCAGGCCAAGGACATGGGCTCGGACGGAGTCGGCCTGTTCCGCACCGAGTTCATCTTCATGAACCGCGACGACCTGCCGGACGAAGATGAGCAATTCGAGTCTTACCGTAGCGTCGCCAAGGCCATGGCCGGCAAGCCGGTCACCATCCGCACGCTGGATATCGGCGCCGACAAACAAGCGCGCGCCCTGCGCGTGGTCAATCGCGACGAACCCAATCCGGCCCTGGGTCTACGTGCCATCCGTTACTGCCTGGCCGAACCCAAGCTCTTCCTGACGCAGCTGCGCGCCATCCTGCGCGCCTCGCACTACGGCAAGATCCGCATCCTGATTCCCATGCTCGCGCATGTCAGCGAAATCGAGCAGACGCTGGCGCTGATCGAAACCGCCAAGCTGCAGTTGCGCGAAGCCAAGCAGAAGTTCGATCCGGTCATCGAGGTCGGCGGCATGATCGAGATTCCGGCCGCCGCACTGGCGCTGGGGCCTTTCCTCAAGCGCCTGGATTTTCTCTCCATCGGCACCAATGACCTCGCCCAGTACACGCTGGCCATCGACCGCACCGACGAGGCCGTCTCCCATCTCTACGACCCCTTCCATCCGGCCGTGCTGCGCCTTGTCGCCGGCGTGATCCAGGCCGGCGCGCGTGCGAATGTGCCGGTCTCGGTATGTGGGGAAATGGCGGGCGACTATCTGATGACCAAGCTGCTGATCGGCATGGGCCTGCGCTACTTCTCCCTGCACCCAGCGCAATTGCTGGAAATCAAGCAGCAGGTGCTGATGAGCAACGCCAGCCAGCTCACCACGCGCGTCAGCCGCATCCTGCGCCTCGACGAGCCCGAGCGCATTCGCGAACAGGTGATGAAGCTTTAGCTATCCCCCCAACCCCCTTTCCGAGAAAGGGGGTGACTGCGGTTCGCGGGCTTTGCCCGCTCCCACATTACGGGGGACTCCACACAACGGGCGGTGCAGATTGCGCCTCCGGCGCGTGCCGCTTCGCCTTGGGGCGACCCGGCGGCGAAGCTGCGTGGTCTTTTTCTCCGTAGCTACGAAGAAAAACGTCTGGGTAGCATTTGCGCCTGGCCGCCCCAAGCAAAAGCGGTCCGTTCGCGGAGCGAACATCCGCACAAACCAACCCTACGGAGCTGCCATTAAATTGGGGAGCGGCGCAGCCGCAAACCGCAGTCACCTCCCTCCCCGGGATAACCAGCGACTTGCCCGCTTGCGGGCTTAGTCGATTGGCTAGTTGCTCTATCAGGG
>DATMSM010000067.1:0-19960 GCA_035565355.1 Rhodocyclaceae bacterium
GAGAACCTAGGTTCTCCCCGTACCCCTCTCCTTCTGTGCTCCGGCTTCGGCTGCACAAAAAGAAACACCCCGCTTCGGCGGGGTGTTTTGCTTTGGGGCCTGCCCTGGCAGAGGCGGCTCCGGACTGTTGGTCGGTTGGAAAAGACGGCGGGAGCAGGCGGCTATTCAGGTTGCCTGCTCCCGGAGTCGATTAGCCCTGTAGCCGGCAATCTTCCCGAACCGAATGGAGAACAGCGACTTCAGTCTACTGAGTATCGCTTGCGCAAGACTTACGGCTTGCATGTTTCCGAAATGGGAAACTGCAATATAAAACAGGTGTCATTTCCGGGTTTCACCAGGGTTTGGTGCAGGAGTCTTGCTATCCTTCCTGCTTATGAGAATCCTGCTGGTTGAAGATGACGCCCTGATCGCGGACGGCCTGGGGGCCTCCTTGCGCAAGGCCGGCTATGCCGTCGATTATGTCGACAACGGCCAGGATGCTGATACCGCACTGTTGGGGCAGTCCTATGATCTGCTGATTCTGGATCTCGGCTTGCCGCGCCTGTCTGGCATTGAAGTATTGCGACGCCTGCGCAGCCGCAAGTCACCGCTGCCGGTACTGGTGCTGACGGCGCAGGATGGCGTCGATGATCGTGTGCGCGGGCTTGATGCCGGTGCCGACGACTATCTGACCAAACCCTTCGCTCTGCCCGAACTGGAGGCGCGCGTGCGCGCGCTGACACGGCGCGGTACGGGGCAGGGCACGCTGATCGAGGTCGGCGATCTGGTTTTCGACCAGGCCGAGCGCGTGGTCAGACTTGGCAATCGCAGCATCGATCTTTCCTCGCGTGAACTGGAGTTGCTCGAAGTCATGCTGCTACGCGCCGGGCGTCTGGTCAGCAAGGAACATCTGATTGACCACCTCTGCGCCTGGGGCGAGGAGGTCAGCACCAATGCCATCGAAGTGTATGTGCACCGCCTGCGCAAGAAGCTGGAGCCGGGCGGCGTGCGTATCACGACCATGCGCGGGCTTGGCTACTGTCTGGAAAAACCGCATGCCACTTGAGGCCGTACGGCGTTTTCGCTGGCGGACGAGCTTCGATACGCTGCTGGCCGAGATCCTGCTGTGGCTGCTGATCATTCTTCTGATGGTGTGGTCGATCGGCGTGGTGATGATCTACAACGTCACCGGCAAGTTCGCCAACGAGCCCTACGATGTGGTGCTCTCCGACAATGTGCAGGCGCTGGCGAGCCTGGTAGGTTTCAGCGCGGGTCGCATCACCATCAATCTGCCGCGTGCGGCGCACGACATCCTGGTCACCGACAAGCAGGACAAGGTCTATATCCAGATCGTCGATGCACGCGGCACCTTGCTGGTCGGCGATGCGGCGGTGCCCTGGGTGCCGCATTCCGAAAGTCTGGTGTTGGACACGGTGTTCCTGCGCGACGACGAGATCAACAACGAGGAGGTCCGCGTGGCCTGGCTGTTCAAGCAGGTTGCGCCGGACACCGAGCCCCTGCTGGTGCAGGTCGCGGAAACCCGCAACAAGCGGCGCGGCATGGCGGCGCGGATTGTTTCATCCGTGATCGTGCCGCAGTTCGTCATTGTGCCGATTGCCGTGCTGCTGATTTACTTTGCGGTATCGAGCGGCATCACGCCGCTGCACCGATTGCAGGACGAGTTGCGGGAGCGTCGCCCCAGTGATCTGACGCCAATCAGCTTGAAAAACCTGCCGGCCGAAATACGTCCGCTGATCGAGGCGCTCAACGACACCATGGCGCGCCTGGATGAAAGCCTAGCCGATCAGCGGCGCTTTGTTGCAGATGCGGCGCATCAGCTCAAGACACCCTTGACCGGCTTGCGCACCCAGGCCGAGCTGGCGCTGCGTGAGGCCGATCCGGAGCGTATGCAGGCGCGTGTACGACAGATGCTGAATGCGGTCGAACGGCTCGCCGACATGACGCAGAAATTGCTGTTGCTGGCGCGTGCCGAGGCCATGAGCGCCAACCATGCCTTCATGGAAAGCCTGGACCTGGCCGTGCTGGTGCCCGAGGTGGCGCGCGAGTGGGCGACACAGGCGATGGAAAAGCAGATCGAGCTGTCATTCGAGAACTTCAGCCACGGCGGTCGGGTGCATGGCAATGCACGTCTGTTGCATGAGCTGTTTGCCAACCTGATCGACAATGCCATCCGCTACACACCGGAGGGTGGCAGCGTGGCCATCCTGCTCTCGCGCGAGGACGCGCTGCATGTGGATATCGAGGACAGCGGCATCGGCATTCCGCCGGAAGAGCGGGACAAGGTTTTCGATCGCTTCTACCGTGTGCTTGGCACCAATGCCGAGGGCAGCGGTCTGGGGCTGCCCATCGTCAAGGAGATCGCCGCCCTGCATCGTGTCGGCATCAGTCTGCATGACTCTCTGCTTGGCGGCGTGCGCGTGCGCGTCAGCTTCCGTGACCCTGGCCTAGCGTAAGTAAGCAGTAAGTTGCTCCGCCTAGCATGCACGCAATCCGGAGGCATCCGGATTGCACCGCCATGCCGCACATGCAATATAACAATCACCTGGAGGAAACGATATGGCCGAAGCCAGCAGTGGAGCCATCACCAAGGAGGAGCGGAAGGTCATCTTCGCTTCGTCGCTAGGCACCGTGTTCGAGTGGTACGACTTCTATCTCTACGGCTCGCTGGCAGCCATCATCAGTAAACAGTTCTTCTCCGGGGTCAATGAAACCGCCGCCTTCATCTTTGCGCTGCTGGCCTTTGCTGCCGGTTTCGCCGTGCGGCCTTTTGGCGCCATCATCTTCGGTCGTCTCGGCGACTTGATCGGACGCAAATACACCTTCCTCGTCACCATCCTCATCATGGGCATGTCCACGGCCATCGTCGGCATGCTGCCGAACTACGAGGCCATTGGTGTGGCGGCGCCCATCATCCTGATCGTGTTGCGACTGCTGCAGGGCTTGGCGCTCGGCGGCGAGTACGGCGGGGCGGCCACCTATGTGGCTGAACATGCACCGCACGGCAAGCGCGGCCTGTTCACCAGTTGGATCCAGACCACCGCCACGCTGGGCCTGTTCATGTCGCTGCTGGTGATCATGGCCTGTCGCGAAATCCTCGGCAAGGAGTTCGAGGTCTGGGGCTGGCGCATTCCCTTCCTGCTCTCCATCCTGCTGCTGGTCATTTCGGTTTATATCCGCATGCAGTTGAACGAGTCGCCGATCTTCCTGCGCATGAAGGAGGAGGGCAAGGCCTCCAAGGCGCCGCTGACGGAATCGTTTGCGCGCTGGGACAATCTCAAGATCGTCATCATGGCACTGCTGGGCGGTACCGCCGGTCAGGCCGTGGTCTGGTACACCGGCCAGTTCTACGCCTTGTTCTTCCTGGTGCAGACGCTCAAGGTGGAGGCGCAGACAGCCAATCTGCTGATCGCCGGTTCCTTGCTCATCGGCACGCCGTTCTTCATCTTCTGTGGTGCGCTGTCAGACAAAATCGGTCGCAAGCCCATTGTCATGGCCGGTTGCATCATTGCCGCGCTGACTTACTTTCCGATCTTCAAGGGGCTGACGCACTTCGCCAATCCGGCGCTGGAGGCAGCGCAACAGAACGCGCCGGTGACCGTGATCGCCGATCCGAATAGCTGCTCCTTCCAGTTCAACCCGGTCGGCACGGCCAAGTTCGTGACCTCCTGCGACATCGCCAAAGCCTTCCTGGCCAAGAACAGCGTGAATTACGCCAATGTCGAGGCACCAGCGGGCACGGTCGCCAGCATCCACATCGGGGAAACCGTGATTCCGTCGTTCGAGGGCAAGGCGCTTGATAAGGATGAGCTGAAGAAGCAGACCGACGAGTTCGGCAAGACAGCCTCTGCAGCGATCAAGGCAGCGGGCTATCCCGCCAAGGCCGATCCTGAGGCGATCAATAAACCCATGGTGCTGCTCCTGCTGACCATTCTGGTGATCTATGTGACCATGGTGTACGGTCCGATTGCAGCGTGGCTGGTTGAGCTCTTCCCGACCCGCATCCGCTACACCTCGATGTCGCTGCCGTATCACATCGGCAATGGCTGGTTCGGCGGCTTTCTACCGACCACGGCTTTCGCCATGGTGGCGGCGACCGGCGACATCTACTATGGCCTGTGGTACCCCATTGTGGTGGCGGTGATGACGGCAGTGCTTGGCATCTTCTTCCTGCCGGAAACCAAGGACCGCGATATCCATCACATTTGATGTTGCAAGTCATTGACGGCGCAGTCATTGCGCCGTCAATGCCGATTTTTTGAGGTGTTTGCACGGTTCCGGCTTGCGATTTGACGGCTTCTTCGCTATACTGCGCCCCTCTTTGGCCGGTTAGCTCAGTTGGTAGAGCAGCGGATTGAAAATCCGCGTGTCCTTGGTTCGATTCCGAGACCGGCCACCAGATTCAAGCAAAACGCCAACCTTCGGGTTGGCGTTTTGCTTTGCTACGTCCGCATAAGTGTTGTCCCCCAGCCCGTACGAAGCGGGCCCGGCTTTACGCAAACTTACCTCCCACCTGTCATGCCTGATGCGGTTCGGAAGGGTTTTGTGTCATAATGAGAACGATTTCTATTTGAGAGGTTCGTCATCGTGGCTGTCGTGGCCCGGACAACCTGATCCTCGTTCCCGGTTCCGCTGCGGCAACCGGCCTGAATACTCGCTCGCATGTCCGAAACGACTTCTGCAACCGCTACGCTATCGCGCCGCGCCGGCTGGTTGAAAACCCTGCACCTGTGGCACTGGATCAGCTCCGCGCTGTGCCTGCTGGGCATGTTGCTGTTCAGCGTTACCGGCATTACGCTCAATCACGCTGCGCAAATCGAGTCCGCCCCCAAGGTTAGTACCCTGCGCGCCGCCGTGCCGCCTCCCGCCTTGCGTGAATTGCGTGCAGCAGCCGAGTCGCAAGCGGCGCAACTGCCGGCAGAGTTTAGCGACTGGCTGTCCCGTAGCTGGAACCTTGTGCCGCAGCCCGATACCGCCGAATGGTCGCCCGAAGAGCTTTACCTGCCCTTGCCGCGCCCCGGCGGTGACGCCTGGCTGCGCGTGGATCTGGCCAGCGGCGAGGCCGAGTACGAGATTACCGACCGTGGCTGGATCTCCTATCTCAACGACCTGCACAAGGGACGCAATACGGGCCTGGCCTGGAGCTGGTTCATCGACCTGTTCGCTGTCCTGTGTCTGCTGTTTTCAATCACTGGTTTGTTGATTCTCAAATTCCATGCGGTCAGCCGTCCGCTGACCTGGCCCATGGTGGGGCTGGGCATGCTGATGCCGGCCTTGCTGGTTCTTCTCTTCGTTCATTAGTCTCGAGGGTTTTGCATGAAGCGTCGTTACTCATTCGTTTTCGGTCTGCCCTTGCTGGGTTCGGCGGCGTCGGCTGCCGAGCTGGGCGTCACCCTGGATATTCCGCAACTCAAGGTTGCCGAGTATCACAAGCCCTATATCGCCATGTGGCTGGAGAAGCCTGACCAGAGCTTCGTCGCCAATCTGGCCGTGCTCTACGACATCAAGAAGCAGAACAAGGCCGGAGAGAAGTGGCTCAAGGACATGCGCCAGTGGTGGCGTAAGAGCGGCCGTGATCTGCAGATGCCGGTCGACGGTGTCAGCGGTGCGACTCGCGCGCCCGGCGAGCACAGCTTTGGCTTCACGCCGGGCAAGACGCCGCTGGCGGCGTTGCCTGCCGGGGACTATCAGCTTGTGGTCGAGGCTTCCCGCGAGGCGGGCGGTCGCGAAGTGGTCAAGGTGCCGTTTGCCTGGCCGCCCAAGTCGGCGCAAACGAAATCCGCTCAGGGTAAGGAAGAACTGGGCGCCGTTTCCGTACAACTTAAGCCTTGAGGGCCATAGAGATGAACATCAGATATGCCAAGCCTTTGTTCGTGACCTTGTTCGCTGCCGCACTGCCGTTTGCGGCGCATGCACACCGCAGCTGGCTGCTGCCGTCCACGACAGTGATTGATGACAAGGCCGGTTGGGTGACGGTGGACGCTGCTGTGTCGGAAGACTTGTTCTATTTCGACCACCTTGCACAGAGTCTTGACGGACTGGAAGTCTCCGGCCCGGACGGTAAGCCCGTGGCTGCGGAGAATCTGTTCAAAGGCCGTTTGCGCAGTAGTTTCGATTTGAACCTGGCGCAGCCGGGCAGCTATCGCATCAGCCTGGTTCGCGAGGGTGTGGTGGGTTCTTACAAGGTCGGCGGCGAGATGAAGCGCTTCCGCGGCAGCGAGCAGGACTTTGCCAAGCAGTTGCCGGCAGGGGCTTCCGATGTGAACCTGACCCGCACCCATGCGCGCCAGGAAACCTTTGTGAGCGTGAGTGAGCCGAGCGATCTGATGCCGAAGCAGCCGACCAACGTCGGGATCGAGCTGGTGCCGCTGACGCATCCGAATGCCTTGCTGGCCGGCGAGACTGCGCGCTTCCGCCTGCTCATCGACGGCAAGCCACTGGCCAACCATCTGCTCGGCATCGTGCCGGGCGGCGTGCGCTATCGCGGCGTGCTCAACGAGATCGCCGTGACTTCGGACGCCAAGGGCGAGTTTGCCGTCAAGTGGCCGGCTGCCGGCATGTACTGGCTGAGCGCCAGCTGGCCGGCGCGCACCCCGGGTGCAGCGCCTGCAGCAACGCCGCGTCGCGCATCCTATTCGGCCACGCTTGAGGTCCTCAACGACTGAGCATTGCCGGTCTGGTCGTCATGCAGCGCGTGCTGGTTCCACTTGCCATCGCTCCGGCGCATCCCCCTATCAACTGTCCGACGCGCGACTTCGCCGGGCAGAGTATGGGTACGCGCTGGAGCGTGCGCTTTGTCGATACTTCCGGACGCGCGGGGCATGACTGGCAGAGCGGGATACAGGCCCAACTGGATCGGGTCGTGGCGCAGATGAGCCACTGGCTGGCTGACTCCACGCTGGGTATTTATAACCGTGCCAGCGCCGGCAGCTGGCACGTCCTGCCGTCGGAGTTCCACACGGTGATGCAGTGCGCCCTCGAAGTTGCGGCGCTGAGCGACGGTGCCTACGATCCGACGGCCGGTGCGCTCGTCAATCTTTGGGGCTTCGGTCCTGGCGGTGCTTATGCTGCAGCGGATTTCCTGCCGCCTTCGGCAACTGCCGTCGGCGCCGCCATGGCCGATTGTGGTTGGCAGCGCGTCAGCCTCGACGCCGACCGGCGCATGTTCCAGCCCGGCGGGCTGCAGCTGGATCTCTCCTCGATTGCCAAGGGTTATGCGGTCGACCTGGTCGCGGACTATCTGCACGCCAGTGGCGTGGATCATTTCCTGGTCGAGGTCGGCGGTGAATTGCGCGGCGCCGGCATGAAAGCCGATGGACAACCCTGGTGGGTGAGCCTGGAAGCCCCGGTCGCCAGCACCGCCCCGACCATCGCTGCCTTGCACGGGCTGTCGATTGCCACGTCCGGTGACTATCGGCGCTGCTTCGAACATGCCGGACAGCGTTATGCACACACCCTGGATCCGCGTAGCGGCTATCCGCTGGCCACCGGTGTGGCTTCGGTAACCGTATTGCACCGGGAGTGCATGCAGGCGGATGCCTGGTCCACGGCCATGACCGTCATGGGCGTGGAAGCAGGGCTCGCCCATGCCGAGGCCCATGCGCTGGCGGTCCACTTCGTGCGCCATGAAGATGGCGAGTATCGCGAATACATGAGCAGCACGTTTGCGGGAATGTTGCAGTAATGCTGCCGACGGAATTGTTGCTGGATCCGGCCTTGCGCCTGGGCAGCGCCGCCGGGCTGACCGCGCTTTATGGCGCGGTGTGCGGCGGCGTACTCTGGCGCGAGGGTAGCAAGCGCAAAGCCAAGGCCGCGCTGGGTCGGGCAGCGGAAGGTAGTCCGGCGTGGCTGGTGGTGTACGCCAGCCAGACCGGAACGGCCGAGGACATTGCCGTTGCAACCGGCCGCCAGTTGCATCAGGCCGGATTGGCGGTGCAGGTATTGGCCCTGAATGCGCTGTCGCTTGCGCAGTTGCAGCAGGCCGAGTGCGCGCTCTTTGTTGCGAGCACCTGCGGTGAGGGCGACGCGCCGGACAATGGCGCCTTGTTTGCCATGCAGCAAATGACGAAGCGTGTCGCGCTGGCGCAACTGCATTTTGCCGTGCTGGCGCTGGGCGACGACAGTTACGCGCAACACTGCGCCTTTGGGCGTGCGCTCGACCATTGGCTGCGCGAATGCGGTGCCCAGGCATTGCGCCCGTGCATAGAGGTGAATCGAGGCGATTCCAATGCCCTGGGCGAGTGGCAGGCCTTGCTGACGCATCAGGCCGGCAGCAGCGATGCGCCGGATTGGCATGCACCGGCCTTCGAGACGTGGCGACTGGTGGCGCGCGCGTGCCTGAACCCGGGCAGCCAGGGCGAGCCGCTCTATGAGGTTTCGCTGCTGCCGATGGAGGGCGCCTTGCCCCACTGGGAGTCGGGCGATCTGGCGCAGGTGCGCATGGCGGCTGACGATGATCGTCCGCGCGAGTATTCGATCGCATCGCTGCCGGCAGAAGGCTGCCTGCGCTTGCTGGTACGCCTGCATCGCGATGCACAGGGCGGGGTCGGCCTGAGTTCTGGCTGGTTTGCTGCGGCGGAGATCGACAGCCAGGTCCAGCTGCGCGTGCGCCCGCATCGCCTGTTTCGCCTGGGTGAGAATGCGCGCCGCCCCCTGATTCTGATCGGCAATGGCAGCGGCCTGGCCGGGCTGCGCGGCCACATCAAGGCGCGCGAGCTGGCCGGTCAGCACGATAACTGGCTGATCTATGGCGAACGCAATGAAGCGCATGACGCAATCTGGGCGGCTGAGCTTGAAGCATGGCGGGAGGCGCAGTGCTTGCGCCGGCTGGATCGTGTTTTTTCGCGAGATGCACAGGCGCAACGCTATGTGCAGGATGTGCTGCGCAATAGCCGCGAGACGCTGCAGCATTGGGTGGCGCGGGGTGCTGCCATCTATGTGTGCGGCAGTCGCCGTGGCATGGCGGCGGACGTGGACGCCGCCCTAAGTGCAGTGTTGGGCGAGCAGGGCGTGGCGTCCCTGGCGTTGGCCGGCCGTTATCGGCGCGACGTTTATTGAGCCCGGGTCGCATTTCTTGATTTACAGCAAATTTTTGTTGCAAACGTTTATGAGAATGATTATCATCGCGGCTGCTTTTTAGAACAGCCAGCCATCTGCACCTTTCTTGCGCTTCCGGCGCGGGCGTCAGTAGCCAGCCATATCCCCGTCCCCGGCAATTTAAAGGTCATCTCAATGTCATCGCATATCCGTGCGCGCAAGCACAAGGCGAATCAGCTGGCAACGCTTGTCACCCTCGCATTCCCCGCCGCCGCGCTGGCTCAACAGCCAGTCACCCTGCCTGAAGTCAAGGTCGAAGCCAAGGCCGAAAGCTACAAGGCGGACCGCCTCTCTTCTTCCAAGCAAACCCAGCCCATTCTCGACATTCCCCAGGTGGTGAACGTCGTCAAGAAAGAGCTGCTGCTGGATCAAGGTGCGACGACTTTGATGGAAGCGCTGCGCAATACGCCGGGCATCACCCAGCAACTCGGCGAAAACGGTAATACCTCTGCCGGTGATACCTTCCAGATGCGCGGTTTCTCGACGCAGGCCTCGACCTTCGTCGATGGCGTGCGCGATCTGGGTGCGGTGACCCGTGACGTGTTCAACCTTGAGCAGGTCGAAGTGGTCAAGGGCCCGTCGGGCGGTGATATCGGCCGTGGTGCGAGCTCCGGCTACATCAACCTGGTGACCAAGCAGGCCAATCTGGAAAACTCAAGCAGCGGCACGCTGGGTTGGAATACCGGCAATAACACGCGCGCAACGGTTGACCTGAACCGCAAGGTGGGCGATACCTCGGCTTTCCGTCTGAATGCAATGGCGCAGGGCGGTGGCGTGGATGGCCGCAATGAAGTCGAGAACAAGGGGTTTGCGATCGCGCCGTCGTTCGCTACCGGCCTGGGTACAGACACCCGTGTGTTCCTGTCCGGTCAGTTTGTGCGTCAGGACAATGTGCCGGACGGCGGCATTTCGACCATCGGCATGCCCGGTTTCTTCCCCAATACGAATGGTGCGCAGAACGCCGCACAGCGTGCCTTGACTGCCGGAGCTCGCGTTGATCGTGAGAATTTCTACGGCAACTCCTCTGACTACGAGAAGGTCACGGCAGACATGGTCACGGCCAAGGTCGAGCATGACCTTGGCAGCGGCACCACACTGCGCAACACCACGCGCTGGGGCCGTACCAATATGGACCGCTTGCTAAGCAGCCCGGGTGGCTTGACGGCAGCAACCATTGCAGATCCGTCTACCTGGACCTCGTCGATATCGCGCCAGCGTATCGATCAGACCAATGAAATTATCGCCAACCTGACCAGCCTGACGACTGAGCTGAATTTGGGCGGTATGAAGCACTCGCTGTCCTATGGTTTTGAGTTCATGCGAGAAACGCAGGACACCCCGACTTTCGCCGCAACCGGCACCTCGGTTCAGAATCTGTACTCACCGAGCATGAGCGCCGTATTGCCGACGCCTGCGGCAACTGGCGCCTATACCAACGGTAAAACTACGACGGTTTCGGCATATCTTTTTGACACCGTTGAGTTGTCCAAGAACTGGTTGCTGAACGGTGGTGTGCGCGTCGACGACTACAAGACGGAAACCAGTGCCGTTACCGCGGTGACTACCAACAACCAGGCGTATTTCCCGGGTCAGGCTGTCGGCAATCTGGTGCCGACCCAGAAGAGTGACTCCGATACCCTCGTGAGCTGGAAGTTGGGCGCTGTCTACAAGCCGGTCAGCAACGGCAGTATTTATGCGTCGACGGCGAACTCCTATCTGCCTCCGGGGGGCGCGAATTTCGCTCTATCCGCGACGGGTGGCATCAACACGCCGGGCTTCAAGCCCCAGCAAACCCGCAGTGTGGAACTGGGCACCAAATGGGATCTGCTGAACAAGCGCTTGAACCTGTCCGCCGCCGTCTATCGTACGACGGCGAAGAACGAGATCGCGCTTGCCGACCCGCTGGATCCGACGTCGTCTACGCCTGGTGGTGATCGCGAGGTCAAGGGTGTGGAGCTCGGTGCTGTTGGACAACTGACCGAAAATTGGCAAGTGTCGGCAGGTGTCGCGACGATGGATACCGAAATCAAGTCGGGCAGTGTGCGGACCAATACCAATGCCTCAACTACGGCCACGGGCGTTGGCACGCGCTGGTCGCCGGATCTGACGGCCACCTTGTGGACTTCCTATAATCTCGGCAAATGGACTTTTGGCGGCGGTGCACGTTATATGTCCGAACAGAAACGTATCGTTGATCCCACGATTGATCTGGATACGCAAAATATGCCGTCGATCCCCTCGTATGCAGTGTATGACGCCATGATCAGCTACAAAGTGGATAAGAACGTCACGCTGCGTCTGAATGTGTACAACTTGACCGACAAGTTCTACATCAATACGTTGAACAATAACGGCAACCGTATGACCCTGGGTCTGCCGCGTTCGGCGACGCTGACGGCGCAGTTCCAGTTCTGATCGTAGTTGCGGTAATCTCCTGCAGCCCCGCCCTTTCGGGTGGGGCTGTTTGCATTTAAGGATTTCACTATGATGCTGCACATCCCGCAAGTTCTGGCGCCGCAAGAGGTCGCCGAGTTTCGCCAGTTGCTGGCGCAGGCCGACTGGGTCGATGGCGCTGCGACGGCGGGGGCGCAGGCAGTGCAGCGCAAGCGCAATCTGCAGTTGCCGGCCGACTCGGTGATCGGGCAGCAGTTGAGCGCCCGAGTTGCTGCTGCCTTGCAGCGGCATCCTCTGTTCATGTCCGCTGCGCTTCCGGCTCGGATACTGCCGCCGCGCTTCAATCGTTATGAGGGCGGCGGCACTTACGGTAACCATATCGACAGCGCCTTGCATCTGGACCCCTATCGTCAGGATCGCGTGCGTACCGACGTGTCCACCACGCTTTTTCTCTCCGAGCCCGATGAGTACGAGGGCGGTGAGCTTATCGTCGAGGACAACTACGGCGCCCACGAAGTCAAGCTGCCGGCGGGCGATGCCATTGTCTACCCGGCAACTAGCCTGCACCGCGTCGAGCCTGTGACGCAGGGCGCGCGCATCGCTTCCTTTCTGTGGACGCAGAGCATGGTGCGCGACGACTGGCAGCGTCACATGCTGTTCGAACTGGACATGACCATTATTAAGTTGCGTCACCAGCTTGGCGACAGCGATGAGCTGGTCGCCCTGACCGGCCATTACAACAACCTGCTGCGGCAGTGGGCCGAGCTCTGACATGGGCCTACCTCCGCTCTGCAGCATTCCGCCGGACCTGGTTGCCGCGGCCGACTACGAGCGGCATGCGCGCCAGCATCTGGACGACAATGCCTGGACTTATCTGAGCTGTGGCGCAGCCGATGGCGTCACCCTGGCTGCGAACCAGGCTGCCTTCCAGCGCCGCTACGTGCGTACCCGCGTGCTGGCCGATGTCAGCGGCGGGCATACGCGCCTGAATCTGTTCGGGCGGGAATATCGGCACCCCATCTTTCTTGCACCGATTGCCTATCATCACTTGTTTCATGCCGATGGCGAGCGCGCGACGGCCATGGGCGCGGCGGCGCTGGAGGCACCCATGGTGCTCAGCAGCATGGCCTCCACCGCCATCGACGTTGTGGCGGCGCAGGCTGGCCCTTTGTGGTTCCAGCTCTATATCCAACGTGAGCGCGAGCAGACGCTGGCCCTGGTCAGACTGGCCGAGGCGGCCGGCTGCCATGCCCTGGTGGTGACGGTGGATGCGCCTGTGGCGGGCATACGCAACCAGGAACAGCGCATCGGCTTTCATCTGCCGCCCGGCATACGTGCGGTCAACCTGCCCGCCGCTTCGGCAGGCACGACGGAGCTGCAAGCGGGGCAGAGCGTGATCTTCGACGGACTGATGCGTGGCGCACCAGGCTGGGCTGATATCGAGTGGTTGGTTTCCCAGACTTCGCTGCCCGTCGTGTTGAAAGGCATCCTCACGGCTGAGGATGCCTTGCATGCCATCGATGCCGGCGTGGCGTGCATTGTCGTTTCGAATCATGGTGGTCGCGTGCTCGACACCGTGCCTGCGACGCTGGATGTACTGCCAGCCATCGCCGCGGCGGTGCAGGGGCGGCTGCCGTTGCTGCTGGACGGCGGTGTGCGGCGCGGCACCGATGTGTTCAAGGCGCTTGCGCTTGGGGCTTCTGCGGTAATGGTCGGCCGGCCCTATGTGCATGCGCTGGCGACGGCAGGCGCGCTCGGTGTAGCGCACCTGCTGCGCACCCTGCGCGAGGAGCTGGAAATCACCATGGTGCTATGCGGCTGCCGGACCCTGGCCGATATCGACCGCAGCCGGGTGCATGAAATTTGTTCGCTTGACGCGCCGGTAGCCGGCACCTAACATCCGCCGCTGCCCTTGTTCTTGTTCCCTGCGTCCGCCGGTTTTCTGCCGGCTTTGGAGATTTTATGAAGTGCACCGTGATAGGTTCGCGCCATTTCGGCGCCTCGGTTCTGGCCAATCTGCTTGAGGATGGCCACGAGGTCGTGCGTGTGGTGGCCGCCGCCGCCGATGACAGGTTGGCCATTGCCGCCCGCGAAGCCGGCTTGCCCCTGTCCATCCTCGAAAGCCCACGCAAGGTGCCGGGCAGCGACCTGCACGAGGACTGCGACATCATCATCGCCGCCCATACCCATGCCTTCGTCACGCCGGAAGCGCTGGCGCGCGCGCGCCTCGGGGCCTTCGGTTATCACCCATCGCTGCTGCCGCGCCACCGCGGCATTGCCGCAGTCGAATGGACGCTGCTGGAAGGCGATCCGATTGCCGGCGGCTCCATCTATCACCTCGACGCCGGCTGGGACGACGGTGCCATTGCAGCACAGGACTGGTGCTTCGTGGTCAAGGGCGAGAGCGCCCGCGACCTGTGGGAGCGCGCCCTCTCGCCCATGGGGCTCAAGCTGATTCGCCAGGTCGTGAACCACGCCGCCGAACACGACGAGATTCCCGCCTATCCGCAGGATGCGCGTTTCGCCACCAAGGCGCCCATGATCAAGCGCAAGATCTCGCTGGAGCCGCAAACCAATCCGCTGACGACATCGCTGGTGGTTACCATCGTCGGCCGTGACCGGCCGGGCCTGGTGCGGCATCTGTCCGATTGCACGCACGGCTTCTCGGTGAACTGGGCCGACAGCCGCATGAATCACTTTGCCGGCCAGTTCGCCGGCATGGTGCACTTTCAGGTCTCGCCGGAGCATGCCGACGCCTTTGTCGAAGCCCTGCATAAGCTGGAAACCGAAGGCCTGCAGGTCAAGATCGCGCGCAACGATGCACCACCCATCGCCGCCGGCAAGCGCATGCTCAAGCTGGAGCTGGTCGGGCCGGATCGTCCCGGCATCGTGCGCCTCCTGTCCACCAGTCTGGCCGAGCGCGGCGTCAGCATCGAGGATCTGCATACCGAGATCGTCAGCAAGACCGAAAGCGAAGCACACGTGTTCAAGGTGCGCGCGCTGCTGGTCGCGCCGGCTACCCTGGCCGACGATACTCTGCGCGGCGTGCTGGAGGGCCTGGCCAGTGAGTTGATGCTCGACGTGGCCCTGGACGAGCACAATGGCGTTTGATTGAATACGGGGCGGGTGCGCCGGTATGCGGCGCGACTTGACGCCCCGCCTTGCGCCGCCTAACATTTCGCACTTTCCGCAATTTTCTGCCCTGGGTTCCCCACCGTGCAACTCGATGCCCTCTACGCCCTGATCGCCAAGGATATGCAGGCGGTCGACGCCGTCATACGCGCGCGTCTTCATTCAGATGTCGTACTGGTGCGTCAGGTGGCCGAATACATCATCCAGAGCGGCGGCAAGCGCATGCGCCCGGCACTGGTGCTGCTGGTGGCCGGCGCCTTTGGCTACCAGGGCCGTAATCACCACGAACTGGCCGCCGTGGTCGAGTTCATCCACACCGCGACCCTGCTGCATGATGATGTGGTTGATGAATCATCATTGCGCCGCGGCAGGGACACCGCCAATGCCCTGTTCGGTAATGCCGCCAGCGTTCTGGTTGGGGATTTTCTCTATTCGCGCGCCTTCCAGATGATGGTCAATGTCGGCGACATGCGCGTGATGGAGGTTCTCTCCGATGCCACCAATATCATCGCCGAAGGCGAGGTATTGCAGCTCATGAATGTGCACGATGCCGACGTCGGCATCGAAGACTATCTGCGCGTGATTCGCTACAAGACCGCCAAGCTGTTCGAAGCCGCCTCACGCCTGGGCGCCATTCTGGGCGGCGCGGATGCGGAAACCGAAGCCGCCATGGCGACCTACGGCATGCACCTGGGCACAGCTTTCCAACTGGTCGACGACGTACTCGACTACTCCGGCGACCAGGAGGAAATCGGCAAGAGCCTGGGCGACGACCTGGCCGAAGGCAAGCCCACGCTACCGCTGATCCATGTCATGCAACAAGGCAATGCCGAACAGGCTGCCTGCGTGCGCCGCGCCATTGAAACCGGCGGGCGTGACGAATTCCCCGCGGTGCTGGCTGCCGTGCAGGCTACCGGCGCGCTGGAGGAAGCCCGGCGCTATGCGGAAGCCGAGGCGGCGATTGCCCAGAAGGCGCTGGAACGTTTGCCCGCTTCTCAATACAAAAAATCTCTGATAGAATTATCGTCCTTTGCAGTTGCACGAAGGCACTAAAAGGCCTGTCGTGCAGGGTTTCCGAGAGCTACCCCGACGCTCTCTACAGATCGAGAATCAAGGAAATCGGCAAATCGGGGCGTAGCTCAGCCTGGTAGAGTACTGCGTTCGGGACGCAGGAGTCGGATGTTCGAATCATCTCGCCCCGACCAATTCAAGGCCCACGTAATCGTCAGATTGCGTGGGCTTTTCCCTTATGGCGAGCCGGTCTTTGGCCGGTAGCGCCAAAGCCTTTCCCGAATGGCTGGTCGGGCCGGGGGCGAGCGTGTACTATGCCGTTCTCATGAAGTGGCTGATTCTTTTCCTGGTGATCTGGGTGGCGTGGCGCCTGTTTCGTGTCTTGCGCCAACCCGGTCCGCCGAGCGCGCGTTCGCAGCGGGGCGAGCCCATGCGCGCCTGCGCGCATTGCGGCCTGAATGTGCCGGAGAGCGAGGCGCTGATCGAAAGCGCTACGCTCAGTTATTGCTGCGAAGCGCATCGCCGGCTCGGTCCGGCCGCGCGGGCACGCTAGTGGTCAAGGATCGCCTGGTTGGCGCCCTGACGCAGCGGCAGGATCGCTGGCCCGAATCCTTTCCCCGTTCCCTGCGCTACTTCAATCTCTATCGCCTGCTAGTCGCCGCACTGTTTTTGGCGATGGCGCTGGTCTATGACGTCGTGCCTGCGGTGGGGGATTTTTCCCTGGAGCGTTTCGTCCGCATCTGCTCCGGCTATCTATTGCTTGCGATAGCTCTCTTCGCAGTGCCGGATCGTCTGCAACTGCGCTTTACCTGGTTACTGACGGTCGGCGTGCTGGCGGACATCGTCTGCATCACCTTGCTGATGCATAACAGCGGCGGCGTACGCAGTGGCTTTGCCTACATGCTGCTGGTGACGCTGGCCGGTGCCGGCATTGTCGGTCAGGGGCGCATGACGCTCTTCCATGCTGCCATGGCAACGCTGGCGGTGCTAGGCGAACAGAGCTGGCGGGTATTGCGCGATGTCGGCGAACCGCTGGAGTTTTTCCAAGCCGGGGTGATGAGCCTGGGCTTTTTCGCCACGGCCATAACGGCCCGCCTGCTCGCCAGCCGCGTTATTGCCAACGAGGAGCTGGCGCGGCGTCAGGGAGAGGAGCTGGCGGCGCAACTGCACATCAACCAGCGCGTGATCCGCGATATGCAGGATGGCGTGCTGGTGGTGGATAAAGCCGGCAATGTGCGGCAGCACAACCCGCAGGCCGCTGTGCTGTTCGGCGTGGCGGGGCAGGACCTGACCCAACTGGCGCAATTCTCCGGCGCCCTACAGGAGCGCTTTGCGCTCTGGTACGGCGCTGCCCGCGAATGCAGCGAGCTGTTGCGCACGGCTGAGGGGCAGCGCCTGCTGCGCGTACGCTTCCTGCCGCCGGGCGAGCGCGGCAATGCGCTGCTCTATATCGAGGACATGGCCCTGGTGCAGGCCCAGGCGCAGCAGATCAAGCTGGCGGCGCTGGGCCGCCTGGCGGCGAACATGGCGCACGAGATCCGCAATCCGCTGGCCTCGATCAGCCATGCCGCCGAGCTGTTGGGCGAGGAGCATGTCGATGCCACGCACGCACGCCTGACGCGCATCATCGCTGACAATACTCAGCGCCTGGATCGTATCGTCAACGAGGTTCTGGAGCTGGGGCGGCGTGACCGCACCGCGCCCGAGGTGATCCGCCTTAACGACTTCTGCGCCGGCCTGATCGAGGAGCTGGCGCTGAATGCACCGGTTCTGCACGAGACGGTCTCCCTGCAGATGGAACCCGAGTTGCTGATCCGCTTCGACCGCGGCCATTTGCATCGCGTCATGTCCAATCTTCTGATGAACGCCTCGCGCTACTCCAGCGGTCAGCCGGGGGCCATCCGGCTCGTGGCCCGGCTGTTGCCGGTGCAGATGGTCGAGATCTGCGTGATTGACGATGGCGCAGGGATCAGCGAAGCTCTACGCACCCAGGTTTTCGAACCCTTCTTCACCACCCATGCTGGCGGCACTGGCTTGGGTCTGTATATTGCGCGTGAACTGTGCGAAGCCAATGGCGCCTCCCTGGAGCTCAGGGATAACGATCCCGGCGCGCACTTCTGCATACACGCTCAGGGAGCACTATGAACGTACGTCAGGAAGTCGCCGACGGCGCACGCAGGCGCGTGCTGGTTGTCGATGACGAAGCCGATATCCGCGAGCTACTTGATCTGACGCTTGCGCGCATGGGTCTGGATGCCGATTGCGCAGCCAATCTGGCCGAGGCGCGCGAACGGCTCGCCGGTGGCCGCTATCAGTTGTGCCTGACGGATATGCGCCTGCCCGACGGGGAAGGGCTGGCGCTGGTGCGCGAAATCAATCAGAGCGGCCTGGATCTGCCGGTGGCGGTGATCACCGCCCATGGCAGCATGGAGAACGCGGTGGCCGCGCTCAAGGCCGGCGCCTTCGATTACCTGTCCAAGCCGGTGTCGCTCGATCAACTGCGCGCCCTGGTGCGGGCGGCGCTGGATCTGCCGCAACTGCCGCAGACGGTATCGGCGGAAAACGAGGCCCCCCTGGTTGGCAGCTCTGCCGCCATGACCGAGGTGCGCGCCTTGATCGAGCGCGTTGCCCGCAGCCAGGCACCGGTTTATCTGCATGGCGAATCCGGCAGCGGCAAGGAGCTGGCTGCGCGCATGATCCACCAGCAGGGCGCGCGCCGCGAGCATCCTTTTATCGCTGTGAACTGCGGGGCGATTCCCGAAAACCTGATGGAAAGCGAGTTCTTCGGCTATCGCAAGGGCGCCTTCACCGGCGCCGACAGCGACCGCGACGGCTTCTTCCAGGTGGCCAACGGCGGCACCCTGTTTCTTGACGAGGTGGCCGATCTGCCGCTGTCCATGCAGGTCAAGCTCTTGCGTGCCATCCAGGAAAAGAAGGTGCGCAAGGTTGGCAGCAGTCAGGAAGAGCCGGTCGACGTGCGCATCCTCTGCGCCACCCACCAGAACCTGCGCGAGCGGGTCGAGGCAGGGCATTTCCGCCAGGACCTGTTCTATCGCCTCAATGTGATTGAGGTGCGCATGCCGGCCCTGCGTGAGTGCCGCGAAGACATTCCCCTGCTAGCCCAGCGCATCATGGAACGTGTTGCCCGCCAGTGCGGACAGGCGGTGCCGCAATTGACCCCGGCGGCGCTCTCCGCCTTGCAGGCCTATCCCTTCCCGGGCAATGTGCGCGAGCTGGAAAACATTATCGAGCGGGCGCTGGCACTGCTCAGCAGTAGCAGCATTGATGTCGTCGATCTCAACCTCGTCCCCGTCACGCGTGGCGCCGACAGCGTGCCGGATGCCGGCAGCGTGGCCTTGCAGGACTATCTGGACGAGGTCGAGAGGAAAGTCATCGTCGAGGCGCTGCAAAAGACCGGCTTTAACCGTACCGCAGCTGCCAAGCTGTTGGGCGTGACCTTCCGCTCCCTGCGTTATCGCATGCAGCGCCTGGAGATCAGTGAGTGAGAGAGTGGTCTCTTGATGCCTGCGGCTGGTTAAGTTGCGACCTGCCGGACTTCCGGCGCGTGGCTTCGCCCAATTGCGACGCCCGCCCCGCAGGCATGCCGGTCGAGCTGCTGGTCATTCACAACATCAGCCTGCCGCCGGATGAGTTCGGTGGCCCCGGCGTGGAGCAGCTGTTCACCAACACCCTCGACCCGGCCGAGCATCCGTATTACGCCGAGATCCAGGGCATGAAGGTTTCCGCCCACTTCTATATCCGCCGCGACGGTAGCCTGATCCAGTTCGTCTCCTGCCTGGACCGGGCCTGGCATGCCGGCGCCTCGGAATGGCAGGGGCGGGCGCGTTGCAATGACTTCTCCATCGGCATCGAGCTCGAAGGCTGCGATACGCAGCCCTTCGAGGATGCCCAGTACGCGACCTTGGGGCGTCTGTGCGTAGCCCTGTATGCGACCTATCCCTTGCGTGCGCGGGTCGGCCACGCCGACATCGCGCCCGGCCGCAAGACCGACCCGGGGCCGTGCTTCGACTGGTCCCGGCTGACCTCCCTTATTTAGTTCTCTCACGTCTGCTGCGCCGCCTCTCTGCGGCTGTTTTGGCGCGTCCGCAATAAGGCGGACTTGTCTTGCCCATGGGGTGATGCCTCGAAGCCACTGATTTATCTGCACATAAAAATATTCAAAAAATAGGCTTGCGCATTAAAACTCGCGCCACTAGAATTAGTGGGTCCTGAGCGTTTTGACACTATATCTAGTAGGTTTTGTGGATTTCTCGGGCTTTTCTGTGGGTAAGGCTGTGGGCAAGCTGTGGACAAACCTTAAGGGTTTGCC
>DATMSM010000068.1:0-76882 GCA_035565355.1 Rhodocyclaceae bacterium
CGCCCCCGCACCCGTCGTCGCGCCGGAGCCGCCCAAGCCGGCACCCGTGGTTGAAAAGCCCGCACCGGTCAAGCAGGCCGCCAAGCCGACGGCCAAGCCCAAGGAATCTGCCAGCTATTCGAGCAAGCCCGTGCCCGCTGACCAGAGCGCCAGCTACAGCAGCAAGCCGGCTCCGCCACCGCCCTGCCCCGACTGCGCCGAAGTGATAGGCATCGAACCGATTGCTGTCGAAGGTGAAGGTAGCGGCCTCGGCGCCATTGCCGGCGGCGTACTCGGCGCGGTGATCGGCAACCAGATTGGCGGCGGCTCCGGCCGCGATGTCGCGCGTATCGCCGGTATCGCTGGCGGCGCCTATGCCGGCCATCAAATTGAGAAGTCGCAGCGTGCCGGCACCGCCTACGACATCGTGGTACGTTTCACGCAGGACGGCAGCACCACACGTATTCGCGAAAATGCCCAGCCGGTCTGGCACGTCGGCGACAAGGTGCGCGTCGAGAACGGCAAGCTGGTGCCGCGCTAAATCAAGCGGATCGGATGAAAAGCGGCCGTCCTCGGACGGCCGTTTGCTTTTGTACGCGGCCTGGCTGGCTTAAAATGCGCG
This sequence comes from Rhodocyclaceae bacterium, assembly GCA_035565355.1. Lineage (GTDB taxonomy): Bacteria > Pseudomonadota > Gammaproteobacteria > Burkholderiales > Rhodocyclaceae. Next base: position 602 of record DATMSM010000068.1, read on the forward strand.
CATGGACTACAAGAATCCGAAATTCACCAAACCCTACCCCGACTCGCCCTGCGTCGCCGTGTGCTCAACCACCTTCGACGATATCTGTCGCGGCTGCGGCCGCAGCGTGACCGAAGTCGCCAACTGGGTCTTCCTCACCCAGGAAGAAAAAGACGTGATCTGGGAGCGCATCATCGCCGACGGTTACCCGCGCCGTAACGGCTGAGGTCAAGAACCTTCACCACGAAGGCACGAAGGTCACGAAGAAAAGCATTGCAAAGACTTGGTCTTACTTTGTGTAACTTCGTGTTCTTCGTGCCTTCGTGGTGAAAGTCTTTAGCTGCCTCGGTCTACCAGCAAATTTCCTTCCGTCCCTGCGTCTTCAGGAACGCATTCGCCCGTGAAAACGGCTTGCTGCCGAAAAAGCCACGGTGCGCCGACAGCGGGCTGGGATGGACGGACTCAATCACGCAGTGCTGCGCTCCGATCAAGGTCCGCTTGGCCTGCGCATGCGCGCCCCAGAGGATAAAAACACGCGGCCGGTCTGATGCGCCCAGCGCCTTGATGATGTGGTCGGTCACCGCATGCCAGCCGAATTTCTTGTGCGAACCCGCTTCGCCCTTCCTCACGGTGAGGCCGGTGTTCAGTAGCAACACGCCCTGCGCCGCCCAATGCGACAGATCGCCGCTGGTCAGTCGAGCACCAAGGTCGCTCTCAAGTTCCTTGGCGATATTTTTCAGTGACGGCGGCGCCCGCATGCCGTCCGGCACCGAAAAGGACAGGCCCATGGCCTGCGGCAGCAGGCTGCCGTGACAGGCATCCTCGCCGTGATACGGGTCCTGCCCGAGTATCACTACCGAGACTTCGTCCGGCTTCATGGCCAGTGCACGGTAGCGCAACGCGCGTGGCGGATAGATGGTCTCCTTGGACTCGACTGCGGCAACGCGTGCCTCAGCCTGCGCTACCTCGTCCTGCAAACCCGCCCCGCAGAAATCCAGCCAGTGCGGCGGAAAATCACTCATCGATATTTCTTTCCTGCAGGGCCGCATGCACGCGTATCGCCGCATAGGCATCGTTGGCCGCATACAGCTGCTGCTGCTCGTTCAGTTGCGGCAGGGACCAGTTGGAAGTGGACAGACGTTTGGACTTGACGAAGCGCTGGCCGAACAGGATGGCTATCGCCCCCTTGGCGCCCACCGAATTCTTGTAGCCGAGCTGGCGGAAGATGCGGTCGAGGTCGACCAGATTGCGCGGGTGGATGCCGAACTTGCCAGCTAGCTGACTCATGTCGTTGGCCAGCCCGAAGCCGACCTTGGCAATCCTCTCGTCATGCAGCAAGCGGGCTACCGCCGCCTGCGCCTCGGCCGTACGCGTCTGGAACAGCCAAGCCCGATCCGCGGTGGCGAACTGCAGCAGATGCGGCCCGTCCGAGGCCTGGCCCTTGTGAAAGGTCGGGCGCGACTCGGTATCGAAACCCAGGCAATTCTCCAGCGTCAGTTCGGCCAGTGCCGCCTCGATCTGGGCCGGCGTCTGCACCATGCGCACCGCCGCCAGCGGCAGCAGCGGAAATGGCGGCAACGTGGCGATCAGTTCCTTGGCGGGAGCAAACAGGGCGGCATTCATGCGGGCTACTTTGCCACAGCCCCGCGCCATCAGTTCCGGCGAAACAGGCCGGGAATCCCGCTCTTTCGAGCAGTTGCCCGCGCCCGGAGATTTGCCAGCGCACGCCCTGCCCCTTTCTGCCCGTTTTCTGACCCGCCCCAAGCGCCCTGTCAAGTCTTGTCAGGCATCCGGGGCTCCGGTAGGGTGCGTTCCTCACCGTTTCGGACCTCCCCATGCTGCCCCCGATCGAACACCGTATCGCCGCCGATATCGGCGCCAAGCCGGCCCAGGTCATTGCCGCCGTCCAGCTGCTGGACGAAGGCGCCACCGTGCCCTTCATCTCCCGCTACCGCAAGGAAGTCACCGGCGGCCTCGACGACACGCAATTGCGCCTTCTGGAAGAACGTCTGGGCTATCTGCGCGAACTGGAAGAACGCCGTCTCGCGGTGATCGCCAGCGTGGAAGAGCAAGGCAAGATGACGCCGGCCCTGCTGCTCGAATTCCAAGATGCCGAAACCAAGCAACGCCTTGAAGACCTTTACCTGCCCTACAAGCAGAAGCGCCGCACCAAGGCGCAGATCGCTAAGGAGTCCGGCCTCGAGCCGCTGGCCGACGCGCTGCTCAACGATCCGACCCTGAAGCCCGAGGACGAAGCCGCCAAGTACATCGCCGCCGACCGCGCTGAGAATCCGGTCGCCGACGTCAAGGCCGCGCTCGACGGCGCGCGCCAGATTTTGATGGAACGCTTCGCCGAAGACGCCGAGCTGCTCGGCAAGCTGCGTGAGCAATTGCAGGAAGACGGCATCCTCACCTCGGTCATGGCCGAAGGCAAGGAAACCGAGGGCGCCAAGTTCCGCGACTACTTCGCCTATTCCGAAAACATTTCCGAGATTCCCTCGCACCGTGCTCTCGCCCTGTTCCGCGGCCGCAACGAGGATGTGCTGCGCCTGGCGCTGAAGATGCCGGAAGAGCTGCAGGATCCGCCGCTATCCTCGCCTTGCGAGCGCCGCGTCGCTGCGCACTTCGGCATCAAGGACGAAGGCCGCGCTGCCGACCGCTGGCTGCTCGAAACCGCGCGCTGGGCCTGGATGATCAAGATATCGCTGCACCTTGAGCTGGAGCTCATGAATGCACTGCGCGAACGCTCCGAAGAAGAAGCCATCCGCATCTTCGCGCGCAACCTCAAGGACCTCCTGCTCGCCGCCCCGGCCGGCCCGCGCGTGACCATGGGCCTGGACCCCGGCATCCGAACCGGCGTCAAGGTCGCGGTGGTCGATACCACCGGCAAGGTGGTCGATACCGCTACCGTGTATCCGCACGAGCCGCGTAACGACTGGCACGGCACCCTGCACACGCTGGGCCTGCTCTGCGTCAAACACAAGGTCAATCTGATCAGCATCGGCAACGGCACCGCTTCGCGCGAGACCGACAAGCTGGCCGCCGACCTGATCAAGGGCCTGCCCGAGCTCAAGATGAACAAGATTGTGGTGTCGGAAGCCGGCGCGTCGGTGTACTCGGCCTCCGAACTCGCGGCCAAGGAATTCCCGGACCTCGACGTGTCCCTGCGCGGCGCCGTGTCGATTGCCCGCCGCCTGCAGGACCCGCTGGCCGAACTGGTCAAGATCGAGCCCAAGGCCATCGGCGTCGGCCAGTACCAGCACGACGTGTCGCAGACCAAGCTGGCCAGGTCGCTCGATGCCGTGGTCGAGGATTGCGTGAATGCCGTCGGCGTGGACGTGAACACCGCCAGTGCCCCGCTGCTCGCCCGTATCTCGGGCCTCAACAGCACGCTCGCCGCCAACATCGTCGCCCACCGTGACGCCAACGGCCGCTTCGCCAGCAGAGACTCGCTCAAGCAAGTGCCCCGCCTCGGCGACAAGACCTTCGAGCAGGCTGCCGGCTTCCTGCGCATCAACGAAGGCGACAACCCGCTCGACGCTTCATCGGTACACCCGGAAGCCTATCCACTGGTCGAAAAAATCCTCAACGACATCAAGAAGGGCGTGAAGGAAGTCATCGGCGACAGCAGCACCGTGCGCGCGCTCAAGGCCGACAAGTACACCGACGAGAAATTCGGTCTGCCCACCGTGCAGGACATTCTCAAGGAACTGGAAAAACCCGGCCGCGATCCGCGTCCCGAGTTCAAGAGCGCCACCTTCAAGGACGGCGTCGAGGACTTGAAAGACCTGCTGCCCGGCATGCAGCTCGAAGGCGTGGTCACCAACGTCGCCGCCTTTGGTGCTTTCGTCGATATCGGCGTGCATCAGGATGGTCTGGTGCACGTCTCGGCCCTGTCCAACAAGTTCGTCAAGGACCCGCACGAAGTCGTCAAGGCCGGCGACGTGGTCAAGGTCAAGGTGCTCGAAGTCGACATCCCGCGCAAGCGCATCGCCCTGACCATGCGTCTGACCGACGAAGTCAGCGCCAAGCGTCCGGAAGGCAACGGCCAACGCAACGATCGTAGCGCCTCGCCCCGCGACGTGCAACGCCACAGTAATAACCGCAACGCACCGCAGCAGGAAAATGCGATGGCGGCGGCGTTTGCCAAGTTGAAGCGTTAAATTTTCTAGCATCAAACACACAGGGCTCCGGATTAGGAGCTCTTTGTGTTTGGGGAGCTGCTTTCTTTCGGCACTTTAATTAAACTAAGCTTCCGCGTTACTTCCCTCTAACGTTAAGCGTCAGAAACGGCGCCGCCAATCAGCAAAGACACATGGATAGAAACCAGCTTGAGTCAACCTTCGACCAACAAGCTAGTACATACGACCGACAATGGGCGAGGCTTGCGGCATTACGAGACGGAATCCACCTCCTAGCTGCATCAATATTCAGTCGCCTACCACAGGACGCCCGCATGCTGTGCGTCGGAGCGGGCACTGGCGCCGAGATCCACTTCTTCGCAGAACGTTTTCCTGGATGGACCTTCGTTTCTGTTGAGCCTTCCTCCGAAATGGTTAAGGTCGCCAAAGACCGGGCCGAGAGGAACGGCTACCGCAAACGTTGTACCTTCCATACGGGATACCTCGAGTCGCTGCCTGAAGCGGAACCGTTTGACTGCGCCACGTCACTACTTGTCTCACAGTTTCTTCTGGAGGCAGAACAGCGTACAGGCTTCTTCCGCGCCATCTCGGCCAGACTCAAGCCAACTGGCATACTTGTAACGTCTGACTTGGCCTCGGATATCAATTCGCCGCTCTATCAAAGCTTGCTGGAAACATGGCTCCGAACCTTATCTACAGCAGACCTTACACACGAGCGTATGCAGCAAATGCGTGCAGCATATGACCGGGATGTATCAATCCTAGCAGCCCAAAGGGTTGAAGCAATTATTGCCGCCGGTGGATTTAGATCCCCAGTGCAGTTTTATCAAGCGGGTCTCATACACGCCTGGTATTGCCAGCGGTCGGAAAGTTGATGCCGCTATCTTTCATCGATAGACGGGGTATCCAAGCGGCGGCGCTCAGCCAAAATCATCATGCCTAACTCGCAAGCCAACAACCCCCTGCACGGCATCACGCTTGAGCGCATCGTCACGGAACTCGTCGATCACTACGGCTGGGACGCCCTCGCCCGCAGGATCGATATCAACTGCTTCAAGAGCGATCCCTCTGTGAAGTCCAGCCTCAAGTTCCTGCGCCGCACGCCGTGGGCGCGGGAGCAAGTTGAACAGTTGTATCTCTCCACCTTCGCGTAAGGCGGCGCCAGGCTCAGGCCGCAGCGCCTGAATCGCCCGGCTCCAGCCTGACCTCGCTGGCCGGCACCGGACGGCTCAGCAGATAGCCTTGCAATGAATCGCAGCCGAGATCGGTGAGGAATTTCTGCTGGGCTGCGGTCTCGACACCTTCGGCGACGATACGCAGGTTCAGGGTCTGGCCCAGCGCAATGATGGACGAGACAATGGCCGCATCGTCGCTACCCTGTTCCAGCGACTGGATGAAGCCCTTGTCTATCTTGAGTTCCGACGCCGGCAAGCGCTTGAGGTAGAGCAGGCTGGAATAGCCGGTGCCGAAGTCGTCGATAGAGATATCCACGCCCATTTCGTCCAGTCGCTCCAGGATGGCCAGGCTCACATCGGCATTGCGCATGGCCGTGGTCTCGGTGACTTCCAGCGTCAGGCAGCTGGGCGGTAGCTGGTTTCTCTCCAGCGTATTGCGCACGACATTGAGCAGATTCGGATGCCCGAACTGCACCGGCGAGAGATTGACCGCCACTCGCCAGTCGGTATGCCCCAGTTCATACCAAACGCGCATCTGGCGACAGGCTTCGTTGAGCGCCCATTCGCCGATGGGAATGATGAGACCGGTTTTCTCGGCGTAGCCGATAAACCTGTCCGGCATGATCAGGCCGCGCGTCGGATGCTGCCAGCGCAACAAGGCCTCGACGCCGGTAATTGGCCCGGCCGGGGCGACATACTTGGTCTGATAGTGGAGCACGAACTGCTTGTGATCCAGCGCCACTTGCAGGTCCTGCATCAGTTGCAACTGCTCGTGCGCATTGGCGTTCATCGACGCCTCGAAGAAGCAGTAGGCATTGCGGCCCGAGCGCTTGGCGTGGTACATCGCCGCATCCGCATTGGTCATCAGCGACTTGGCGTTTTCGCCGTCGTTCGGATACATGGCGATACCCACGCTGGCGGACACACGCAGCTCGTGCGGGCCGACGATATAGGGATAGCCAACCACATGCACCAGCTTGTCGGCCACACTGGCGGCGCCTTCGGGATCGGTCATCTCAAGCAGCAGCACGAACTCATCGCCCCCGAGACGGGCGACCGTATCCTGCACGCGCAAGAGTTCGCGCAGGCGCCCCGCCACCTCGATCAGCAGGCGGTCGCCGACGTTATGGCCGTAGGCGTCGTTGATGCCCTTGAAACCATCCAGGTCCATGAACATCAGGGCAAACACGGTGGACTCGCGTTTTGCCAGGCTGAGCGCATGGTTAAGCCGGTCTTCCAGCAGGATACGATTGGGCAGCTTGGTCAGGCTGTCCTGCAGGGCCAGCTCGCTGAGCTCGCGATTGGCCTCGGCCAGCGAACTCGCCAGCACCGAGGTGCGCGCTTCCATGCGCGCATCGAGCACCGAGGTAATCAGCGCAATCGCCAGAATGGCGAGGGTCATCACGACGATGAGCAAAGCCAGCCAGTGCGTATTCATGTCGCCGCTGGCGGCGCGGCAGATGCTGTTGGCGGGAAAGTTTGCTGCCGCCATGCCGGTGTAGTGCATGCCGACAATGGCAAAGCCCATGATGATGGCCGCCACGATCCGATACAGGATGAGGTGGGCGCGATTGCGGCGCAGCTGGAAGAAAATCCATAGGGCGGCACCGGAAGCCGCAATGGCGATCAGCACCGACAGCGCAAACAAGGTCGGGTCGTACTGGATGCCTGGCTGCATGCGCATGGCAGCCATGCCGGTGTAGTGCATCGCGGCAATGCCCACACCCATGAGGACCGCTGCCAGGGCCAGACGACGACGCGTCAGCACCGCCGCCGAAACCTGCCACAGGGCGAAGGCCGACACGGCAATCACGATCGCCAGCGACAGCAAGGTGATGGGAACGTCGTAGCCAAGCGAGATGGGGAGACTGAAGGCCAGCATGCCGACAAAGTGCATCGACCAGATGCCAAAGCCCATGGCAAACGCGCCGCCCACCAGCCACCACCAGGCGGCTCTGCCTTTGCTCGTAGCCACGCGACCGGCCATGTCCAGCGCCGTATAGGACGCCAATATGGCCACCACCAGAGAAATGACGACCAGCACGTCGTCGTAACTACCAACCAGCATCTAGCCCCTCCAACTCATTAACGTGTAGAGCAAACCAGATCTACCGGAGACTGCAACTACTGCGCGAAGTTTAACCGAGGCGCACCGCGCTGTCTGTCAGTTCGGCACGCCTTAATGAAACATGAAGCACACGCAAAATCGCTTGCAATATCTACAAGTCAAAGCGGGCAACTGGGGCGGTGCGCTTCACAAAGAGCGAGAGGTCGCATGAGACAATAGCCAGATGAAACTGCCTGCCCTGGATCCAAGCTACGCTGCGCTCGGCGCCCCGTACAACCTGCCCATACCGGCAACGCCGCTGCCCGAGGTGGAATTGCTTCACGTCGCGCCCGCGCTGGCTGCCGATCTTGGCTTCGACAGTGACACTCTGAGCAATCCCGCCTTACGCGCCCAGTTTTGCGAACTCATGGCGGGCAATCGGCCCTGGCCCGGCTATGAGAGCCGGGCATCGGTGTACTCCGGCCACCAGTTCGGCGTCTATGTGCCACAGCTCGGCGACGGGCGTGCGCTGATGCTCGCGGAAATCCGCGACAGCCGGGGCCAGCACATGGAGCTACAGCTCAAGGGCGCCGGCCTCACGCCCTACTCGCGCCATGCCGACGGCCGTGCCGTGCTGCGCTCCTCGATCCGCGAGTACCTGTGCTCTGAAGCCATGCATGCGCTGGGTATTCCGACCACGCGGGCGCTGAGCCTGGTCGGCTCACCGCAGCCGGTCTATCGTGAGCGCGTCGAAACGGCAGCGGTCGTATGCCGCACTGCACCGAGTTTTGTGCGCTTCGGCCATTTCGAGTTTTTCTATCACACCGGGCAGCACGAACGTCTCGCGCCGCTGGCCGACCACGTCATCAATGAACACTTCCCCGAACTCAGCGGCCGTCCCGATCGCTATGTGAGCTGGCTGATCCAGGTGGTCGAGCGCACCGCACAACTGATCGCGCAATGGCAAGCCGTGGGCTTCTGCCACGGTGTGATGAACACCGACAATATGTCCGTCCTCGGTCTGACGCTGGACTATGGCCCCTTCGGCTTCCTCGACGCCTTCGACTTCGGCCACATCTGCAACCATTCCGACGAGCAGGGACGCTATGCCTATGGCATGCAGCCGGAGATCGCCCAATGGAACCTCTCGCGCTTGCTGCAGGCGTGCTTCCCGCTGCTTTCCGACGATGACGACGCAGCCCTGGACATCGCGCGCAATATCTACGACAAGTACGCGCCGGCCTATGGCATCGCCGCGCGGCAGCATTGGGCCGGCAAGCTCGGCTTTCAGGAGGTGCGCGAAGGCGACGACGCCATCATCAACGAGCTGCTGTCCATCATGCATCGCAGCAAGAGCGACTTCACGCTCAGCTTCCGCAAGCTCGCACTGATAGCAAGCCATAGCGATCAGCCCGCGAGCGGCGTGCGCGAAGACATCATGGACATCGCCGCCTTCGACGCCTGGGTGCCGAAATATCGCGCGCGCCTGCAGGCCGAAAACAGTGATGATGCAGAACGCGCCGCGCGCATGCATACAGTCAATCCGCTCTATGTGCTGCGCAACCATCTCGCCCAGGCCGCCATCGAACAGGCGGAGCGCGGCAATCTTGATGAACTCGACCGTCTGGCGCGCGTTCTGGCCTCGCCTTATACGCAACAGCCGGGCATGGAAGCCTACGCAGCACCGCCGCCGGAGCACTTGCGGCACCTCGAAGTGAGCTGTTCTTCATAAAAGCAAAAAACCCCGCCGCAGCGGGGTTCTTTCATTGGGCCAAGACTCAGGCCGCCTTCTTTTCCGGTTTGACGCCGGTGCCTTCGCTGACGAAACCGGGGATGCGGTTGAAGCGGAACCAGAAGCCGAAACCGATGCCGTTGTGGGCACCATATACGGCGTCCAGGCCGGACACCAGCTTGCCGGTGGCATCGCGCAGGAAGGGCGTTTTCTTGACGGCTGCGGGATCGATGCCGGGACCGGGATCGGCCTTGGAGGCGTCGATATAGCTCAGCTTGTTGCCAGTGTCCTTGGCCTTGATGAAAGCCGCCTCATCCTTCCAGCGCTGATTGGCGCCGTTGTAGATGAAGGTCAGGGGGGCCTTCAGGGTGTTCGGGTCAAAATTGTAAATGCTCATCTCGTGTCTCCATTTTGTTAAGAACAAAGAAAGCGTTACGCCTGAACTACGGTGCATTGTATATCCGGATACGGCCGCTTTTTTCAAGTACTTCGCAAGGGCTCCGCGCTGGCCTCCCTCCCGCTTAGGCTTTAAAATTGCGTTTTCTGAAATCCGGCGGCATTCCCATGAGCACCGAACTGGTACATCTCTACGGCATCAAGAACTGCGACACCATGAAAAAGGCCCTCAACTGGGTGGCCGATCATGGTGTCGAGCATGTCTTCCATGACTACAAGAAAGAAGGCGTGGATCGCGCCAAGCTGGTCGAATGGTGCAAGACGCTGGGCTGGAAAACCCTGGTGAACACCAAGGGCACAACCTGGAAGAGGCTAACGCCCGAGCAGCAGGCCGTCACTGCCCAGGGCCAGGCCGTTGCGCTAATGCTAGAAAACCCCAGCCTGATCCGCCGCCCGGTAGTCGAGGTCAAAGGTCAGTTGCTGGTCGGTTTCGACCCAACCGTCTTCGAAAGCTTTATGCGATGACCGCGCTGGGCCGCCCCCAAGCGCTCATCAAGCGTGTTTTGTGGCGCCATGTCGCAGACATGGCGAACGCCGGTCGCTCCCTTTCTTGGAAAGGGAGCCGGAGGGAAAGTCAACAATGAGCGATTCGTTTCAACGCTTCATCTTCGAGAAACTGGATATCCGCGGCGCCATCGTCCAGCTGGAGACCAGCTGGCAGGGCATGCAGCACGGCCGCGCCTACCCGCGCCCGGTACTCGAACTGCTGGGGCAGACCACGGCGGTTACCACGTTGATCGGATCGCAGTTGAAGGCACCGGGTCGCCTGACTTTCCAGCTGCAAGGCGAAGGTCCGGTTTCCCTGCTCGTGGTGGACTGCGATGAACAACTGCGCCTGCGCGGCATGGCCAAGGCCGAGCCTATCCTCAACGCGACCACTGCAAGCGAACTGATCGGTAACGGTCGGCTGCTGCTGACGCTGCAGACCAACGGCAATCCCAAGCCCTACCAGAGCTTCGTGCCTATCGAAGGAGACAATGTCTCCGCGATTTTCGAGAACTATCTGGCGCTGTCGGAGCAGCAACCGACCCGCCTCTTCCTGTTCGCCGATGGCGACCGCGCCTGCGGCCTGTTCCTGCAGAAGTTACCTCAGACGCCGGGGCAGCATGAAGCCGACGAAGATGGCTGGAACCGTGTGCAGCAACTCGCCGCCACGGTGCGCCCCGACGAATTCAGCCTACCCGCCGCCGAACTGCTGCACCGCCTCTTCGCCGAAGAAGACGTGCGCCTGTTCGAAGCGCACACTGTCGTCTACCACTGCCCGCGCGATGAGGAGAAAGTGAAAGGCGCCCTGCTCTCGATGGGCCGCGACGAAGTGCAGGCCATCCTTGAGGAGCATGGCGAAATCCGCGTGCACGACGACATCTGCAATCACGAATATGTCTTCGGCGAAGAAGTGCTCGAAGAGCTGTTTCCGACGATACCCCGCCGCTTGCACTGACGAGACTACGAAGAAAGAACGCCTTTCCGACGGGCCGCCCCGAGGAAAGGCTGCAATAAATATGGAGCCGCATGGCGGCGAACCATGGTCACCCCCTTGCCTGGAAAGGGGGCGGGGGGAATGCATTGATTGATATTAGCGAAGAAGCCGGCGTGCGCTACCTGCACTTTGGCTCGGACTGGGTGCAGGGCGCCATGCGCATTGCGCGCCCCTGGTCACTGGAGCTCGATTACACGCGCGAGATGATGACGGCGCTGCTGTTACGGCCCGAGCAGAGCTGGCCGCGCAAAGTGCTGCAGATCGGCCTGGGCGCCGCTTCGGTGACCAAGTTCCTGTATCGCCATCGTCCCGACTGCAAGATCACCGTAGTGGAAATCGATCCGGCCGTCGTCCCCACCGCCTATCAATACTTCAAGCTGCCGGACGATCCGCAACGCATCCACATCGAGATTGCCGACGGCGCCGACTTCGTCATCGCCAACAAGGGCAAGTACGACCTGATCCTGGTCGATGGCTTCGACTCGAACGCCCGCGCCGGTCGCCTCGACAGTCTGCCCTTCTACCTCGACTGCAAGTCGCGCCTGACGCGCGACGGCATCATGGCGGTCAACCTGCTGTCGCGCAGCCGCAAGTTCAAGGCCAGCGTGCAAAGACTCGGCGAAGCTTTCGACGGTCGGGCACTGGCCTTTCCATCCTGCGACAGCGGCAATGCCATCGCCTTCGCCGCCAACGGGCATGCAGTCGAACAGACCCTGGACGAACTCAAGGAAAGCGCGCGCGAACTCAAGACGGCAAGCGGCCTCAACCTGCTGCCGACGATTACGCGCATCGAACGCACCAGCTATTGCGCCGGTGGCGTGTTCAGCCTCTAAGGACTGAATCTTACTGCGACGCCTTCTCTGCAGCTGGCTTCTCTCCAGCTGGCTTTTCGCTCACGATACGGACCGAATCGCCCTCCGCCAGTGAATCCGGTGGATTGATGATGACCTGCTGAGTAGCGTCAAGGCCACTGATCTCGACGCGCGCACCGAGCTCACGCTGAATGCGCACCGGTACCAGGCGCACGCGGCCCTCGCCCTCGACCAAGGCGACATGAATGCCGTTGGCGCGGAACAGCAGAGCATTGCCGGGCAAGCTCAGCGCTTGCGGGCCTTCGCCCTTGGATTCAATCGCCACCTGCACAAACGCCCCCGGCAGCAGGCGCCCGTCCGGATTGGGCAGGTTGACCTCGACCTGCAGGGTGCGCGTCTGGGTGTCAATGGCACCGGCGCTGCGCACGATCTTGCCGACAAACTCCTCGCCGGGCAGCTCGCGCAGCGTAACTACCGCCGCATCGCCCGTGCGTATGCGTGCGGCATAGCTCTGCGGTACATAGATGTAGACGCGCAGCGGATCGTTCTTGGCCAGCATGAAGAGCAGGCGACTGCCGCCGCCGGCATCGACGAGGCTGCCAATATCGATATTGCGGCGCGTCACCACACCGGAGAAAGGCGCGACAATGCGGCTGTAGCCCAGCTGCTCCTGCAGGCGGCGCATGGAGGCGGTCGCGGCAGCCTCGGCGGCAGTCGCCACGGCCAGCGCATTGCGCCGCTCCTCCATTTCCTGTTGCGACACGGCGTTGCTCTTGCGCAGCGCGTCCCAGCGCTCGAAGGAACTGCGCGCCAGTTGTACATTGTTGGCGGCCTGAATCTGCACAGCCTTCGCTTCCTGTACTTGCTGCGCCAGTTCCGGCGTATCGATCACGGCCAGCAGCTCGCCTTGCTTGACGGTATCGCCGATGTCCTTGAGCCAGCGCGACACGTAACCATTGTTGCGCGCATAGATCGGTGCCTCGGTATAACCCTGCAGCGTGCCCGGCAGGCGCAGTTGGCTGTCGCCGCTGGCCGGCTTGGGCGTCACCACCTTGACGTAGCGCACACCCTGCGCGCGCGCCACATCCGCCAGGGCGGAAGCCTGGCTCACGCGCAGGCCGATCACCACCAGCGATGCGGCTGCCAGCAGGCCGAGGCCGATCAGGGCGGCCTTGCGTGCACGCTTCAGCATGCGCACGCGCTGCACGCCCGGCGGCAGGCTGCGTATGCCCAGCTCGGCATGGCGCTGATTCGACTTGTCCGACATATCAATGTTTTCCTTCCGGAGTGAGAGGCTCGATGGCAGCGCGGCGCTGCAGGCGCTGGTGGACTTCGGCAAACACCAGCGGCACAAAGATCAAGGTCGACAGCGTGGCGAACAACAAGCCGCCGATGGCAGCACGCCCCAACGGCGCATTCTGCTCGCCGCCCTCACCCAGGCCCAGCGCCATGGGCAGCATGCCGAGAATCATCGCCAGCGCCGTCATCAGCACCGGGCGCAGGCGGGTGGCGCCCGCTTCCAGCGCCGCCGACAGGGGCGGCTCGCCCTCGCGCAGGCGCTTGCGTGCGAAAGACACCATCAGGATGCTGTTCGCCGTCGCCACCCCCATGGTCATGATGGCCCCGGTCATGGCCGGCACGCTGAGCGTGGTGCCGGTCAGGAACAGCATCCAGGCAATACCGGCGAGCGCTGCCGGCAGGGCGGTAATGATGATGAAGGGGTCGACCCAGGACTGGAAGTTGACCACGATAAGCAGATACACCAGCACGATGGCGCCCGCCAGGCCGATGCCCAGGCCGACGAAGGAGCTCTTCATGGTCTGCACCTGGCCACGCATGGCGATGCTGGAACCCTTGGCCAGACGCGGCTTGAGCTCTTCAATGGCCTGCTCCACCGCGGCCGCCACCGAACCCAGATCGCGGCCGCTGACACTGACATACAGATCGACCACGGGGCTGAGGTTGTAGCGCGAGACCACGGCCTGCTCGCGGCCGGTCTCAGTCTGCACGAGGTTGCCGAGCAGTTGCGTTGGCGTGGCCGGATTGCCGCTGCCGACCGGAATCTGCATCAGCGCATCGAGCGAGTCGAAGCGATACTGCGGTGTCTGCACCGACAGCTGATAGGAAACGCCGTTCTTCGGATCCAGCCAGAAAGCCGGTGCCGTCTGGAAGCTGCCGGACAGCGGCACCAGGACGTTCTGCGCAACATTGGCGGCTGACAGGCCCATCTGCTGCAGCTGGCTGCGCTCCATGTTGAAGCGCATCACCGGCTGGTCGATGCGCTGATGGATGTGTACATCCACCGCCCCCGGGATCTTCTGCACCCGGCGCTGCAGCTCGGCTGCCAATGCATAGTTCTCGTGCAGATTGTTGCCGCTGAACTGCACGTCGATGGCGGCCGGCAGGCCGAAGTTGAGGATCTGCGTCACCACATCGGCCGGCTGGAAGAAGAACTCAATGCCTGGGAAGCGCTGCGGCAATTCGCGGCGCAGCTTGTTCGCATACTCCTCGCTGGGCGCGTGGCCGGGCTTGAGCGCAATCAGCGTCTCTCCGTCGAGCGTGCCTATGGTGCCGGCGTTGCTGTAGGAAAGATTAATGCCGCTGTAGGGCAGGCCAAGGTTGTCGAGCAAGGTGCCCAGCTCCTCGGCCGGAATGATCTCGCGGATGGCGGCGTTGATGAGATCGGCGTGGCGGGCGGTCTCCTCGATGCGGGTGCCGGTCGGCATACGGAAGTGCAGGCGAATCTGGCCGGCATCCAGGCTGGGAAAAAAGTCGCGGCCGAGCTGAGTGTACAAGCCTGTGGACAGCACGCAGAAGCCGAGGAACAGCGGCGCGAAAACGCGCCGGCGCGGCAGCAACGCGCTGAGCAGATTGATATAGCCGCCGCGCATCTGCTCGAAGCGCGCATCGAAGCTGCGATACACGCGCTGCAACAGGCTGGGCTTGGCGTCGGCCGAGGGCGCCGCATGATTGCGCATGAACAACATGACCAGCGTCGGAATCAGGGTGCGCGACAGCACATAGGAGGCCAGCATCGCAAACATCACCGCTTCGGCCAGCGGCACGAAGAGATAGCGGGCCACGCCGGTGAGGAAGAACATGGGCACGAACACGATGCAGATACTGAGCGTGGACACCAGCGTCGGAATGGCGATCTCTCCCGCTCCTTCGCGCACGGCGGTTTCGAGATCGTGGCCAAGATGCAGGTAGCGCTCGATGTTCTCTATGGTCACAGTCGCGTCATCGACGAGAATGCCAACCGCCAGTGCCAGACCGCCGAGGGTCATGATGTTGATGGTTTCGCCGAGCGCGTACAGGGCCAGGATGGAGCACAACACCGACAGCGGAATGGAGATGGCGATGATGCAGGTGCTGCGCCAGTTGCCGAGGAAGACCAGGATCATGATCGCAGTCAGGCAGGCGGCAATCAGGCCTTCGTGCACCACGCTGCTGATGGCGGCCTCCACGAAGACGGACTGGTCGAACAGCGGCGTCACCGTCACATCGTCCGGCAGCGTCGGGAGCACCTCCTCCAGCTTGGCGCGCAACGAACTGACGATGTCCAGGGTCGAGGCGCTGCCGTTCTTCAGCACCGACAGCAACACGCCGCGCTCGCCGTCCTTGCGGATGATATTGGTCTGATTGACGAAGCCGTCGCGCACGCGCGCAACCTCGCCGAGGTAGGTGGTGGCGCCATTGACGGTGCGCACCGGCAGATCGTTGAGCTCCTCGATAAGCTGCGGCGAACCGTTCATCTTGACGGTGTACTCGGTCTCGCCTACCTTGGCCGTGCCGCCCGGCAGGATCAGATTCTGCACGCTGATGGCATTGACCACATCGGTCGCCGACAAGCCCTTGGCCTGCAGCGCCTGCGGATCGAGGTCTACCGAGATGACGCGGTTCTTGCCGCCGTAGGGGAA
Source organism: Rhodocyclaceae bacterium (assembly GCA_035565355.1). Taxonomy (GTDB): domain Bacteria; phylum Pseudomonadota; class Gammaproteobacteria; order Burkholderiales; family Rhodocyclaceae. Next base: position 16,345 of record DATMSM010000068.1, read on the forward strand.
GGGAATCGCGACACCGGGGATGGTCACGAGGCGCGGCCGGAGAAAGTTCACCGCCGTATCGAAGACGCGCTGCTCCGGCAAGGCGGTACTGGAAAGGCCGAGCTGGATGACGGGCACACTCGAGGCCGAATACTTGATGATCAGCGGCGGCGTCGCGCCCGAGGGCAGCTGGCGCAACATGGTCTGCACGACGGAAGTGACCTGGGCCAGCGCCGTCTGGATGTTCGCGCCCGGCTGGAAGAAGATCTTGATCACGGCCACACCCGCCAGCGAGCGCGACTCGATGTGCTCGATGTCGTTGACCGTGGTGGTCAGCGAGCGCTCGTTGATGGCCGTGATGCGCTGCCCCATCTCCTGCGCTGACAGGCCGTTGTAGTTCCAGATGATGCTGATCACCGGAATATCGATTTCCGGAAAGATGTCGGTGGACATCCGCATCAGCGCAAGCGGGGCCGACAGGAAGATCAGCAGCGCCATCACCAGAAAGGTGTAGGGGCGCCGCAGGGCGATATCAACTATCCACATCCGGAGGCGTCGGTGGTCGGTTTAAGGGCAGAGGGCTGGCGAATCAGGGGGCGGGGCCTGAAGCCGCTGCATAATGATAGGGGCATTCCTCTGCGGCACGCGTACAAACCTCCTCTTGCACCGCAGGATCGTTGTATGCATGCTGTAGCCATCCGCCTTCCGGAAAAACAGCCTTTTACAAACCAGCCAACGGAGACCTCCCGATGAAACTCTATTACACCCCCGGCACCTGCTCCACCGTCCCGCGCATCCTGCTCGCCGAGGCCGGTATTGCCTGCGAACAGGAGGCCGTGAGCTTCAAGACCCGGCAGACCGCCAGCGGCGCCGATTATCTGCAGATCAACCCGAACGGCTATGTGCCGGCCCTGCAGCTGGACGACGGCACCATCCTGACCGAAGGGCCGGCCATCGATCAGTACATCGCCGACCTGGCTCCGAACGCGAAGCTGGCGCCGGCCAATGGCACGCCCGAACGCTACAAGCTGCAAAGCTGGCTCAACTACATCGCTACCGAACTGCACAAGGGCGGCTACAGCGCCCTGTTCGACCGCGGCGCACCCGATGAGTGGAAGGACGCCGTCCGCACCAAGCTGTCCAAGCGCCTCGCCCACGTCGATGCCGCACTGGCCGACACGCCCTATCTGCTGGGTGACGATTTCGGTGCTGCCGACGCTTACCTGTTCGTGGTGCTGGGCTGGAGCGGCCTGGTCAACGTCGATCTGAGCAGCTTCGCCAACCTGAACGCGTTTGCCGAACGCGTTGCCGCGCGCCCCTCGGTGCAGGCAGTCAAGGCGGCGGACACAAAGAAGTAAGCCCCACGCTGTCTACGAAAAAGCCCGGCAACTGCCGGGCTTTTTTGTGTCTGCGCGCCGGAGAAAAGCACAGGTGCCGTCACCGCATCTCGCGTTCAAGTTCAAAAAATCCAATAAAACATGCAGATAGAAAAAAGGACGCGCAAACAATTGCAATCTCCCCAAGTCATCGTTAGGATTGCACGCACATACTATTGATATATCAGTCGTATGCGCCATGACCTTTGGCAGAAGGTCCTTATCCACCATGAGGAGTTGCATATGTCGTTCCCCTATTCACGCAGCCTGCTTGCGCTTGCCTGCCTGTCCGCTATGTCGGCACAGGCCTTTGAAACCACCGGCAAGTACTGCAACACGCCATCCCGTTGTCTGACCCCGGTCAGCACCCAGGGCATGGTCACCACGTCCAATCACTTGGCTACCCAAGCCGGCCTGGAGGCCTTGCGCAACGGCGGCAATGCCATTGACGCCGCCATCGCCGCCGCCTCCACCCTGGCCGTTGTCTATCCGCAGATGAACACCATCGGCGGCGACAATTTCTGGCTGATCTACAACGCCAAGACCGGCGAGATGCGTGCGCTTAACGCCAGCGGACGTTCCGGCGAAAAGGCTAGCATCGACTTCTACAAGAGCAAGGGCTACAGCAAGATTCCGGCGCGTGGCTATCTGTCCGCCAACACGGTGCCCGGCGTCATCTCCGGCTGGGATGCCGCGTACCGCTACGGCAAGACCAGCATGGGCACGCAGCTCAGCTGGTCGCAGCTGATGGGCAGCGCGATCGGCTATGCGCAGAAGGGCTTTGCGGTATCTCCCTCCATGCACAAGTGGTCGCAGATCAACGTCGCCACCAATGATCAGGAGTTCCGCAATCTGCAGCGCTTCGATGGCTTCAAGCAGACCTATCTGAAGCCCGACGGCAGCGTCTATGCGGTCGGCGAAATCTTCAAGCAGCCGGACCTGGCCAAGACCCTGAAACTGATCGCGAAGGACGGCGCCTCGGCCTTCTACACGGGCCCCATTGCCAAGCAGATTGTCAGCGATCTGCAGAAGAACGGTGGCGTGCTGACGCTGAACGACTTCGCCAACCACAAGGCCGACTGGGTCAAGCCGTTGAACGTGCCCTATCGTGATACGGTCGCCTACAACCTGCCGCCCAACACGCAGGGCATGGCCGCACTCGGGATACTCAATGTCCTCAACAACTTCGATGTCAAGAGCACCGGTGAAGGCACGGCCGATCACTATCACCTGATCATCGAGGCCACCAAGGAAGCCTTCGCCGACCGCGACAAGTACCTCACCGACCCGGACTTCAACAAGATCCCGGTCGACTTCCTGCTCTCCAAGCAACATGGCATGGACCAGGCCAAGCGCATCCAGATGGCAAGTGCAGCCAACTCGGTCAAGCCGCTCGACCCCAAGGGCGACACGATCTGGTTGGGCGTGGTGGACAAGGACGGCAACGCCGTTTCCCTGATCCAGAGCGTCTATCACGACTTCGGCTCGGGCATCGTGCCGGCCGGTACGGGCGTGCTGCTGCAGAACCGTGGCAGCTTCTTCTCACTCGATTCGGAGCACATCAACCGTCTTGAGCCGAAGAAGCGCACCTTCCATACGCTCAACCCTGCCATGCTTCTGAAGAACGGCAAGCCGCTGCTGGTGTACGGCACCATGGGTGGCGAAGGGCAGCCACAGACGCAAGCCGCCATCGTCACTCGTATCGTGGACTTCGGCATGTCACCGCAGGACGCCATCAACGGCCCGCGCTGGCTGCACGGCCGTACCTGGGGCGCCGCCTCGAATGATCTGAAGATCGAGGGCCGCGTGCCGACCAGCGTCAGCGAAGAACTGACGCGTCGCGGTCATCCGATCAAGGTCGTCGAAGACTATACCGACACCATGGGTCACGCCGGTGCGATCTGGATCGACCCCGCCAGCGGTGTTCGCTACGGCGCCACCGACCCGCGCAGCGACGGTGCAGCCGCCGGATACTAAGTCGTACTAGCTTCTAGGCAGCATCTTCATCGGCCCCGCCCTGCGGGGCCGATGTCTTTTCTACTCAGGTCGAGAGAAAAGGATAGTCGGTATAGCCCTTGTCTTCACCCATATAGAAGGTGCTCACATCCGGGGCATTCAGCGCTGCGCCGCGCTGGAAGCGTTCGACCAGATCGGGATTGGCCAGCATCAGCTTGCCGAAGGCAATCGCGTCGGCGTGGCCGGCCTGCAGATCCGCCTGCGCACTGGCGAAATCGTAGCCATTGTTGAGAATGAGGTTGCCCTCGTAGAGCGCGCGCGTGCGACGGTAGTCGAACGGAAGCCACTGCTCGCGTGGAGCTCCGCCGGTGCCCTGCAGGATGTCCAGGAAGGCAAGACGGCGAGAATTGAGCTCAGTCACGACATGGTCGAAGGTCGCCTGCGGATTCTCGTCGCTGATGTCGCCAAAGGTCGTCACCGGCGACAAGCGCAGACCGGTGCGCTCGTTACCGATGGCATGACAGACCGCGTCCATCACCTCTAGCAGCAGGCGTGCCCGCTTTTCCTTGCTGCCGCCATAGGCGTCGTCGCGCTGGTTGGTCGAGGAACGCAGGAACTGGTCGAGCAGATAGCCATTGCCGGCGTGCACCTCGATGCCGTCGAAACCGGCATCGATGGCATTCTTGGCCGCCTGCGCATAGGCTGCCACCAGTGCCGGCAGCTCGGCGGCTTCCAGTGCGCGCGGGGTGACGTAATCGCTCATGGTCTTGCCGTCATACACTTGTCCCGCCGGCTTGATGGCGGAGGGAGCGACCGGCAGCTTGCCGGCCGGCTGCAAGGCCGGATGCGAGATACGGCCGACGTGCCAGAGCTGCAGCGCGATCTTGCCGCCGGCGGCGTGCACCGCCTGCGTCACCTTCTGCCAGCCGGCGATCTGCGCATCGGTATGAATGCCCGGCGTACGCACGTAACCATGCCCTTCCGGACAGACCGGAGACGCTTCGGTCAGGATCAGGCCGCAACCCGCACGTTGCCGGTAGTACTCGGCAATCAGCTCGGTCGGCACATTGCCCTCGCCGGCGCGGCAGCGCGTCAGCGAGGACATGACGACACGATTAGCGAGTTCGATGGCGCCGAATTTGGCGGGAGAAAACAGATCGGTCATTGTGCATCCTTGTTTGCGAGTATTGTTTCGACGAGCGTGACCCAGTAGCGGATACCAGTCGGGATCACCTCGTCGTTGAAATCGTAATGCGGGCTGTGCAGCATGCAGCCGCCCTCACCCATGCCGTTGCCCAGCCAGACATAGCAGCCGGGCTTGACTGCCGCCATGTAGGCAAAATCCTCCGCGCCCATGCTGGGCTTGAGATGGGTAACGAGATTCTGCGCCCCCACCACCTTCGCGGCGACGGCACGCGCGTGCTCGGTTGCCTGCTTGGCATTGATGGTCGGCGGATAGCCATAGGAGTAGACGAGATCGACCTCCACCCCGAACATGGCTTCGATGCCCGTGCAGATACGCCGCACGCCGGCTTCCATCATGTCCTTGAGTTCGGGCTTGAGCGTACGTACCGTACCGCCCATGACCACCGAATTGGGCAGGATGTTGTCGGCATGGCCGGCATGAATGCGCGTGACGCTGACCACCGTGGCTTCCTGCGGGTCGGTGTTGCGCGAGACCAGGGTCTGCAGGTTGGTAATCAGCGCCGCCGAGGCAACGACCGCGTCATTGGCCTGGTGCGGCATGGCGGCGTGGCCGCCGCGGCCGGTGACGGTGATCTCGAAGCGGTCGGTGCCGGCCATGACCGGGCCCTCGATCACGCTGATCTTGCCGGCCTCCAGGCCCGGCCAGTTGTGCAGGCCGAACACCATTTCCATCGGAAACTTCTCGAACAAGCCCTCTTCGACCATGACGCGGCCGCCACCTTCATGCTCCTCGGCCGGCTGGAAGATCAGGTAGACAGTGCCGTCGAAGTTGCGCGTCTTCGCCAGCGCCTCGGCCGCACCCAGCAGCATGGCGGTATGGCCGTCGTGGCCGCAGGCATGCATGTGGCCGTCGATCTTCGAGTGATGCGGAAAGGTATTCAGCTCTCTGAGCGGCAGCGCATCCATGTCGGCGCGCAGGCCTATTGCTCTTGTCGAACTCCCGGCGGAGATCTTCGCCACCACGCCGGTACCGGCCAGGCCGCGATGCACCTCGATGCCAAGCCCGGCCAGATAGTCGGCCACGACATCGGCAGTACGGTTTTCCTTGAAAGCCAGCTCGGGGTGGGAGTGAATGTCGCGGCGAACCGTCGTGATCCGCGCGTGCAGATCGGGGAGTAGCGTATCGAGTTCCATGTCTTGCTTCCTGCAGTTTCAATCGTCAATCTTAACCCGAAGCCGCCTACCTGGCAGGTCGGGAGGGCTTGAGCTCGCCTGATAAAATAGCGGTCGATTCATCGCCTCATTTCATCCACCGTCCATGTCCGTCCAAGAGCAGAAAAGCAGCGACCTGCAGCAGCGCAGCCTCAAGGCCGTCTGGCATCCATGCACGCAGATGAAGCGGCACGAAACTCTGCCGCCGCTCGCCATTGCACGCGGCGCGGGCGCCTGGCTGTACGACTACGACGGCAAGCGCTATCTCGATGGCATCAGCTCCTGGTGGGTCAATCTCTTCGGCCATGCCCACCCGGCCATCAATGCCGCGCTCAAGGACCAGCTCGACACGCTCGCGCACGTCATGCTCTCGGGCTGCACGCATGTGCCGGTGGTGGAGCTTTCAGAACGTCTGTCCGCGCTGACGGGACATGCCTTGGGCCACTGTTTCTACGCCTCGGACGGTGCTTCGGCGGTGGAAATCGCGCTCAAGATGAGTTTCCACTACTGGCAGAACAGCGGCCGCGCCGAAAAGCGCGAGTTCATCTGCCTGCAGCACAGCTATCACGGCGAAACCCTGGGCGCACTGAATGTCACCGACGTGGACCTGTTCCGCGATGCCTACGACCCGCTGCTGCGCCATGCGCACCGCGTCCCCACGCCGGACGCGCGCCATGCCGACACACCCGAGCAAGCCGCCCAAATCGCCTTGCAGGCCCTGGAAGCGCTGCTCGCCGAGAAGCATGGACAGATCGCCGCCTTTATCGTCGAGCCGCTGATCCAGTGCGCCACCGGTATGGCCATGTACGATCCGCGCTATCTCAGCGAAGCGCGCCGTCTTTGTGACCAGTATGAAGTTCATCTGATCGCCGACGAGATCGCGGTCGGCTGTGGCCGCACCGGCACTTTCTTCGCCTGCGAGCAAGGCAAGATCTGGCCGGACTTCCTCTGTCTCTCCAAAGGCATCAGCGCCGGCTATCTGCCGCTGTCGCTGGTCATGAGCACGGACAAGATCTACGCCGCCTTCTACGACGAGGACGTGACGCGCGGCTTCCTGCATTCGCACTCCTATACCGGCAACCCCATGGCCTGCCGCGCCGCGCTGGCCATGCTTGACCTGTTCGAATCGGAAAACACACTCGCCGGTAACCGCCTGCGTGCGGCGCGCCTCAACGAACTGCTGCAGGGTATCGCTGCCGACCGGCGCATCCGCCACTACCGCAATCGAGGCATGGTCTGGGCCTTCGACGCAATCATTGAAGACGAAACCAAGGCCGCCACCTTCTCACGCCGCTTCCATGAGGCCGCACTCAGGCACGAACTGCTGCTGCGCCCGATTGGCACCACGGTGTACCTGATGCCGCCGTATCTGCTCGACGACGACGAGCTCATGCATCTGGCCAGTGCGACGCAGGCGGCCTTCAACGAGGCCATGGCGACATGAGGCTGCTTGACACCATCAGCGACAAGCTGGAAGCCCTGGCGCGCCAGAACCTGCGGCGGCGTGTACGCACTGTGGAAACGCCCTGCTCGCCGCACATCCGCATTGATGATCGCGAGCTGCTGGCCTTCTGCAGCAATGACTATCTGGGTCTCGCCAATCATCCGGCGCTAGTCGAAGCCATGGCCGCAGGCGCCCGGCGTTACGGCGTCGGCAGCGGCGCCGCGCATCTAGTCAGCGGCCACAGCCGCGCCCATGCCCTGCTGGAGGAGCAGCTCGCCTCTATGCTGTCGCCGTGGATACCCGAGGCGCGCGCCCTCTTCTTCTGCACCGGCTACATGGCCAACCTGGCGGTTACCCCGGCCATGGTCGAAGCTGGCGACACCGCCAGCAAGCGCAGCGGCCGCGCAATCTTTGCCGATGCGCTCAATCACGCTTCCCTGATTGACGCAGCCCGCCTCGCCCGCGACGCGGAGCTGATCGAGTACCCGCATGCCGATCTGGCTACTTTAGAAAGCGTACTGAAGCACTCAAGCGCGGGCCACAAGCTCATCGTCACCGACGCCGTGTTTTCCATGGACGGCGACATCGCCCCGCTGCCCGCACTGGCGCAGCTGGCCGAGCACCACGATGCCTGGCTGATCGTCGATGACGCGCACGGCTTCGGCGTGCTCGGCGAGAATGGTTGCGGTGCGCTGGAACACTTCGACCTGCGTTCCGAACGCATCGTGTACACCGGCACCCTGGGCAAGGCCGCCGGCGTCGCTGGCGCCTTCGTCGTCGCGCATGCAAGCGTGATCGACTGGCTGCTTCAGCGCGCCCGTACCTATCTTTTCACCACCGCTGCACCGCCGGCCGTGGCGCACACCGTCAGCCGCAGCCTGGAGCTGATTGCCGGCAGCGAAGGCAGACAGCGCCGTGCCGCCCTGCACGCCAATATCCGGCACTTCAAATCCCAGTTGCAAACACAGAAGTGGTCGCTGCTGCCATCAGCGACGGCCATCCAGCCGCTGCTCATCGGCAGCAATGGCGCCACGCTGGCGGCAGCACAATCGCTGGACCAGGCCGGCCTGTGGGTGCCGGCAATCCGGCCGCCGACGGTGCCTGCAGGCACCGCACGTTTGCGCATCGCGCTATCGGCAGCGCATGCGTACAGCGATATTGATCGGTTGTGCAGCGCACTGGCGACAGCGGAACAGGAGGCAAACTGAATGAATGCGTGGTTCGTAACCGGTACCGATACTGAAATCGGCAAGTCGCTTTGCAGCGCCGCCCTGCTGCATGCCTTTGCAGTCCAAGGCCGCCAGGTGGCTGGCATGAAGCCGATTGCGGCCGGGGCCGTCTGGACCGATGATCACTGGCATAACGACGATGTCGCCCTGATTAGTGCCGCCAGCAATGTCGCCATCGCGCCAGAACTGGTCTGCCCCTATCTGCTGCAGGAGCCGGTGGCCCCGCATATCGCTGCCGCCGGCGAAGGTGTGAGTTTCGATCTGGAGCATATCGAGGCCTGTCTGGAACAGGTGCGCAGCCAGGCCGAAATCGTCGTGGTCGAAGGCGTGGGCGGCTTTCGCGTGCCCCTGAGCGACACCCAGGATACCGCCGATCTGGCGCTCGAACTCGATCTCCCGCTCATACTCGTCGTCGGCATGCGCCTGGGCTGCATCAGCCACACCCTGCTGACCGTGGAAGCGATACAGGCACGCGGACTGCGCCTGGCCGGCTGGATCGCCAACCAGATCGATCCGGGCATGCGGCACGCTGCCGCCAATCTGGAAGCGCTGAAGTCACGGATTGCTGCACCGCTGCTTGGTCATATCCCCCATCTTGTGCCCGCCGATCCACGCATCGCGGCCGAGCATCTGAATCTCGACCTGCTCACATGAACTTCGAACACCTGATTGAAATCAACGACCCGGACAACGCGCTGCTGGAGCCCCTGTCGCGCAATCAGCTCTGGCAAGGGCTGGTCATGCGGGCCGAGAAGCCGGAGCTGTCGGCGGTGGGGCTCGATGCCTGCACCGTGCTGGAACGACGTACCGACTATATGCATCGCGAACTGCGCTTCGGTGCGCTGCGCGTCTATGACGAAGTCTTCTTCGAACCCATGCAGGCGGTGCGCTATGAAATCATGGCCAGTGAGCAATTTGCCGCCAGCACTCTGCACATGCGCATCGAGGAGCCGTATCCGGGCCGCTTCTTCATCCGCTTCACTTACGGCAACGTGGATGACAAGAGCGACGAGATGGTGCGCAATCATCTCGAACAGGCGTACATACAGGCCGACATCGATACGGTGGGCGTTATCCGCGAGTTGGCAAAAATGGGAAAACTCGGTCCCTATCTGGCGCCAGACGAACAAGGGCCGCATTGAGGTATGCTAAAATTCTCGCACTGACAGCCGCGGTTTCAGTATTGCTCATTCAAGACGGCTGGCCGGTTCGGGGGGTTTATGCTCTTTCTGCTCTACTACGTCGTGGCGATCACGGTACTGGCACTGCACTTCACCGGATGGCTAGGTCGCCACAATCTAGAGTGGCTGATCCTGGTGCTTGCGATCACCGTTTTTCCGGCCGTCTACTACCTCTGATCAGCAGGCGCTTGCCCAATAAAAGAGCCAGTCCGCAGACTGGCTCTTTCGTCTCTACCGCAGTTCAGCAGCGGGCCTGGATATAGGCCTTGACCGCCGCCGTATCGGGATCCATGACCTCGACGCGCTGGGGCAGGTTCTCAATCCCCTCCAGCTCGGCCGGGCGCGGTGCCTGCAGGGACAGCGCCTCTTCGATGGTCTCGGCGAACTTCACCGCCTGGGCGGTTTCCAGCACGATCATGGGTACAGCCTCGTCGCGCACCTCCAGTGCCACCTTAAGGCCGTCGGCGGTATGCGTATCGATCAGGGTGCGATAGCGCTCCCAGCAATAGCGTATCGTCGCCAGGCGGTCGCCATGCGTGCTGTTGCCCGAGAGGAAGCCGAACTCGGGCAGGCGCGCGAAGAACGGCGTCTGGCTGAGATCAAAGCTGCCGCCAGCATCCACCTTGGCCCACAGCTCTCGCACCTTGCCGGCATCGCGACCAAGCAGGTCAAAAGCAAAGCGCTCGAAGTTCGAAGCCTTGGAAATATCCATCGAAGGGCTGGACGTGACATAGGTCTCGGCAGTCTGGCGCGGGCGATAAACACCGGTGCGGAAGAACTCGTCGAGCACGTCGTTCTCGTTGGTGGCGCACACCAGCTTGGCAATCGGCAGCCCCATCATGCGCGCCACATGGCCGGCGCAGATATTGCCGAAGTTGCCCGAAGGCACGCAGAAGCTGACTTCTTCGTCTTCCGTCGCGGTGGCTTCGAAATAGCCTTTGAAATAGTAGACGACCTGAGCCATCACGCGCGCCCAGTTGATTGAATTCACGGCACCAATCTTGTATTCGGCCTTGAAGGCCGCGTCGTTGGAGACCGCCTTGACGATATCCTGGGCGTCGTCGAACATGCCGCGAATGGCGATGTTATAGATGTTCTCGTCCTGCAGCGAATACATCTGAGCGCGCTGAAAGGCACTCATCTTGCCGTCCGGCGAGAGCATGAACACACGCACACCCGTCTTACCGCGCATCGCATACTCGGCCGCCGAACCGGTGTCGCCGGAAGTCGCGCCGAGGATATTGATCTCCTGCCCGCGCTTGGCCAGCACATACTCGAACAGATTGCCGAGCAGCTGCATGGCCATGTCCTTGAAGGCCAGCGTCGGCCCGTTGGACAGCTCAAGCAGATGCAGCCCCGGCTCCAGCGTGGTCAGCGGCGTAATGTCGCCCGCCTTGGCCGGATCGCGCGAGAAATGGTATGTCTGCGCCGTATAGGTCTTGGCGACGAGCGCCTTCAGATCGGCGGCGGGAATGTCATCGACATACAGACTGAAGATCTCGTAGGCCAGCTCGGCATACGACAGCTTGCGCCATTGAGCCAGGGTGGTCTTGCTGACCTGCGGATAAGCCTCGGGAAGATACAGGCCGCCATCGGGCGCCAGACCACCAAGGAGAATGTCGCTGAAAGAGAGGGCCGGCGCATTGCCGCGCGTGCTGATGTATTTCATGAACGGATCGGAAGGCTTAAAGAAAACAGCCCTATCCGCTTTGGCGAACAAGGCTGAGGCGTATTTTAACCGCTCTGCTTGAAGAGCACATGCTCCGGGACAACACGACGGCGGGTTTCAAAGCGTTGGTGTTTGCCCCACGGCAGCACGCATAAAAGAAAACAGCCTTGCCCGTTTGCACGGACAAGGCTGTTTTGACTTCTCTCGGACTCCCGTCCTTGCGAACGGGAGCACCGAATATCTACGACTTAGGCAGCGGCCTTGTTGCCCTTGGCCAGCGACCAGACCTTGCTGAACAGCGGCGAGAACAGCATGATCAGTGCGAGGGCGGTGATGCCACCCACCAGGCCGTTGGCCCAGAACACGCTCAGATCGCCTTGCGAGGTCAGCAGAGCCTGACGGAAGGCGCCTTCGGCGGTGTCGCCGAGCACCAGGGCCAGAACCATCGGAGCCAGCGGGTAGGACAGCTTCTTGAACACATAGCCGATGATGCCGAAGACGATCATCAGATACACGTCAAACATCGCGTTACCCACGGTGTAGGAACCGATGGCGCAGATCACGAGGATCACCGGAGCGATGATCGAGAACGGGATCTTCAGGATGGCTGCGAAGTACGGCACGGTGGTCAGAACCACGATCAGGCCGGCGATGTTACCGAGGTACATCGAAGCGATCAGACCCCAAACGAAGTCAGCCTTTTCGACGAACAGCAGCGGACCCGGTTGCAGACCCCAGATCAGCAGGCCGCCCAGCAGCACGGCAGCGGTCGGCGAACCTGGGATACCCAGGGTCAGCATCGGCAGCAGTGCGGAGGTACCGGCAGCGTGAGCAGCGGTTTCCGGAGCGATGATGCCTTCCATTTCGCCCTTGCCGAAGCCAGCCGGATTCTTGGCGAACTTCTTGGCGATACCGTAGGACATGAACGAAGCCGGGGTAGCACCGCCCGGGGTCACGCCCATCCAGCAGCCGATCAGCGAGCCGCGGATGAAGGTCGCCCAGTAAGCCGGCAGCTTAGCCCAGGTCTGGAACACAACCTTGGCGTCGATCTTGGCTTCGGTGCCCTTGAAGGCCAGACCTTCTTCCATGGTCAGCAGGATTTCACCCAGACCGAACAGACCGATAACGGCGATCAGGAAGTCAAAACCGCGCATCAGTTCTTCTTCACCGAAGGTCAGACGCAGCTGGCCGGTGATGGTGTCCATACCAACAGCAGCCAGTGCAAAACCGATCATCATGGCGGCGATGGTCTTGAACGGCGGTTCCTTGGACATACCCACGAAGGAACAGAAGGTCAGCAGTTGCACAGCGAAGAATTCAGCAGGGCCGAACTTCAGTGCGAACTTGGCAACCATCGGAGCCAGGAAGGTGATCATCAGAACAGCGACGAAGGCGCCGACGAAAGACGAGGTGAATGCCGTCGTCAGTGCCGTACCAGGATCGCCCTTCTGGGCCATCGGGTAGCCGTCGAAGGTCGTTGCAACGGACCAGGGCTCACCCGGGATGTTGAACAGAATCGAGGTGATAGCACCACCGAACAGCGCACCCCAGTAAATACAGGACAGCATGATGATTGCCGAGGTCGGCTCCATCGAGAACGTCAGCGGCAGCAGAATGGCCACGCCGTTGGCACCACCGAGACCCGGCAGGGTACCAATCAGCACACCCAGAATGGTGCCGATGAACATGTACATGACGTTTTGCCACGTCAGTGCGACGGCAAAACCGCCCATCAATGCATTAATTTCTTCCACAACCTTCTCCTAATACTTTTTCTAAGGTCGATTTAGTAACCGAACATGGCTTCCAGCGGACCCTTAGGCAGCGGAATCGTGAACCACACTTCAAACATGAAGAACAAGAAGACGTTCACAGGTATCGCCACGGATACAGACTTGAGTACGCCGAACTTGCCTTGCCACATCATGAAGGCGATGATGAAGATCGCCGACGCAACATAGATGCCGATGAAGCCGATGAAGGCAACGTAGACAATGCTCGGAATGAGCACGGCCATGACCAGTCGGAGTTGATCGTGTTCAACGAAGTCGCCGAGTTCCTTGCCATCGGCACGGAAAGCATTGATGGCCGTAACAATGCCGCTGATGACAATCATCAGACCGACGTAGAAGGGGAAAGAGCCCGATTCCGGACCATCCGAGCCCCAACCGGCACCGATGCGGTTACTGTCCCACATGACGACAGCGCCGAAGAGCGTAATGATGATGGCAGTGACGATTTCCGCCGACTTCTGGCTAATCGCGCCGCCCTCGTTGTTGTGATTATCCTGCATATAAACTGCCCCGCGTTTGAGGTTGATACAAAGACTGGCTAAACCGCGAGCGATTTAGCCAGTCAGGTTTTACTACAAAGTTATTACTTGGCCAGGAAGCCGGCTTCTTGCATCAGCTGCTTGTGGTTAGCTTCTGCCTTGGTCAGCCAGTCGGTGAATTCCTTGCCAGTCAGCACGGTTTGGCTGAAAGCACCCTTCTCCATGTACTCCTTCCACTCCTTCGTAGCCATCATCTTCTTGAAGACTTCGTTGAAGTAGGCGACTTGGTCGGCGGTTACGCCAGGAGCCATGAAGATGCCGCGCAGCATCTGGTAGTCGGTCGGAACACCAGCTTCCTTACAGGTCGGGATGTCGTTCCAGGACATGGTCGGGGTGACCTTTTCCTTGTACGGCAGGCGGACGTCGTCGAACACGCACTGGGCGGTCAGCGAGCCAGCACGCCATTGGGCGACAGCTTCAGCCGGGTTGTTCACGGTGGAGTCAACGTGGTTACCCACGAGCTGGACAGCCACTTCGCCACCGCCCTTGTAGGGAATGTAGCTGAACTTGGTGCCAGTTGCCTTTTCGAGACCCACGGTGATGATCTGGTCTTCCTGCTTGGAGCCGGTACCACCCATCTTGAACTTGCCCGGGCCAGCGGCCTTGGCTGCGTCGATGTATTCCTTGGCGGACTTGTAGCCCTTCTCGGTGTTGGTCCACAGGATGAACTGGTCCAGGGCCAGCATGGTGACCGGGGTCATGTCCTTCCAGTTGAAAGGAACACCGGTTGCCAGCGGGGTGGTGAACAGGTTCGACAGGGTGATGATGATCTTGTAGGGATCGCCCTTGCTGTTCTTGACCGACAGGAAGCCTTCGGCGCCAGCGCCACCGGACTTGTTGATCACGACCAGCGGTTGCTTCATCAGGTTGTGCTTGACGATGATGCCTTGCATCAGGCGAGCCATCTGGTCAGCGCCACCGCCCGTACCAGCCGGGACGACGAATTCAACCTGCTTATCGGGTTCCCAAGCGGCCAGGGCCGAGGTCGAAACGGAAGCAACCAGGCCAGCGCCCATCACGCCAACGAGGGCCTTGCCGAATGCGGATTTCATGGAAATTGCCATAGTGCGGTTCTCCTCTAACTACATTGAAAGAATACAGCCACCATTACTGCTGCTGCCGCGGGCTTCTGCCAAGCCTCCCGGCAACCATCCAGAACGCTCTCGCGAAGAACCTGAGGCTCCGCCAGAAAGTACTGAATCCGGGCAGTTGATCGTCCATCCAAACGACAAGATGAAATACGCGCAACTGCTTAAAACTTTTTCGGGTAGCTGCGCCATCAGAATGACGGACGCATACCTCCTCTTTGTGTCACTTCACTACCTGCAGAAAATGAACTGCCATTCATTCCGCTGCAGTCGCAATCGCTGCCACGATTGCCATGTTAATTCTGCTTGCCGTTTAATTAGCTCGGCGAATATACCACATCAATTCCGCAATACACAGGGCTCGTAAAATTTATCGCGACGCTACCAATGCCCAATAAAACCAATAAAAATCAAACAACTAAAACAAAACACGCTCAATAACTTTCTACATAACCGGATTAGGGAGATGCTTCCACTTCTTTTCTCCCGGATCAGCACCGGCAATCTGATAAAAACAGATGCCCTTGCGGGCACCTGTTTTTAAGCAAAGCAAATTACTTAGTGAGCAGCCTGAGCAGCCGGCTTCTTGGAAGCCAGGTACTTGCCGAGGGCAACCACGAAGACAGCACCGGCAATCGGAGCAACCTTGTAGTCGACCAGCCACTGGTTAGCTTGGATGAAGCCACCAATTGCACCGTCATGTACAGCCATATCACCTGCCACATAACCCAGCAGGGCACCGCCGATGGTGATGATGATCGGGAAACGGTCCATGACCTTAAGCAGCATTGCGCTACCAAAGATGATCAGCGGGATCGAGACACCCAGACCGATGATCAGCAGCGTCATGCTGCCCTTGGCAGCGGCTGCCACGGCGATCACGTTGTCGAGGGACATGACGAAGTCGGCGATCAGGATGGTCTTGACTGCGCCCATCAGGTTGGAAGCGCCTTCCAGGTCGCCATGACCATCTTCCGGCACCAGCAGCTTGACGCCGATCCACAGCAGCAGGACTGCACCGCCGAGCTTGATCCAGTTCATATCAAGCAGAGCCACTGCAAAGACGGTCAGGATAATACGCAGGATGATGGCAGCAGCGCTGCCCCAGAAGATGGCCTTCTTCTGCATTGCGGGAGGCAGGTTGCGGCTGGCCAGTGCGATCACGACCGCGTTGTCACCCGACAACACAATATTGATCAGCATGATCTGCATCAACGCTGCCCAGAATTCCGGGGATCCGAACTCCATAAAACGACACTCCTCTTTCAGTGTGTGCGGTGTTAACACCACTTTGATTTATCGGAACGACAACAAACTGAATGCTACGGCCGCAACAATACGCTGGCGGCCTTACATCCGTCTGTCCCAAATATTACACAGAACTTACAATTTATGTTGCCGCGTCAGCCAGAGGCAGCGTCCGGCCCGGGGAAGCTGACCCGGAAGGTATTGCCGACGCCGTCGACGTCTTCCATCAGATCGACTTCCGCGCCGTGGATTTTGGCGATCTCGTTCACGATAGCCAATCCCAGCCCACTACCCTCGGTATTTGTGCCGAGCAGCCGATGAAAACGCTCGAATACCCGGCGCCGCTCTTCTACTGGAATCGCCGGTCCGTCATCGTTGATGGTCAGCATCGGTCGTGGCATGGCGGTCACGGTTGCCGTCACCCGGCCGTGGTCGGGCGTGTAGCGGATGGCATTGTCGAACAGATTGTTGATGAGTTCGCGCAGGCGGTCCGGATCACCCTTGATGACGACGGGAACCTCACCGCCGTCGAAACCAAGGTCGATCCCCTTCTTCAGCGCCTCGGGAACCCAGTCCATGGTTGTCTCCAGCACCAACCGGTTCAGATCCATGGGCAGTAGCCTCAGGTTGCGCACAGCATTCGGTTCGTTGCGCGCCAGCGAAAGCAGCTGCGCCACCAGGCGCGACAGCTGACTCATGCCCATGTAGATCTGACCCATGGAGTGACGCAAGCGCTCCGGATCGGTCTCGCGCAGCACGATTTCGATCTGTGCCTTGAGGCCGGCAACAGGGGTCCGCATCTGATGTGCGGCATCGGAAATAAAACGGTTCTGGAATTCCAGTACCTCCGAGAGGCGCGCCATCAAGGCGTTGATTTCTTCCACCAGCGGTTGCACCCGCCCCGGCACCCCTTCCAGCAAGACGGGACTCAGGTCCAGGTGGGAGCGGCTGGCGATCACCTGCTCCAGGCGACGTAAGGGGGCCAGGCTGCGCGTGACGCCGAACCACACAAAACTGCCGGCCAGGATCATCACCACGATCTGCGGCATCACCACGCCGGCCAGGCTTTCCTGGAACAGGCGGGCGCGCTTGTTGAGTGTCTCGGCTACCAGGATCAGCGCTTCCTTGCCCCCACTACCTTCATATTCTTCGCGCAGGGCCGCGGCGCGTACCGGCTCGCCATCCACTTCCGTGTCGAAGAAAAGCGGCCTGTTGAGCAAAGGATTCATGCCATCCGGCAGCAGCAGCAGAGCCTCCTCTTGCGCCAGTTCATCGCCGGGCCTCACAACACGATAGAACAGACGGTCTTCCGGGTCGGAAAGCAGGATGCGGGTGTCACTTGGGGACATGCGCAGGCGCGGGCCACCGTTGTCCTCCTTGACCTTGAGCATGAGTTCGCGCGCGCGCTCGGCCAGGATGCGGTCGTAGGCCACGGAGGCAAAATGTTCGGCCACGTAGTAACTGGCCACGGCGTCGACCACGATCAACAGCACCAGCGGCGATAGCAGCCAGACCATCAACTTGCGTCTGACCACCAGCGCCGACCATTGCAGCTGAGGGCGCTTGCCGCCCTCAGCCAGCGCCGTCAGCGCCTCGAGCAAGCGCATCAAGGCTCAGACCTCGTCCGGCTTGGTGCTTTTGGGCTTGTCCAGCAGATAGCCCATACCCCGCACCGTGCGCACATTGAAATCAGCGAACTCCAGCTTCTTGCGCAGGCGATGGACATAAACCTCGATGGCGTTGCTGCCGACCTCGTCGCCCCAGCCGTAAAGATGATCGACCATCTGCTCCTTGCTCACCACCCGCCCCGTGCGCAACAAGAGCAGCTCGGCCAGCGCCAGTTCGCGCGCGGTCAGCTCGACCGGCTCCTCGCCGAAATACAGACGCCGGCCGGCCGTATCGAAACGGAGTGAGCCATGGACAAGCTCGGCGCTTGCGCCGTAATGGCCGCGCCGGATCAACGCACGGGCGCGCGCCTCGAATTCCGGCAGGTCAAAAGGCTTGGTCAGATAGTCATCGGCGCCGAGATCCAGCCCAAACACGCGATCTTCCAGGGTATCGCGTGCAGTCAGCAGTAGCACCGGCATCTGCGCGCGGCGTGCGCGCAACTGGCGCAAGATCTCGAAGCCATCCATCTTGGGTAGGCCGACATCGAGCACGACGAGGTCGTAATTGTGCGCAGTCAGAATCTCGTTCGCCGTCGCGCCGTCGCGGGCAAGATCAACGGCATAGGCTGCCTGCGTCAGGCAGCGGGTCAGCGCATCGGCTAGCAGGGTGTCGTCTTCGACCACCAGGATGCGCATGCTCTAATACTCCAGCAATGTTGAAGAAGCGTAGCGAGCGGGTGGAGGGCAAGGCGCACGGAGCACAGCAACCGGAATGTACCTAGGTACATGAGGATTGTGAGCACCGCGCAACGCAGCCATACACCCGCGCAGTAGCTTATTCGACATTGCGTCAGCCGAGGTTTTCGAGCCGCAGGCGGATCACCTTGCGCTTCACGACGGGCAGCGCCTCAATCTTGGCGATGGCCGCATCGACATGCTTCTCGCGCACCAGGTGCGTGAGGATGATGATGTCGGTCTGCTCTTCGCCCTCATCCGGCTCGCGCTGCACCATGGCGTCGATGGAAATGCCGTGGTCCGCCAGGATGCGGGTGATGTCGGCGAGCACGCCCGGCTTGTCCTCGACGCGCAGGCGCAGGTAGTAGCTGGTCTCGACTTCGCTGATCGGCAGGATGGGGGTATTCACCACGGCATCCGGCTGGAAGGCCAGGTAGGGCACGCGATGCTCGGGATCGGCATCCAGCACACGGGCCACGTCCACCAGGTCTGCGATCACGGCACTGGCAGTCGGCTCGGCGCCGGCGCCCTTGCCATAATGCAGCGTCGCGCCGACCGCGTCACCCTGCACCAGCACTGCGTTCATCGGCCCCTCGACATTGGCGATCAGGCGCTTGGCCGGGATCAGCGTCGGATGGACACGCAACTCAACGCCCACCGGCGTCCACTTGGTGATGCCCAGCAGTTTGATGCGGTAGCCGAGTTGCTCGGCGTATTTGATGTCCTCGGCTTCAAGCTTGCTGATGCCTTCGATGTGGGCGCTGTCGAACTGCATCGGGATACCGAAAGCCAGCGCCGACAGAATCGTGATCTTGTGCGCGGCATCGACGCCTTCGATGTCAAAGGTCGGGTCGGCTTCGGCATAGCCGAGACGCTGCGCCTCCTTGAGCACCTCGGCAAAGGGCAGGCCCTTGTCACGCATCTCGGAAAGAATGAAGTTGGTGGTGCCATTGATGATGCCGGCGATCCACTGGATGCGATTGGCCGACAGGCCTTCACGCACCGCCTTGATAATGGGAATACCGCCCGCGACCGCTGCCTCGAAGGCGACAATGACGCCCTGCTTCTGCGCCGCGGCGAAGATCTCATTGCCGTGCGCCGCCAGCAGCGCCTTGTTGGCGGTCACGACATGCTTGCCGTTTTCGATGGCCTTCAGCACCAGCTCCTTGGCCACGCCATAGCCGCCGATCAGCTCGACGACAACATCGACTTCCGGGTCATTGACCACGGCAAAGGCATCGTCGGTGACGCGCGCTTTGCCGCCCGCCACCTTGTTGGCGAGCTCGGTATTCTTGTCGGCCACGGCAACGATGCGGATCGGACGGCCGGCACGGCGCGTGATCTCGGCTTCGTTGCGGGAAAGGACGGTGAAGGTGCCACCGCCGACGGTACCTATGCCCAGAAGGCCTACATTGATCGGTTTCATAGCGTTTTATATGGCCGCACTCAGGCAGCGTGACGTTTGCGATATTGTTCGAGGAAGCGCGCAATGCGGCCGATGGCCTCGGTCAGGTCATCGGCATTGGGCAGGAAGACCACGCGGAAGTGATCCGGCTTGGGCCAGTTGAAGCCCGAGCCCTGTACCAACAACACCTTCTCCGCTTCGAGCAGTTCGAGGATGAATTGCTGGTCGTCCTCAATCGGGTACATCTCGGGATCAAGACGCGGGAACAGATACATCGCGCCTTTGGGCTTGACGCAGGTAACGCCGGGAATGGCGGTCAAAAGTTCCCAGGCGAGGTCGCGCTGCTTGCCGAGGCGACCGGTCGGCACGACCAGATCGTCGATGCTCTGATAGCCACCGAGCGCAGTCTGGATGCCGAACTGGGCCGGCACATTGGCACACAGGCGCATCGAGGCCAGCAAAGTGAGCCCCTCAATATAATCATTGGCACGCGCCTTGTCGCCGGACACGACCATCCAGCCGGCGCGAAAACCGGCAGCCCGATAATTCTTGGACAGCCCACCGAAAGTGATGAAGAGCACGTCCTCTGCCAAAGAGGCAATCGAGGTATGCGTGGCACCGTCGTAGAGCACCTTGTCGTAGATTTCGTCGGCGTAGACGATAAGCTTGTGTTCGCGCGCAATCGCGACGAGCTCTTTGAGCACGTGATCCGGATACAGCGCGCCGGTCGGGTTGTTCGGGTTGATGACAACGATGGCACGCGTATTCGGCGTAATCTTGGCGCGGATGTCATCCATATCCGGCAACCACTCGTTTTCTTCGTCGCACAGATAATGCGTCGCCGTACCACCGGACAAGCTCACGGCTGCCGTCCATAGGGGGTAATCAGGCGCCGGTACCAGCACTTCGTCGCCGGCATTCAGCAGCGCGTTCATGGCCATGACGATAAGCTCGGAAACGCCATTACCAATGTAGATATCGTCGACCTGTACGCCAGGAATCTTTTTTTCCTGGGTGTAGTGCATGATCGCCTTGCGTGCAGCGAACATGCCCTTGGAATCGCTATAGCCCGAAGCAGCCGAGAGATTCATGATCATGTCCTGGATGATCTCGTCGGGGGCAATGAAGCCGAAAGGCGCCGGATTGCCGATGTTCAGCTTGATGATGCGCTGGCCGTCCTCCTCCATCTGTTTCGCTCGCGCCATGACCGGTCCACGAATGTCGTAGAGGACATTGGCCAGCTTGTTGGACTTGAGCACGGGCTGCATGAAAAGCGCCATCCTTTCAGGGATACAGTGAAAACAAGGGAAAAACGGCAGCTGACGCCGGAATCGTCCGGCAGACGCTGCAATCGGGAAAGGTGTAATCTTACCCAAGCCCATGTTGCACCGCAACGTCGATCATGTCTGAAACAGCGAGAAGACGTGGCAAATGGGACGTACTTGAACAAGTACGCAAGGATAGTCAGCGCCATCGCCTTTGCGCAAACCCGGCAGGCCGGGCGTTGCGTATAGCTTAATCTGTACTTTTGCAATGAAACTTCATACCGACCCCCGCACCGGCAACACCGTCACCGCCCATGGCGAAGGCTATGTCGCCATCAACGGCGAGCGCTACTCGTCCAGCCTGATTGTTCAACCCGAGGCCATCGATACCGAATGGCAAGCGACCGATGTGGGCACGCTGGACGTCGCCGCTATTGAGCGTCTGCTTGCCACCGGCGCCGACATTCTCATCCTCGGTACCGGCAAACGTCAGCATTTCCCGCCCCTGGACCTGCTCAAACCCGTCATGGCTGCGGGCCGCACCCTGGACGTCATGGACACTTCAGCCGCCTGCCGCACCTACAACATTCTGATGTCGGAAGGCCGCGCTGTCGCTGCGGCGCTGATCATCGAATGAGGCACAGCGACATTCCCACGGATACCCCCGCATGAGCAGCCTCAGCCTCGCCCTGATCCTCAGCGGCGTCCTGCTCAACGCCGTCGCTCAGCTGCTGCTCAAGGCCGGTACCAATGCGGTCGGCCACTTTGCCTTCCAGGCCGGGAACATCGTGCCCGTCGGCCTCAAGCTTGCAATGCAGCCGTATATCGTCGGTGGCATCGTCTGTTACGTCGTCAGCCTGGTGGTCTGGATCATGGCGCTCTCGCGCGTGCCGGTCAGCATCGCCTATCCCATGCTGTCGATCGGCTATGCCATCAATGCCTTCATTGCCTACCACTGGTTCGGCGAACCGCTGTCCGCCCAGAAACTGCTCGGCATCGGCCTCATCATCATCGGCGTCGTCCTGGTGACGCGCTCATAGCAACGCCCTAACTCATCTCAATGCGCCAAATCGCTCTTCGCATCACAGCAACCAGTTACCGCGGCACCCTGCAAGGCATACCCAATCTGGTTGAGCTATTGCGCCGCCACAATGCCGGCGCCACCTTCTTGTTCAGCTTCGGCCCAGACCACAGTGGTCGCTTCGCACGACGCGTATTCCGCGCCGGCTATCTGAAACAAGCGCGGCGCACGCGGGCCTTTGCCCACAGCGGCTTCGGCTCCTTGTTCACCGGCACCCTGCTGCCCGCGCCGCAGATCGGCCAGCGCGCCGCCAGCGTCATGCGCGGCGTGGCGGAAAGCGGCTTCGAGGTCGGTATCCACGGCTGGGACCGCTGGACCTGGGAAGAGCAGATTGTCGACGCCGACGCCGCCTGGGTCGAACGCCAAATGCGGCTCGCCGCTGACTGCCATGCCGACATCTTCGGCAAGGCGGCGACGGCGCACGGTGCGATTGCCTGGCAGATGAATGCGCATGCCCTGCGCCTGACCCAGCGCCTGGGTTTTCGCTACGCCAGCGATACGCGCGGCACCCATCCTTTCATTCCCGTACAGGACGGCGAGATCGTGCTCTGTCCGCAACTGCCGACCACGCTGCCGACCATAGACGAACTCGTCGGCCGGGACGGCGTGACCGAGAGTAATGTGGCTGAAGCATTGATGCGCGAAACTGCACTCGAACCCGAGCATCCGCATGTGTTCACCCTGCGTGCCGAGCGTGAAGGCATGAAGCTGGCCCCCGCTTTTGAAAAATTGCTGACAGGCTGGCTTGAACAGGGATACAGTATCGTTGCGATGCAGGACATCGCAGATCAACTTGATCGCGACACCCTGCCCCATCATCAGATCATCCGCGGCACCGTGCCGGGCCGTATTGGAACCCTGATGGTGCAAGGTGCCGAGTTTCTGGCAAATTGGAAAGACGCAGCCTGAAGTACGCGGGTGCTTCACTGCGCAGGAGGCACACATGACCGAAGCCGTCGGACTCAAGGTCCCGGACTTTTCCCTACCCGCCACCGGCGGCGGCACCTTTGAGCTCGCCGCGCACATTGGCAAACCCCTCGTCATCTATTTCTATCCCAAGGACAGCACCCCCGGCTGCACCACCGAAGCCGGCCAGTTCCGCGACCTGCATGCGGAATTCATCCGTCTCGGCTGCCCCATCTACGGCGTCTCACGCGACAGCATCAAGTCGCACGAGAACTTCAAGGCCAAGCTGGAGCTGCCCTTCGAGCTTCTGTCCGATCCGGATGAACTCGCCTGCGGTCTGTTCAATGTCATGAAGATGAAAAACATGTATGGCAAGCAGGTGCGTGGCGTCGAGCGCAGCACCTTCTTGATCGATGCAAAGGGAGTCTTGCGCCAGGAATGGCGCGGCGTGAAGGTGGACGGTCACGCCCGGGCAGTGCTCGAAGCAGTCCAGTCGCTGTAATCCGGTAACGCGAGAAAAAGGGAAACCATGGCCACTAAGCGTGCAGCACCCGGCAAGGCAGGCAGCAAGACCGCAGCAAACACTCGACTCTTCGTCCTCGACACCAACGTGCTTATGCACGACCCCCTGTCGATCTATCGTTTCGAGGAGCACGACATCTACGTGCCCATCATGACGCTGGAGGAACTCGACAACAACAAGAAGGGCACCACCGAAGTTGCACGCAATGCGCGCCAGGCCAGCCGCATGCTTGATGACATCGTCTCCGGCAGCGAACATGACATCGCGGCGGGTATTGCACTGGCCGCTCCTTCGCGCGATCTGGCCAGCGGCTGCCTGTTCCTGCAGAGCGAAGCGATCGAGAGCAAGCTACCCGCCTCCCTGCCGACCGCCAAGGGTGATAACCAGATCCTCGCGGTCGTCATGTTCCTGTCGCAGAAGTTTCCCAAGCGCGAAGTCATCCTGGTGTCCAAGGACATCAATATGCGCATCAAGGCTCGCACCCTGGGCCTGCTCGCGCAAGACTACTTCAACGACAAGGTCCTCGAAGACACCGACCTGCTCTACACCGGCTCACTCGAACTCCCAGCCGACTTCTGGGAAAAGCACGCCAAGGGCATGGAATCGTGGAAGGAGGAAGGCCGCAACCTCTACCGCGTCACCGGTCCGCTGATTCCTGACCTGCTGGTCAATCAGTATGTGCATATGGAAAGCCCGGACCCCAACGAGCGTCCGTTCAACGCCATCGTGCAGGAAATCAAGGGCAAGACCGCAGTCCTGAAGACCCTGGTCGATTACTCGCATAGCAAGAATGCCGTCTGGGGCATCACCGCGCGCAACCGCGAACAGAATTTTGCGCTCAACCTGCTGATGGACCCGGAGATCGATTTCGTCACCCTGCTCGGCCAGGCCGGTACCGGCAAGACCCTGCTGACACTGGCGGCCAGTTTGACCCAGGTGCTGGAAACCAAGCGCTATTCCGAAGTCATCATCACCCGCGTCACTGTGCCGGTCGGCGAAGACATCGGTTTCCTGCCGGGCACGGAGGAAGAAAAGATGACGCCGTGGATGGGGGCTCTCGAAGACAATCTCGACGTGCTCAACAAGCCCGCCGAACAAGACCCTGCGCACAGCGGCCAGAGCGGCAACTATGGCGGTGACTGGGGCCGTGCTGCGACCATGGATCTGATCCGCAGCCGCATCAAGATCAAGTCGCTTAATTTCATGCGCGGCCGCACCTTCATCAACAAGTACCTGATCATTGACGAAGCGCAGAATCTCACGCCCAAGCAGATGAAGACGCTGATCACGCGTGCCGGCCCCGGTACCAAGGTCGTGTGCCTGGGCAATATCGCCCAGATCGATACGCCCTACCTCACCGAGGGCAGCTCGGGCCTCACCTATGTAGTCGACCGCTTCAAGGGCTGGCAGCATTCCGGCCATATCACTCTGCAGCGCGGTGAACGGTCGAGACTTGCCGATCACGCTGCTGAAACGCTGTAAACAACGCCCGGCTCAAGCCGGGCGTTTTACTTTAGGGCCATTCGGAGAACCGGCAGCGTAGCCTCGTCGCCAGGCGGCGAAGCTAGGTAAGCGCCAGGCGAGGCGCTGGCCGCATCAAGCCACGCAACGTAGTGCCCCGTAACAAACGCGCCCAGCACGCAAGAAAAAACCCCGCCCTCGGGGCGGGGTTTGGGGTGAGCCAACCTTACTCGTTGGCGACGAAGAGCAGCGTGAGTGCGGCGCCTATGCCGGCCGGGAGCCCGTATTTTTCAAGCTTGGACTCCTCGCCCTGGGCGATCACCTCGACCGGCACATCCGAGATTTCCATGACACGGTTGGTCAGGGAACCTTCAATCAGGCGAGTGAAGGAGTTCTTGCGCCCGGTGCCGATGACGATCTCGTTGATGCCCATGGCCTTGGCGGTTGCATGGATGACTTCGGCCTTGTCGCCCATGCCGACATGGCTCTCGAACGGCACACCGTACTGAATGAGCAGATCGCGAGCCGGCGTGAGCGTCTTTTCGGCTTCATCGTTGTGATAGGCATCGAGGTCACGCTGTGACACGAAGCGCGTGATCTCCTGCGGCAGGCGCGTACACACGTGCAGCAGATGCACTTCGAGATTCTTCTCCTCGATGTAGCGGTTGATGACATGGCGGACAGCGCCTTGGGCGTTTTCCGAACCATCAACGGGTATGAGTACCTTGAGCATGGCTTCCTCCTGAGTAGTCGTGGTAATGCCTAAAGATTCCGGTGGATTCCGGTCTTTGACTGCCTATGGCTTTGCTATTGCGGATTTCCCATATCAAGCACCTCCAAGTCAGACCATCCATCACGGCGATCGACACCAAATCCGTCTTTCGCCATCTCCTGGTCTCGCTTGTGTCCTCGCTGGTAGGCTGAAGGCCACCGGTGCCACCGGGGGAAATGCCCCGTGTTGTCGATAGCACCATCCGTAGCAGAAAGCACCACAGAAGCTACTCCCCTGCTCTACTTGCCGCCGCAGCGCGTCCTTGCGGGTTTGCTCTGCTGCGGCTTGTGCAATCCATCGACTGCACAAACCCACTATAGTCCATGAATAAAATTTTGCGATATAAACATTAATAATATTTTGCATCGTGAAATATGTCATTTGATTACTTTTCGGCATGGTATGCATCACGCGCTGCTCCGGAATGAATGAGCGTACCCGCCACAGGACGGCAGGCACGCTCTGACAAGCTTGGGCTAGCCTTTACTGCGCACTGACCAGCAACAAGGCGAATAGCGCGCCAACACTGGCTGGCAGGCCGAACTTCTCAATCCGGGATATCTCGTTGCCCGGAATCACATCGACCGGCACCGCAGATGCTTCGATGATGCGGTTGGTCACCGAGTCCTCGATGATCCGAGTCAGCGAACTGGGGCGGGCCGTGCCTATCACGATCTCATCGACATGCAGTCGTTGCGCAATGCGGTGCACGATCTCCGCCCTGTCGCCCAGCTCCGCATGCACGGCGTATGGCACCGCAAAGCGATCCAGTACGTCCTGCACCGGCTCCAGCGCCTTCTTCGCCTCGGCACGGTGATAGCTCTCACGCTCGCCGTGCTTGAGAAAGCGGGCGACATACTGGGACAGCGGCGTAGAGACATGGAGCAGGTGCACCTCAAGCCCGCCCTCGCTGACGTGGCGATTGATGAGGTACTCCACCGCCTGCAGCGAGTTGCCTGTCGCATCCACCGGAATCAATACCTTGTGCATGTTGCGACCTCCTTTGTTGACAGCCCGACGTTCATTGCGGCTGCTTGCCATATGCACCACATGACTGGTCACGTTGGCGCGGGCCTCGGCAACGGTTGCCAGATAGCCGCCCCCGAGGACGCCACCGACGATGGCGATGTGCAACAAGGTGGACAGCCAGGGGTTTTGCTCCATAAAGGGCTTGAGCACAGGCTCATGCGTGATCATGGTGGCCGCCGTCCAGGCCAGGATGGCACCGCCAAAGTAAATGATGGAGGGATAGCGCTCAATGAACTTGAGTATGAGCTGGCTGCCGCCGATCATGATGGGCACGCTGATCAGAAGCCCGATCACCACCAGCAGGAAGCTGCCATGTGCGGCGCCGGCCACCGCCAGGACATTGTCCAGGCCCATGACGGCATCGGCAATGACGATGGTCTTCATCGCCCCCCAGAAACTGGTGGCGGCAGACACCTCCTTTTCGCCGTCGTCGTGCTCCGCCAGTAGCTTGTAGGCGATCCAGACCAGTGCCAGGCCACCCAGCAGCATCAGGCCAGGGATCTTGAGCAGCCAGACCACGATCAGAGTCATGACGGTACGCACCACAATGGCACCGGCCGTGCCCCACACCACAGCCCGGGTACGCAACCGAGGTGGCAGATTGCGCGCTGCCAGCGCGATCACGATGGCATTGTCGCCGGCCAGCACCAGGTCGATCATGATGATGGCCAGCAGGGCGGACAAGAACCCCGTAGTCAGTATCTCTTCCATGACAAGCTCCTCCAAGTCGTTCGCGCCGGTCGATTGACTGACGCCGCTTGGTCTCGCTTGTGCCGACGCTTCGGCACCGATGTCACCGGGGCAATCCTGTCAGCCCGGGCTGTCGATGACATCACCGCATCCTGCTATTGCGGCAGCTACTCCCCATCCACAAGCTCATTATTGGAAGGCGGCCGGCGTAAGTGAAATGAAGATTTGGCATGGTAGGCATTACGAAACATAGAAGCCCTGCCTACACGCATTGCGTTGTGTAATGCATGTCATCGCCACACGCCATTGGCCACTTGCCCATTCAGTTTGGCAATGCTGGGATTCCGTGCTTTAATCAAGTCGTGCACATTGAAAAATGTGCCCCCTTTCAAAGGGGAGTAGCTTCTGCGGTGCTGCTTCATGCAACGCCGTCGCGACGCAGCCGTCAATTCAGGGTGAGGCTTCATGCATCCTCGGCAGCGTCGGCAGCAGCCTCCGTAGGGATGCGACGCTGCAAGCGAGACCTTTGCCTGCCGGGCAAAGTCTTTCCGCACCTTGCCTGTCGGGAACAGGTCGCCTTGGCGCCTCCGGCTGCCAGGCGTGGACAAGGCTCGCGACGAAAGGCAGATCATGACCCAGCAGAAATTCCGGCGCTACCTCAAACACGGCATGCTCCCGCAACTCAGCGTGTTCGAGGCGGTGGCCCGACACGGCAACTACACCAAGGCCGGCGAAGAGCTCTTCATGGCCCAGCCCACCGTGTCGGTACAGATGAAGAAGCTCACCGAGACCGTCGGCACGCCGCTGGTCGAGCAGATCGGCAAACGCATCTACCTCACCGAAGCCGGCAAGATGCTCTATGCCGCCTGCCAGGAGGTGTTCGGCACCCTGCGCACGCTGGACAGCAAACTCGCCAATCTCGGCGGGCTGTCAGCAGGACGCTTGCAGCTTGCGGTCAGCACCACCGCGCGCCACTTCGCGCCGCGCATGCTGGCCGACTTCGCCCGGCACCACCCGGGCATCCTGCTGAGCCTGCAAATTCACAACCGGCACGGTCTGCTTGAACGCATGGCGGAAAATCTCGACGATCTCTATATCTTCGACAACCCGCCCACGGCGGAAGAGCAGGCAGTCGTCACCCAGCGCATTCTGCCCAACCCCATGGTTGCGCTGGCCGCCCCCGGGCATCGCTGGGCGAAGCGCCGGCAGATTCCCTTCGAGGAGTTCGCCAGCGAGCCTTTCCTGATGCGCGAACCCGGATCGGGCACGCGTATGGTGGCGGAGCAACTGTTCGCGGAGCGCGGCCTGATGCCCGATGTGCGCATGGAACTCGGCAGCAACGAAGCCATACGCGAGGGCATTGCCAGTGGTCTGGGCGTTTCCATCCTGTCGCGCTACACCCTGGGCCAAGAGCTGCCCGCCGCGCAATTGCTCATGCTCGACGTTGTCGGCCTGCCGGTCGAGCGCCACTGGGTATTCGCCTACCCCATCGGCAAGCAGCTGCCGGCCAGTGCGGAAAATTTCATGAACTTCACGCGCCGCGAAAGCAAGGAGATCGCGCTGAACTATCTGGCACACTAACCTTCCCCCTTCCCCCCTCCCCCTTCCCGAGGAAGGGGGAGATTGTGGTTCGCGGCTACGCCGCTCCCAAATATTGGGCAGCTCCGTAGTGTCTGTTTGTGCCGGTGTTCGCTCCGCGAACAGGCCGCTTTTGCTTGGGGCGGCCCGGTGAAAAAGCTGCTCAGATGTTTTTCTCCGTAGCTACGAAGAAACAAACCACGCAGCTTCGCCGCCGGGCCGTCCCAAGGCGAAGCGACACGCGCCGGAGGCGTAAACCGCGTTGCCCATTGTGCGGAGCTTCCCTTGATTTGGGAGCCATGCGCAGCATGGCAAACCGCAGTCACCCCCTTCCTTGGGGAAGGGGACCGGGGGGATAGGCTAGTAGTCCCCGCCTCCGGGGACATAATTGCTGCTGCCCGGGGCGAAGTTGACGAACTTGGTGTATTCACCGAGGAAGGTCAGCATCACCGGGCCAGTCGGGCCGTTACGGTGCTTGCCGACGATGGCTTCGGCCATGCCCTTGTTCTCGGGCTTGTCCTTGTTGTAGTACTCGTCGCGGTACATCATGATGATGATGTCGGCATCCTGCTCAATGGCGCCAGACTCGCGCAAGTCGCTCATCAACGGACGCTTGTCGTTGCGCTCTTCCACCTTGCGTGACAGCTGCGATAGCGCAATCACCGGCACCTGCAATTCCTTGGCCAGGGACTTGATCGAGCGGGAGATTTCGGAGATCTCCGTGGCGCGGTTCTCGTTCTCGCGCGCCGAGGTCATCAGTTGCAGGTAATCGATCACGATCAGGCCCAGCTTGCCGTACTGGCGATGCAGGCGGCGCGCGCGCGCTCTCAAGTCATTTGAGTTAATCGCGCCGGTATCGTCAATGTGAATATTGGCCTCATGCAGCTTGCCGAGCGCCATAGTCATCTTGTCCCAGTCATCATCGGTCAGGCGCGCATTACGCAGCTTGGTCTGGTCAATGCGGCCGACCGAGGACAACAGACGCATGGCCAGCTGCGGGCCCGACATTTCCAGACTGAAAATGGCGACCGGCAGCTTCATTTCGACGCCGACATGCTCGGCAATATTCAGCGCAAATGCGGTCTTGCCCATGGACGGACGACCGGCAACGACGATCATGTCGCCCGGCTGCAGGCCCGAGGTCATCTTGTCCAGGTCGGTGAAACCGGACGGTGTGCCGGTAATGTCGCTGCTGTCGCGGCCGTAGAGTTCCTCGATCTTCTCGACCACCTGGGCCATCAGCGGCTGAATGGCGACAAAACCGGCGGTGGAGCGCGCGCCGGCCTCGGCGATTTCCAACACCTTGACCTCGGCCTCATCGAGGATCTGCTTGACGTCGCGACCGGCCGGATTCAACGCCGAGGCAGCGATCTCGTCGCCGGCGGTGACCAGTTTCCTGAGCACGGCGCGCTCACGCACGATTTCGGCGTAACGGCGAATATTCGCCGCCGACGGCGTGTTGTTGGCAATCTCGGCCAAGTAGGCCATGCCACCGGTCTGCTCGACCTCGTTGGCATTGGCGATGGACTCGGAAACGGTCAGCACGTCGGCCGGACGGCCGACCTCGATCAGGCGCGAGATATGGCGGAAGATGCGACGATGGTCGTCGCGATAGAAGTCGCCCTCACCCACCACATCGCCGATGCGGTCCCAGGCAGTGTTGTCGAGCAGCAAGCCGCCGATCAGCGACTGTTCGGCCTCGATGGAGTGCGGCGGCAGTTTGAGCGTGGCCAGCTGAGCGTCGCTGGTGTAATTCTGGGATGGGGTGTTGTTCGAGAATGCACGCGCGTGTGCCATGGCCTACCTCCAATACGATCAGGCGCAGTGTACTCGCATCATGCGCAAGCAGCTGTGAGTAACATCGGGGATAAGCTGTGGGTATTCGTGTATAAGCTGTGCACACAAGGCCTGCCGGACCGATGTTGTGTACAAGTTGTGTACAAGCTGTGGGCGGCTTGTGGAAAAGCTACTGCAACGGGGTCTCGTCGTCCTTGAGCAGACCGCCGGCCACCACGCCCAATACGCCGACGAAGGTCTTAGCACCATCGCGCAGAAAGACGGCGCCGGCCGCACCCGGACTGCCGTCGGCCAGCATGGCGCGCAGATCCACTAGCGGTTCCTCGCCATACTTGCTCGCATAGTGAGCCGCCTGCATGGCGAGGATGCGCGCGGTCTTGACCAGGGCCTCCTTGCTGCTCATCGCCACCATGTCCTCGGACAAGGCCAGATAGCGTTGGAACTCCAGAAACACAAGCTCGCTCGGATCGGGCGTATTGGCAGTAGTCGGCATGGCGGCACCTTGAGGCAGAAGGGATTTTTCCGGAACTGACGATACCGATCCCGCACTGTCATGCTGATTGCATGTTTGGATTGTTTGATAACTCAAACGCATCAAGCATCTGCCTTGTCCGGCTATATAGTCTTATCCGTCCCCAGCCCCAACAGAACGGATACGACCATGCAACACCTGACGCAAATCGAGAGTCTGATCAAGATGGCCAACCAGATCGGCGGCTTCTTCAACAGCTACACCGACCGTGACCTGGCGCGCCGTGAGGTTGCCAACCACCTCGACAAGTTCTGGGAGCCGCGCATGCGCCACATGATCCTCGACTACAACAGCAAGCACATCACCCTTAACAACGACCTGTTGCCGCTGGTGCGCGAGGCGCTCAAGATCCTGCCGACACCGCCAGCCGCCAATATCGTTCGCGTGCCCCAGGCCGCCAGCGCCGCCCATTACTGAGGCAAAAGATTTTCTTGCTATGTCTTGATGCCGCCTTCGGGCGGCTTTTTTTCGTCTGACCGCCCGGCAAAAGACTCAACAGGTGTTGGCGCTATGCCGTCAGACTGCAGCGATCAGCCTATCGAAGCGGCTTTGTAGATCGATTCCGCGCGACAGCTCTATCATCGCTGCCGTCATCGGCGGATAGGGATCCTGCTTGCGCGCGATCAATCCGATCTGACGCGACAGCTCGGGCACAATCTGCACCACGCAGATTTCCTGGCGCAGCTCGATCAGACTCAGCACGCTGTGTGGAACCACGGCGCAAAGGTTGCTGCAGCGAATTTGCGAATACAGCCCGAAGATCGAGTCGGTCTCCATCTTCACGCGCGGGGTCACGCCCGCCTGGCGGAAAGCAGTGTCGATGATGCTGCGGCTCTGCATATTCCCGGTCAGCAGGCATAGCGGCAGCTCGGCCACCTCGCCCCACTCCAGATGGGTGCGGCCCTTGAGCATGGCGTCGTCGCGCGTCATCAGCACATAGCGCTCGACATAGAGCGGATGTACGGTAAAGCCGGCTAGCATGGTGTCGCCCAGATAGGTCACGCCCAGATCCAGTTCGCAGCTGTCCAACCGGCGCGTGATCTCCTGTGCCGGCAGGGAAAGAATGGTGAAGTCTATGCCCGCGTACTGCTCCTGACAGGGCGTGGACAAGAGCGGCACCACTGGCATGGTGGTTGGAATCGCGCCTATGTTCAGGGAGCCCTTGAGATTGCTGTGTGCGCTCATCGCCTCCTGGCGCATGGCCTCGTAGCTGGCGAGCATGTGCTGCGCCCAGCCGACCACACGCTCACCTTCTGCGGTGAGCCCCTCAAAGCGTCGGCCGCGCCGTACCAGGTTCAGATCAAGCTCTTTTTCAAGATTGCGTATGGCCGTGGATAGGGCCGGCTGCGAGACATGGCAACGCTCGGCGGCACGTGCAAAGTGACGGACTTCGGCAAGGGTGACGAGATATTTGAGCTGGCGAATGAACATTGCAATACATGAATACGAGTAGTTCGGGAAGCATACGCGAGATGACCACATGTGCTCGTCTTTGCATCAGGAACTTGCGCTTCCGGCATCAGCTCCGTATAGTATCGCTATATCCAAATGGATACATCAAAAGCGAACGAAGTATTGATCTAGTGATGACTTAAAGGTGCTGATAAAAGAATTTACACAGCACTTATCAGCGCCATCGCTATATACACAAAGATATATTCAATTGAAAGACAATCCTGCATGAAACTCACCGGAAAACACATGAAAACGCTGCTGCCCACACTGCTTCTCGTCCTCTGCAACAGCTACGCCCATGCCGACACCCAGGTTGCCGTCGCGGCCAACTTCGCCGGCCCGGCGCAGAAGATTGCCGCCGAGTTTGAAAAGCAGACGGGCCACAAGGCCATCATCGCCACCGGCTCCACTGGCAAGTTCTACGCGCAGATCATCAATGGCGCCCCCTTCGACATCCTCCTCGCCGCCGACGACGAAACCCCGGCCAAGCTGGAGAAGGAAGGCCACTCCGTCGCCGGCAGCCGCTATACCTATGCCATTGGCAAGCTGGTGCTGTGGTCGGCCAAGCCGGCCATTGTCGACAACAAGGCCGAGGTGCTGAAACACGGCGGCTTCAACCATCTCGCCATCGCCAACCCCAAGGTCGCCCCGTATGGCGCAGCTGCGGTGGAAACCATGAAGGCGCTGGGCGTGTATGACGCGCTGCAATCCAAGCTGGTGATGGGCGAGAACATCGCCCAAACCCACCAGTTCGTCGCCACCGGCAATGCCACACTGGGTTTCGTCGCCCTATCGCAGGTGCTCAAGGACGGCAAGATCGAGGGCTCCTACTGGACCGTGCCCGAAAAGCTGTACACGCCGATCCGCCAGGATGCCGCACTGCTCAACAAGGGCAAGGACAACAAGGCCGCCGCCGCCTTTCTTGATTTCCTGAAGACCAACAAGACCGCCAAGGACATCATCCTCAGCTACGGCTACAGCCTGTAAGCGCAAACCTCTCCAGTTGTACCTTGTCAGGCAGGCGCACCACGGCGTGCCTGCCTCATTTTTCCTGCGCATCATCAACAAGCCGGCGCGGGCAGATCGTTACAATAGCTGCACCATGAATTTCACACCCAGTGATTGGGGGGCGATACGGCTCACGCTAGAGCTCGCCAGCCTCACCACCCTGCTTCTGATCCTGTGCGGCACGCCCGTGGCCTGGTGGCTGTCGCGCACCACATCGCGCGTGAAACCCGTCATCGTGTCGCTGGTAGCCATGCCGCTGGTATTGCCGCCCAGTGTGATCGGCTTTTACCTGCTGGTGTTCATGGGCCCGAACGGCCCCCTCGGCGAACTCACCCAAAGCCTGGGGCTGGACACCCTACCCTTTACCTTCGGCGGCCTCTTGCTTGCCTCCTGCGTTTACTCTGTGCCCTTCGTCGTCCAGCCGCTGCAGAATGCCTTCGAAGCCATCGACGAACGCATGTACGAAGCCGCCGCCACACTGCGTGCCGGGCCGCTGGATCGTTTCTTCAGCGTGGCCGTGCCGCTGGCCAAGCCGGGCTTTCTCACAGCGACTGTACTCGGCTTCGCGCACACCGTGGGCGAGTTCGGCGTGGTGCTGATGATAGGCGGCAACATTCCGGACAAGACGCGCGTGGTCTCGGTGCAGATCTACGACTATGTGGAAGCGCTTGAATATGGCGAAGCCCATCGCCTCGCCGCACTGATGCTGATCTTCGCCTTCGTCGTGCTGTTCCTGCTCTACACCTTCAATCCGACCAGGAAGAAGGCAGCCTGAGATGATAGAAGCCGACTTCACGCTGAGCTTGCCGGGCTTCGAGCTGGAAACGCAGATGGACCTCCCCATCCACGGTGTCACTGCGCTGTTCGGTCCCTCGGGCTCGGGCAAGAGCACCCTGCTGCGCTGCCTGGCCGGCCTCTCGCGGCCGCAGCGCGGCCGCCTGGTCGTCAATGGCGCCGTATGGCAGGACGACAAGCATTTTGTACCGCCGCACCAGCGGCCGGTCGGGATGGTGTTCCAGGATGCGGCGCTGTTTCCGCATCTGAATGTGCAGCAGAACCTGGACTTTGGCGCCAAGCGTTGCAAGCTCGGCGGCAAGGCCAGGGCCGCCGGCACCGACACCCTGATCGAGCTCTTGGGTATCACCCATCTGCTCGCGCGTCGTACCGGCACACTTTCGGGTGGAGAAAAGCAACGCGTGGCGATTGCACGCGCCCTGTTCTCTGCACCGCAACTGCTGCTGCTGGACGAACCGCTGGCCGCGCTGGATGCGCAGCGTAAAAGCGAGCTCCTGCCTTACCTCGACGCCCTGCACCAGGAACTCGACATTCCGGTGATCTATGTCAGTCATGCGCCCGAGGAAGTCGCCCGCCTGGCCGACCACATTGTCCAACTGAGCAATGGCCGCATCGTGCGCTCGGGTTCGGCAATGGAGATTTTTCCCTATCTTCAGCTGCCCTTTACGCAGGAAGAAGGCGTGTTCACCTTATTGCCGGCCAAGATCGAACTGCACGACAGTTATGACCATCTCACCCAGGTCAGCATAGGCGCACATCGCCTGTGGGTGCGCTACATCGACAAGCCCATCGGCAGCCCGGTACGCCTGCGCCTCCTGGCGCGCGACATCAGCCTGAGCCTGGATCCGGGCGCACGCGAGAGCAGCATACTCAATACGCTGCGGACGGAAATCGTGGGAATGGAAGAAACAGCGCCCGGCCGGACGCTGGTCAAGTTGGCGCTCGACGACGGCCACCTGCTGCTGTCGCGCATCACGACGCGCTCGGTGCGCACGCTCAAGCTTGGCCTGGGGCAGGCAGTCTATGCCCAGATCAAGGGCGTGGCGCCACTGGAGTAAGCAGCGGCACGGCGCTCCAAAAGAGGACGCCCTCGCCCTACGCTTCGTCTGGGCCTGCCTTGGTCGACGCCACCATGTACTTGCTGAACTCTGCAAAGTCGGCCGCCAGCGCCTGAGCGGCCTTGAGCTCCATGGCCCGGTAGCGCGCCAGCATGGCCATGCCGAAGTCGGTCAGATGCGCGCCGCCGCCGCCGCTGCCGCCGGTGCTGGTTGCCACCAGCGGCTCAACAAAAGCCGAATTGGTCGCCTCGACCAGTAACCAGGCACGGCGGTAGGACATGCCCATCTCACGGGCCGCAGCCGAGATCGAACCGGTACGCGCGATGCGCTCCATCAGTTCGGTACGACCGGGGCCGAGCGCGGTCAGTTCACTGAACAGTACGCGCAACCGCGGGCCATGACGTTCGGGTTTGGAGGCTGCTTTCTTTCTCGGCATGGACAGAATGATACAAGAGCGGACCTAGGCCGCGAATGATAGGACTGCAAAAGAAAAGAGCCGCCCTGGGGCGGCTCTTTTCGTGGCGTCTGGCAAACAGCTTACTGCTCGGCCACCACGCTCACATTGACTTCGACGACAACGTCGGTGTGCAGAGCGATCTGCACGGTCGATTCGCCGATCGTCTTGAGCAGGCCGTTCGGCAGGCGGACGAAAGACTTGTCGATCTTGAAGCCCTTGGCGTTCAGCGCATCAGCGATGTCGGCGTTGCCGACGGAGCCGAACAGGCGACCATCGACACCCGCCTTGCGGGAAATCGCAACGCCCTGACCGTTCAGCTTCTCACCTTCAGCGGTGGCAGCGGCCAGCTTTTCAGCGGCAGCCTTTTCCAGTTCGGCGCGACGGGCTTCGAAAGCCGCCAGGTTTTCCGGGGTCACGCGCTTGGCCTTGCCTTGCGGGATCAGGAAGTTGCGGGCGTAGCCGTCCTTGACCTTGACCACGTCGCCGAGGCCGCCGAGGTTAACCACTTTTTCCATCAGAATAATTTGCATGGTTTTGTCTCCTCAGCTTACTGGTGCAGGTCGGTGTAAGGCAGCAGAGCCAGGAAGCGAGCGCGCTTGATGGCGGTGCCCAGCTGACGCTGATAGCCGGTCTTGGTGCCGGTGATGCGTGCCGGCATGATCTTGGCGTTTTCGGTGATGAAGTCCTTCAGGATGTCCACATCCTTGTAGTCGACTTGTTCGATCTTTTCTGCGGTGAAGCGGCAGAACTTGCGACGCTTGAAGAGGTTACGACCCTTGTCGTCCTTGCGCTTGTTGGCGCCATTCTTAGGCTTGAATGCCATGATTTGATCCTTCCTTGAATTCGATAGCGGTTACGTGCAGTACCAGGCTTCTGTTCTTGAGGCTTTTGGCCGCGAGAAATCCCGTCGCGCTACACAAGCTGCCGGCATTCATGCCGGAGAGCAGATTTGCAAGAGTCCCGAGTGCAACACAGGCAATTTCGCAATCCACTTTTCGCTTGCCTCCCCCTTCGATCTGCTCCGACGTGTGCTGCAATCTGAACTCGATCACCGGTATCCCGGCCGGGGTGTAGCGTACGGCGCCTCTTTCAACCACCTGCCCGTCCAATCTGAGCAGGTTAAGAGACGTCGCGTCCATCAGTGCCTCATTCGGCAGCAGCGGCCTCCGGCTTGGCTTCGGCGGCGGTAGCGACCGAGCGGGCCTTCTCTTCCTTCATCATCGGCGACGGCACGGTCACGGCCTTGTCCATCTTGATGGTGAGGTGGCGCAGCACTGCATCGTTGAACTTGAAAGCGCTTTCGAGTTCAGCCAGCGTTTCGCTGTCGCACTCGATGTTCATCAGCACGTAGTGGGCCTTGTGCACCTTCTGGATCGGGTAAGCCATTTGGCGGCGGCCCCAGTCTTCCAGACGGTGGAGTTGACCAGCACGGCCGGTCACGAGCGTCTTGTAACGCTCAATCATCGCCGGGACCTGTTCCGACTGGTCCGGATGGACGATGAAAACAACTTCGTAATGGCGCATGGAATCTCCTTTTGGATATAAAGCCCTCCCGCATGCGTACGGGTAGAGCAAGGTGGAAAGCCCGCGATTATAACCCTTTGAGAAAGCCGGCACAAGGACTTACTGAGCTGGGGCCTAGCGGCGGCGGCGCGGCCTTTTTCCGTCAGGCATTGATTCTCAGCCCGCAGCGGCAGGGAAAAGGGCGGCGAATTGGCCGCTTTCGGGTGTTACGCAACGGTCACTTTCTGTCACACTGTGCCAAATTTAGCAATTCATGCCCAAGGACAGAGAAAACCTTCCTTAAATCAGCGAGTTGAGAAAACAAATGATCAATACGCCGTTTCCTGACCTCGACTCATGGGTGATGTACTTCCGCGGTGCGGACATCCCCGTGCTGCGCCATACCGTCAGCGAACTGGACAAGCTGCGCGATAAGGCCGAAAGCGTCAATGCCCGCACCCTGTCGTCCATCATCCTTGGCGACCCGCTGATGGCACTGCGCCTGATCGCCTATATCGAGCGCAATCGCCGCCGCAGCCAGACGACCGACATCACGACCATAGAACGGGCGTTGATGATGATTGGTGTAACCCCCTTCTTCGAGCACTTCAGCAATATCCCTCTGGTGGAGGACCAGCTCAAGGAACACCCCAAGGCCCTGCTGGGCGTGATCAAGCTGATCCAGCGCTCGCGCCAGGCCGCCCACTATGCGCGCGACTGGGGCCTGATGCGCAAGGATCTGGATGTCGATGAAATCACCCTCGCCGCCCTACTCCACGGCACCGCCGAACTTCTGATGTGGAGCTTCGCCCCCGCGCTGGCGCTCGAAGTCCGCGAGCAGCAAGCGGCGGACCGCGCGCTGCGCAGCTATACCGCGCAGAATCGGGTCTATGGCATCACACTGCATGATCTGCAGGTCGATCTTGCGCGTGCGTGGCACCTGCCGGCGCTGCTGATCGAAATGATGAACCACAAAGATGGCGCCGAAAGTGCGCGCGAGCGCAATGTCCGCCTGGCGGTAGACCTGGCCCGCCACTCCGCCAACGGCTGGGACGATGCCGCCCTGCCGGACGACTACAAAGCCATCTGCGAGCTGCTGCACATCAATTCGGAAACGCTGTATCGCAAACTGGGCATAGACACGCCGAGCTCCCCGCCACCGGTCTGAGCCGGGAAGGCTAGGGCCCGGCCGCCGATACCAAGCAGCAGCCGGCGCCGGCACTTGCTATAGTGAAGCATACAACGGCAAGACCTATGACCCTCAACGACATTGCTTCCAGCCTCGGCGCCTCCCTGCTCACTGCCTCCTCAGGGCAGGCCGAGCGTGCGCGCAGCCCGACGCCCTCCGTCGCACAGGCGCTGGACCGGGCCGGGCAGCGTCTGGAAGCGCAGCAATCCTCAACTGAAGTGCGGCTATCGGCCTTCGGCCAGTTGCGCTCCGCCGTGGCTGAATTACGCGACAGCAGCAGCACCCTCGCCGCTAGCGAAAATACTGACACACCGGAAAAGGCGCGCGCAGCAGCGGAACAGTTCGTCAGCACCTTCAACAATGCGCAAGCCACTGCCAACCGCACCATCAATGGCCGCCCCGGTGAGCCTGAAGCCAATGCCGACAGCCCCAATACCGACGGTGCCCTGTCGGGCGACGGGCGCGCCAATGTTGCCGCCAGCCAACTCAGCCGCACCCTGAACGACGCCAGCGCCGAAGCGCTGCGCAGCATAGGCATCAATCGCGAGCGGAACGGCACCTTGAGCATAGATCAGCAGCGCTTTTCGCAGGCTTTGCAGAACGACCCGCAAGCCGTCAGCGCCGCACTGACGCAGGCCGGCCAGCAGGTCGAACAGGCCAGCAGCCGCCAGCTTGAAGACGGCGGCAATCTTGATCGCGCCGTGGCAAACCTGAGTCGCCAGTCGCGCCAGCTTGAGGCTCAGCAGGCCGAGCAACGGGCATTTGCGGAGACGCTGCAACAAGCCACCGAACAAGCCGCCAACCGCCTCAACTTCGTTGCGGCGAGCGGCATACGCGCTTACGAGAAGATCTTCGCGCTCTAAGCCGGACTTACCGGTACGAAGCCTAGACGTTCTTGGACTCCAGCACTTCCCAGCGCTCCAGCGCCTCCAGCAAGCCGGCCTCGTCGGCCTCCAGCTGCGCCTGCACCGTGCGTGCCGCGTCGCCACCGTCCTGGTAGATGGCCGGATCGGCCAAACTGGCCTGCAAAGCCGCGATGCTGCCTTCGAGCGCAGCGATACGCCCCGGCAGCTCAGTCAGTTCCTTCTGTTCCTTGAAGCTCAGCTTGCCCTTGCCCGACTTCTCCGCCGTCTTGGCCGCCGCATCCGATACCGCCTTGACCGATTGCTCGGCCTGCAAAGGCTTCTCGATCACGGCACCGGCGCTTGAGGTCGTCAGCAGCCCGCCTTCCGGCCGCTGGCGCAGCCAGTCCTCGTAGCCGCCGACATATTCCATCCACTTGCCGTTGCCCTCGGCAACGATGGTCTGCGTCACCACATTGTCGAGAAAACGCCGGTCGTGGCTGACCAGGAATAGCGTGCCGTCATACTCCTGCAGCAGTTCCTCAAGCAGTTCCAGCGTCTCGATATCCAGGTCGTTGGTCGGTTCGTCCAGCACCAGCACGTTCGCCGGCTTGGCAAACAGACGCGCCAGCAGCAGACGGTTGCGCTCGCCGCCGGACAAGGACTTGACCGGGGAGCGGGCGCGGGCGCCGGAGAACAGGAAGTCTTCGAGATAGCTGATGACATGCTTCTTCTTGCCACTGATCTCGACATAGTCGGAACCCGGCGAGATCACATCGACAATCGCCGCTTCCGGATCGAGCTGCTCGCGGAACTGGTCGAAGTAGGCTACCTCCATCTTGCTGCCCAGACGCACCTCGCCGTTGTCGGGCTGCAATTGTCCGAGGATCAGCTTGAGCAGCGTGGTCTTGCCGGCGCCGTTGTGGCCGATCAGGCCAATCTTGTCGCCGCGCTGGATGCGCGTGCTGAAATTGCGCACTATTGCTTTTTCACCGTACGCCTTGCTGACATTCTCCAGCTCCGCCACCAGCTTGCCCGATTGTTCGCCGCGCGCCAGTTCCAGATTGACCTTGCCCTGGCGCTCACGCCGCTCGGCACGATCGCGCCGCAGTTGCTCCAGGCGCAGCACACGACCTTCGTTACGCGTGCGACGGGCCTTCACGCCCTGGCGTATCCACACCTCTTCCTGCGCCAGGAACTTATCGAACTTGGCATTCACCACCGCCTCGTCGGCGAGCATCTGCTCCTTGCGCGTCAGATATTCGGCAAAGCTGCCGGGGAAACTGACCAGACGGCCACGGTCCAGCTCGATGATGCGCGTCGCTATGCTGTCGAGAAAGCTGCGGTCGTGGGTAATCACCACCACGGCACCGGAGAAGTCGCGGATCAGCTCCTCCAGCCACAGGATGCCGGCGAGATCGAGGTGATTGGTCGGCTCATCGAGCAGCAACAGGTCCGGTCCGCCCACCAGTGCACGCGCCAGCGCCACGCGCTTGACGCCACCACCGGACAAAGTGCCCACCGCCACCTCGCCATCGAGCTTGAGGACGCTGAGCATTTGCTCGACCTTGGTGGTCAGGTTCCAGCCATCCACCGCCTCAAGCTCGGTCTGCAAGGCCATCATGTGCTCAATGGCCTCGACCGAATCATCATGCGCCACTCGCTGCGTCGCGGCGTGGTAATCCACCAGCAGACGCGCCGCATCGCCCATACCGGACGCCACCACGTCGAAGAGCTTGTCTGTCGGCGCAAACAGCGGCTCCTGCGGCACATAGGCAACGCGCAAGCCGGGCGCACGCCAGACCTGGCCGTCATCGAGAGTGGCCTCTCCCAGGAGGGAACGCAGCAGGCTGGACTTGCCGCTGCCATTGCGGCCAATCAGGGCCAGCTTTTCGCCGGCATCGATCTGGAGTTCGGCATGGTCAAGCAGGGCAACATGGCCGAAAGCGAGACAGCCATTGGTAAGCGAAAGAAGCGGCATACAGAACCTAAAAAGCAGACGCCAGGTTCATGGCGAACCTGGCGCGAAATGAGCAAAATGAGCGGAATGCGCTCAGCGTTTCTGGAGTTGTTTCAGGTCGGCGATGATGTCCGCCGAATGCCTGGAGGTATCGACCTTGAGATAGGCCTTGGCGACCTTGCCCTGCGGATCGATCAGATAAGTGTAGCGGCGGGCGATACCGAACAGGCCCCAGTCCATGTAGGCGCCGTAGGCCTTGGCCACATTGCCACCTTCATCGGCCAGCAAGGGGAACGGCAGGTTGTACTTGGCAGCGAACTTCGCATGCGAGGCCGAATCATCCACGCTGATACCCAGCACCTGAGCGCCCAGCTCGGTCAGTTGCGCCATGTCGTCGCGGAACTTGCAGGCCTGCTCGGTGCAGCCCGGCGTGTCGTCCTTGGGGTAGAAATAGAGCACCACCCACTTGCCGCGATAGTCCTCCAGCCGCTGCACCTTGCCATTCTGGTCCTTGAGCACGAAACCCGGCGCCGCTGCACCTAGTGCCGGCACCTCGGCCGCATGGGCAGAAGGTAGCCAGAAGGTGAACAATTGCAGGAAGAAGGTCAGGAGCTTACGCATCGTCATCGCATCCGCGAAAAAGAAGCTGCAATTATAAGTCGGCGCCCGATAAGCCGCCGAAGCCCCGCGATATAATGCGACCGGTACAGACGCAATGTCCGTACCGCATAAATAAAGGCGCTCATCTGAGCGCCTTGTTGCGTGTCCCGTTAGTTAAATGGATATAACCGGCCCCTCCTAAGGGTCAATTGGTGGTTCGATTCCACCACGGGACGCCAGATTGCTTGGCTTGTGCATCCTACATTTCTGGAGCCGCCAT
The DNA here is from genome assembly GCA_035565355.1 of Rhodocyclaceae bacterium. Lineage (GTDB taxonomy): Bacteria > Pseudomonadota > Gammaproteobacteria > Burkholderiales > Rhodocyclaceae. The sequence goes on from DATMSM010000068.1 coordinate 58,733, forward strand.
GCCTCAAGCCGTCATCTCTCATCACGAGCTCGAAGCCCTGATCCGCGATGCGCTGGCCCAATGCCAGAGTTGCCTCGGTGCAGACCTGACTCGCATCTATATGCATGAACCTGACGAAGTCGGCTGCAACTGGATGGTGGAGTCCGAAAGTGCAGCGCACCATCGGGGTTGCCTGGAGGAACTGGCGCCGCGCATTCACCACCTGCGCATGCATTACAAGCTCCCCGACCCCATCGAGGAACTGGCGGGCCATCCTACTTGACGACAGTGAACCTCGGGCGCTGACCGCCGCTGGGTGGCGTAGGCTCGTCTGGAGGCAGTTCGCTACCGGTATCCTCGACGGACTTGATGGCGCTTACCGGCTTTTCCCTCCCCGCCTCACCGGCAGGAGCGGCATCGCCTTCCTTGCTGACGGTTTCCGAGATTTCAAAGCCCATGCCCTCGCCGCTTTCGCGTGCGTAGATGGCAGCAACACGCTCGACCGGGACAAAGATCTGTTGCGCCACGCCGCCGAAGCGGGCCTCGAAGGCGATGAATTCGTTGCCGATATCGAGCTGATTGGTGGCTTCCATACCGACGTTGAGGACGATCTGACCGTCCTTGACAAAGCCGGCTGGCACCTGGGTATGCTCGTCTACAGCAACGACGATATAGGGGGTTTCACCCTGATCCATGCACCATTGCCAGATGGCGCGAATCAAATAGGGTTTGGTGCTGACTGTACTCATGATGAGATTCTAGAGGAAGAGAAGCAAAACAAAACGGCTGCCGCAGCAGCCGTTTTGTTATTTGATGTTGCGCTTAACGGCGCATCACCTTTTCCGAAGGCGTCAGGGCATCAATGAAACCCTGGCGGCTGAAGATGCGCTCGGCATACTTCTGGATCGGGGCTGCGGTCTTCGGCAGCTCGACACCGTAATGGTCGAGGCGCCACAGCAGCGGGGCGATGGCCACGTCGAGCATGGAGAACTCCTCGCCCAGCATGTGCTTCTGCTTGTTGAACAGCGGTGCCAGTTCAACCAAGCGTTCGCGGATGTGCTGACGCGCCTTGTCGGCCGCCTTGAGGTTCTTTTCGATAGCCTCGATGTGGCTGAACAGTTCCTGCTCCATGGTGAACAGGAGTTGGCGGGCACGCGCACGCATGATGGGATCCGGCGGCATCAGCTGCGGATGCGGGAAGCGCTCGTCGATGTATTCGTTGATGATGTTGGCCTCATACAGGATGAGGTCGCGATCAACGAGCACGGGCACGCGGTTGTACGGATTGATGACGGCGATGTCTTCCGGCTTGTTGAACAGGTCGACGTCGATGACCTGAAAGTCCATCTGCTTTTCGTAGAGAACGATGCGGCAACGATGGCTGAACGGGTCGGTGGTACCCGAATACAGATTCATCATTGCGCTGGTTCCCCAGGAATAGTCGGCGTCACGCACCACACGGCGAACCGACGGCGCGTTTACTTCACGATGCCCCATAATTTATCCGAACAAGACCTAATTTATTAGTGGATGTCCTTCCAGTATTCACGCTTCAAAGCGTAGGCGAATACCAGCAGGATACCCAGGAAAACGATGACCATGAGGCCGAGGCTCTTGCGAAACTCGCTCACGGGCTCACCCATGTATTGCAGATAAGCCACCAGGTCGGCCACTGCCTCGTCGTATTGCTCTGGCGTCATCTTGCCGGGAACTTCCACGGAAAGCTTGCCGTCTGCGCCCTTCACCTGGATGCCTTGCAGTTCCCAAAGGGCGTGCGGCATACCGACATTTTCAAAAACCGTGTTGTTCCAGCCGGTCGGGCGGGCCTCATCACGGTAGAAGGAGCGGAGGTAAGTATACAGCCAGTCGGGCCCGCTGCCAAATTCGGATGCCCGCGAGCGGGCAACGATGGTCAAATCCGGCGGTGCAGCACCGAACCAGGCCTTGGCATCGTCCCGCGTCATGGCGATGCGCATGGGCTCGCCCACCTTCTCCGCCGTGAACATCAGATTGTCCCGGATCTGGGCTTCCGAGAGGCCGATATCCTGCAGGCGATTATAGCGCATGTAGGAGGCGGAATGGCAATTTAAACAATAGTTTACGAACAACTTGGCGCCGTTTTGCAAGGCTGCGTTATCGGTGCGCTTGTTAGGCGCGTGGTCGAGGTGCAGCTCCGCACCGGCCGCATGGGCCGTGGTGGTCAAAAGCGCAAAAAGTGGCGCGAACAGCAGGACAGTCAGTGTCTTCTTCATTATCCGGTCACCCTTTCCGGTTCAGGCTTGCATTTATCTATCTGGCTATACCAAGGCATCAGCAGGAAGAAGCCGAAATAAATCAGCGAACAGATCTGCGAGACCAGGGTACGCATCGGCGTCGGAGCCAGCACGCCGAGATAACCGAGGATGAAGAAGGCAACGACAAACACCGCTAGCACGATCTTGTAGATCGGGCCCTTATAGCGGATCGACTTGACCGGGCTGTGATCCAGCCACGGCAAAGCGCCGATGATGACCACCGAGGCCCCCATTGCCACCACGCCCCAGAACTTGGCTTCGAGGCCGACGAAGACGATGGAGGTGAGTTTGATACCCACCCAGCTGGCCAGCACGGCCGGCACGCCGAGGAGGATGAACATGGCGCCGACAAAGCCCAGGTAGCCGAGCTTGACGATCAGCGGAAAGCGCGCAGGGCGCACGCAAAGCCAACCGACGGCAGCCAGGAACAGCCACAGGAAGGGCACGAAGTCAGAAGTGACGGCACGCAGGACGGAGTAGAACGGCGTGAAATACCAGACCGGAGCGATGTGCGGCGGGGTCTTGAGCGGATCAGCCGGGATGAAGTTGTTGAACTCCAGGAAGTAGCCTCCGAACTCGGGCGCAAAGAAGATGATGGCCGAGAACACGATCAGGAAGACCACCACGCCGACGATGTCCTTCATCGTGTAGTAGGGATGGAAGGGAATCCCGTCGAGCGGAATGCCGTTCGCGTCCTTGTTCTTCTTGATTTCCACGCCGTCCGGGTTGTTGGAGCCGACTTCGTGGAGCGCGATGATGTGCGCGGCCACTAAACCAAGCAAGACCAAAGGCATAGCGATGACGTGGAAGCTGAAGAAGCGGTTCAGCGTCGCATCACCCACCACATAGTCACCGCGCAGCCACAAGGACAAGTCCGGACCGATAACCGGGATGGCCGAGAACAGGTTCACGATCACCTGGGCGCCCCAGTAGGACATCTGGCCCCAGGGCAGCAGGTAGCCGAAGAAGGCTTCGCCCATCAGACACAGGAAGATCAGCAGGCCGAAGATCCAGATCAGCTCGCGCGGCTTGCGGTAGGAACCGTAGAGCAGGCCGCGGAACATGTGCAGGTAGACGACGACGAAGAAGGCCGAAGCGCCGGTCGAGTGCATGTAGCGGATCAGCCAGCCCCACTCCACGTCGCGCATGATGTACTCGACGCTGGCGAAGGCCACCGGCACGCCCGCCGCATTGAGCGAGGCATCCGGCTTGAAGTGCATGACCAGGAAGATGCCGGTCACGATCTGGATCACCAGCACCAGAAGCGCCAGTGAGCCGAAGAAATACCAGAAGTTGAAGTTCTTCGGGGCATAGTATTCGGAGAGGTGCTCCTTCCACAGCGACGTGGCCGGGAAACGGGCATCCACCCATTCCAGCGCGCCGCCGATCAAGGTGCCGTCCGATTTGTACTTGTTCTCGCTGCCGGCCATGCTCAGGCCTCCTTCTTGTCTGCGCCGACCAGGATCGTGGTATCGCTGAGATACACGTGCGGCGGCACTTCAAGGTTGTCAGGCGCGGGCTTGCTCTTGTAGACGCGGCCGGCGATGTCGAAGGTGGAACCGTGACAAGGGCAGATGAAGCCGCCGGGCCAGTCGGCGCCAAGGCCGCTTTCCGCGCCGGATTTCAGCTTCTCGGTCGGCGAGCAACCCAGGTGGGTGCAGATGCCGACGGCGACGAACAGATTCGGCTTGATCGAACGTGTCTCGTTCTGGCAGTACTCGGGCTGCATCTGCTTTTCGGACTGGGGATCGGCCACTTCGCCGTCGGTCTTCTTCAGCGACGCGAGCTGCTCATCAGTGCGGTTGATGATCCAGACCGGCTTGCCGCGCCATTCCACGGTCATCATTTCACCGGGCTGGAGCTTGGAAATATCCACTTCCACCGGGGCACCAGCCGCTTTGGCTCGCTCCGAGGGAAGCATGCTCTTGACCAGGGGTGTCGCCACGACGATTCCGCCGACTCCCCCGATGGCTGCCGTGGTCACCAACAGGCGACGGCGACCACAATCCACTTTCTCATCACAACTCATGAAGTTACCTCTGGAATTAAGAACCTAAAGCACCTAAGAACCTGAAGAACTGCTGTTGCAACTACCAGTAATAAGCCCGACAAACCGCGCCACTATACCTGATTGATAAAGTGGTTTAAAGAGGCCTGTCGATAAAACTAATGGCTAAACCGCGCCTTTTTCCCGAAGTTGCAGAATTTGCGCGGAGCTGTAACCAAGTTCCTTCAATATGACATCGGTATGCGCGCCCAGCGCCGGTCCGAGGCTGTCAACGCCACCTGGCGTTGCGCTCAGCTTCGGCACGATGCCGGGCATGCGAACTTCCTTTCCATCCGGCAGCCGGGCGCCCTGCAGCATCTCGCGGGCGAGAAACTGCGGGTCCTTGAACATGTCCTCGATGGAATAAATACGGCTGGCGGGCACGCCCGCCTCACCCAATTGCTTCAGTACCTCGGCCTCATCGTGCTGTTTGACCCAGTCGTCGATGACGCCGTAGAGCTCGGTGGCGCGCGTGTCGCGGCCGGCATTGGTCTGCAGAACGGGATCGGCAGCGAGATCCGCCCGGCCCATCGCCTCCATGCAGCGGCGGAAGATCGCATCGCCGTTGGCACCGACAATGACGTGCTTGCCGTCCCGGGTGGTGTGCGTATTCGAGGGCGTAATGCCGGGCATGATATTGCCGGTACGTTCACGCACGAAACCGAACACGTCGAACTCCGGCACCAGGCTTTCCATCATGGCAAACACGGCCTCGTACAAGGCGACGTCCACCACTTGCCCCTTGCCGCCATTCACTTCCTTGTGGCGCAGCGCCATCAAGGCGCCAATCGCAGCCCACAGGGCAGCGATGGAGTCGCCGATGGAGACACCGGTCTTAACCGGCGGCCGGTCGGCAAAACCGGTTACATAACGCAGCCCGCCCATGGATTCGCCGATGGCGCCGAAGCCCGGCTGCTGGGCCATCGGCCCGGTCTGGCCGAAGCCCGAGAGGCGCACCATGACCAGGCCCGGATTGATCTGCGAGAGCACATCCCAGCCCACGCCCAGTTTTTCCAGTACGCCGGGGCGGAAATTCTCGACCACGATGTCGGCGTTGGCGACCAGCCGCTTGAGGATCTCGACCGCCTCGGGCTGCTTGAGATTCAGCGTCAAGGATTGCTTATTTCTCGCCTGCAGATACCACCACAGCGAGGTGCCTTCATAGATCTTGCGCCAGCTGCGCAAGGGATCGCCCTCGCCCGGCGTCTCGATCTTGACGACCTCCGCACCGAATTCGGCAAGGATGCGCGTGCAGAACGGCCCGGCGATCAGGGTGCCGAGCTCGATGACTTTGATTCCGCTAAGGGGCTTCTGGTGGGGACTCGTGGTGCTCATAGTGTCGTGTTTCCTGTCCGCCGCCGGTCTTTTATCTGCCAGCCCGGTCAACGGGACGCGTCGAGATTAGCAATGATGAAGGCATCCGGACTTGAGCAAGCTCAAGTCCGGATGCATTAATTATGCGGGAGAGACAAAAGACACGCTTCCCGACATAGGGAAGGTATAGAGAAAGACGCTACGCGCGCCAAGTGCTATCTAGTATTCGCGTCGCTCGATGAAGGCCTGGGCGACCGTGCCTGCATCGGTGAATTCAAGCTCGCCGCCGACCGGGACACCGCGCGCGATGCGGCTGACGCGAATGCCGCGGGCACGCAGCAGCTCGGAAACATAGTGCGCGGTGGCCTCGCCCTCATTGGTAAAGTTGGTGGCCATGATGACCTCCTCCACCAGTCCGTCGCAGGCACGGCTGATCAGACGCTCGAAATTGAGTTCACGCGGACCGACACCGTCGAGCGGCGACAGCCGCCCCATCAGCACGTAGTAAAGGCCGTTATAGGCATGCGTCTGCTCCATGACGTTCATGTCGATGGGCATTTCGACCACACACAGCTGCCTGCCGTCGCGCTTGGGCGAAGCGCAGCGCGTGCAGACCTCTTCCTCGGTGAAGGTATTGCAGCGGGAACAATGCTTCAAGCTCGTGAGCGCATCGGCAATCGCGCCCGAGAGCTTGCCAGCGCCGCGCGGATCGCGCTGCAGCAGGTGATATGCCATACGCTGTGCCGACTTGGGGCCGACGCCAGGCAGGCAGCGCAGCGCCTCGATCAAAGCGTCGAGGCTACCGGGTTCTTTCATGTCAGAACGGCAGCTTCATGCCCGGCGGAAGATTCAAGCCAGCAGTGAAGCCCTGCATCTTTGCCGCCGAAGTAGCCTCGGCCTTGCGCACGGCGTCGTTCATGGCTGCAGCGACCAGATCTTCCAGCATGTCCTTGTCGTCCATGACGGATGCATCGATCTTGACGCGGCGGACATCGTGCTTGCAGGTCATGGTGACCTTGACCATGCCGGCACCGGACTCGCCCTCCACTTCGATGGAAGCCAGTTCTTCCTGGGCCTTGGCCATTTTCTCCTGCATCTGCTGCGCCTGCTTCATCAGGCCGCCCAGACCGCCCATGCCACCTTTCATCATTTTCCTGCTCTCCTTTGAATTTCTTATTGCTGCAAGGGTTTGATTCCATCTTTCGTGGCGTCGAAAATTTCAACCATCTGACGCACGAAGGGATCATTATCGATAGCAGCCGTCGCCTCTTCCTGCTGTTCGCGACGGATATTTTCCTTGCGCAGGGCCGGCGTCTCGCCCGCCACGGCGGCGGCAAGTTCAACCGTCAAGCGCAAGCTGCGTCCGTAATACTGGCTCAAGGCTTCCTGCAGCTTGACCTGGGTCGTGCCCACGGTCTTCAGCAGAGACTCCTTGTCGGCCGCCAGACGCAGCTTGATCGAGCCCTGATCCAGCCCCACCAATTCGCAGTTCTGCGCCAATTGACGCGGCATCGGGCCCAAGGCCAATTGCGCAACAATCTCGTGCCAATCCTCGCCCGGCGGCAAGGTCTCACCCCCACTGGCTGAATATGTCGAACTGGGCTCACTTTCGCGAGCGGCAGGAGACACCGGCGCCACGGGTGCCGGCGGCAGCGACGCCGCAACAGGCGCCGGTGCACTCTTGCGCACCGACGGCGCCAGGGTCGGCGCGCGCAAAGGCGCGGCGCGCTTGGGTGCTTCGGTTTCCGGGCGGAAGGCCACCAAGCGCATCAGCGTCATGGTGAAGCCCGCATATTCGTCGGGCGCCAGACGCAAGTCGTCGCGGCCGTGGATGGCAATCTGGTAGCAGAGCTGCAGGAACTCGGGATCGAAGGCGGTCGCGTACTTTTCGAGGCGTGCTTTTTCGGCAGGATCGGTCAACGCATCGGGTGCCATCTGCGCCAGGGCGATACGATGGAACAGCGTCGCCAGCTCCTGCAATGCTGCCTCAAAAGACAAGCTGCGCGTGGCCATCTGATCGGCCACGGCAATCAAGGCATGAATATCGAATGCAGCCAAGCCATCGAGCAGGCCAAACAGGTAGTCATCACCGACGGTGCCGAGCATATCGCGCACACCGGCTTCCTTGACCTCGCCCGCACCGTGGGCAATCGCCTGATCGAGCAAGGAGAGTGAATCACGCATCGAGCCGCTGGCGGCGCGCGCGAGCTGACGCAAGGCCGGCTCTTCGAAAGGAATCTGCTCCTGCGTCAGCACATTGCTGAGGTGGGAGACGATGTGGTGCTGCGGCATCTGCTTGAGATTGAACTGCAGGCAGCGCGACAGCACGGTCACTGGAATCTTTTGTGGATCGGTAGTCGCCAGAATGAACTTGACGTGCTCCGGCGGCTCTTCAAGCGTCTTCAGCATGGCGTTGAAGGCGTGACCGGAAAGCTGGTGGACTTCGTCGATCACATAGACCTTGTAGCGGCCGCGCGTCGGCGCATAGGTGGCGCGCTCGAGCAACTGGGTCATGTCTTCAACGCCGCGATTGGAAGCGGCATCGAGTTCGATGTAATCAATGAAGCGACCGGTATCGATCTCGGTACAGCTGGAACACACGCCGCAGGGCGTGGCGGTCAAGCCGGTCTCGCAATTCAGGGCCTTGGCCATGATGCGCGCAATGGTCGTCTTGCCGACGCCGCGGGTACCGGTGAAGAGATAGGCGTGATGGAGGCGCTGCTGGGTCAGCGCATGCGTAAGCGCCTTGACCACATGCTCCTGCCCCACCAGCGTGGCAAACGATTTGGGGCGCCATTTGCGCGCCAAAACTTGATAGCTCATGGGGGCGATTTTAGCGGTGAAAGGCGGCTGTGCGGGAACGGTCGGTTTTATCGCCCGGGTTTACGTAACCACGCGGCCTGACTAGTCGCCTCCCCGCTCGGCGGGGAGGATGGGAGGGGTGCATCCACCTGCCACCCCAATGTACTTTCGTGCCGAAAGTACATTGGGGTGGCGAGCCTGACCCCCGGCACTTGCAGGAATTGGCTGTGGCTGCTTCCTTCCGGACCTGACCAGGTTGACCACCCCACAATGCGGGGAGACCCGCCACAACGAATTCTAACAGAGCAGGCACACAATCCCTAGCCCTCCAGACAGGCTTTTGCGCCTGTTTCAAGCCAGCAGGAATTGACGCACAGCTTCGATCTGGTCTGCCGCCATCAGCGTGGGCGCATGGCCTACGCCCGCGAATTCAAACAGTTGCGCGCGCGGGCCACGCTGGGTCATGGCTTCAGCAGTGTCGTGCGTCAGCAGATCGGACTGCGCACCGCGCAGCAACAGCGTCGGACAAGCGACCCTATCGTAGAGCGGCCACAGGTCGATATCCTGGCCGCCGCTGGCGACCAGGGCCTGCGCATAGGACACGGCAATGGCCGGGTCATAGAGAAATTCGAACTTGCCGTCGTCGGCCCGGCGAATAACATGGGTGGTGAGGTGCTGCCACTGTGCGTCCGTGAGCGCTCCGAAACCGGCGCTGACCGCCCGCACATAGCCCTCGATCTCGGCATAGCTGCCGAAACGCGGCGCATTGCCGAGATACTGCTTGATGCGTTGCAGCGACACCGCCGTGATGATGGGCCCGACATCATTGAGCACGAGTCGGCGGATCGGAAACATGCTGGAACCCGGCGGCTGGGCGGCAATGCCCATGCCGATCAGCCCACCCATGGAAGTGCCGACCCAGTGCAGTTCCGCCGGCGCCAGGGCGGCGATCAGCGTCAGCATGTCGGCGCCGTATTGCGGCAGCGAATACAGCTCGGGCTCCGGCAGCCATTCGCTCTGGCCGCGCCCGGCCACATCCGGGCAAACCACACGAAAATCGGCGGCGAGCGCGCGCGCCAAATCGTCGAAATCACGCCCGCAACGCGTCAGACCATGCACGCAAAGAACAACGCGCGGATTGGCGGGATCGCCCCACTCCACAAAAGCCATCCGGTGCATGCCGCCCGGATGCGGGCAATCGATACTGCCTTCACGCATCTTGCTGTTATTCATCAAGCTTCCCGTTTCGTCCTTCTGTCTAAGGCCGCCAATAACGCGGATCGGCAGCCCTGGCTGTGGCGACTTCCGCCTTGTCCGAACTGTAACGCACCGTGACGGCACCGTCGCGATCGGTGCGATAGACCTGCATGCCGGCATAACGTTCGAGCACGGCCGGATGCGGATGGCGGAAGCGATTGCGGTAACCGACCGGGATGATGGCCGTATGCGCGCCGACGGCGGCAATGAAGGCCGGCGTCGAAGAGGTACTGCTGCCGTGATGCGGCACCAGCAGGATATCGGTACGCAGACGATCGGCTGCGTCCGCCAGCAGCCGGGCTTCGGTACGCGCTTCGATATCGCCGGTCAGCAACAGGCTGCCGCCGGGACTGTTGATCCGCAACACGCAACTCATGTCATTGCTCTTGCGTGCTTCCGCCGCGTAGTCTGTAGTTTGCGGGTGCAGAAATTCGAAATGCACACCGTCCCACTCCCAGGACTGCCCGGCCGCGCAGGGTGCTTGCACCAGCGGCAGCGCCGCCAGCGCATTCTCGAAGGGAACCGAGCTCAGCATGCGCACTACGCGCATGCCGTCGACGACCGAAGCCGCGCCTCCCGAGTGGTCGACATCGGCATGGGTGATGACAAGCAGGTCGAGCGTCGCCACGCCGGCCGCACGCAGATAGGGCAGGATGATGCGATTGCCGCTGTCGGCTTCGTCCGAATAGGCCGGGCCGGTATCGAACAGCAGGTCGTGCGCGTGCGTCTGCACATGCACTGCCAGGCCCTGCCCCACATCGAGCACCGTGGCCTGCACCTCACCAGCACCCGGGCGCGCTGGCATCCATAACAGCAACGCCAGCAGCGGCAGCAAGCCCAGCCAGCGCGCCGGAAATCCACGTGGCAGCAACAGCCACAGGGCGCCCAGCAGCGCCAGCGCAATCAGCCACAACGGCGCCGCCGCCTGCTGCCAGGCGCTGAAGGGCAGATCGGCCAGAGCCTGCATCAGCCACATCAACGCCGTCATCAAGGCGTGCGCCGGATGCAGCAGGAACTCCAGACCGGGTAGGGCGGCCAGCAACACCAGCGGCGTGATGATCAGACTGACCAACGGAATCGCCAGCGCATTGGCCAGCGGCGAGATCAGCGAAAACTGCTGGAACAGTACCAGCAACAGCGGCAGCATGCCGATGCACATGGCCCATTGCGCCCGCCCCCACACACGCAGCCAATGCCCGGTGGCCAGCCGCCCACCGCCGACGTAGAGCAACAGGGCAACCGCACCGAAGGAGAGCCAGAAGCCGGGCGCCATCACCGCCCACGGATCAACGATGAGTACGCACAGTAGCGCCAGCATCAGTATCGTGCGCGCGGCCGGATTGCGCCGCATCCACAGGGCGAGCGCAAGCACCGCCAGCATGTAGAGTGTGCGCTGCGCCGGCACCGCAAAGCCGGCCAGCAGGCTGTAGCCAAGGGCCGCGCCCAGCCCGCCGAGCACGGCGGCGCGCTGGGCCGGTAGATGCTGCATGAGCAGCGGGAAACGTCGCCAGAGAAAACTCAGCAGCGCGTAGGCCAGGCCCGCCAGCATGGTGATATGCAGCCCGGAGATGGAGACGAGGTGCGTGATGCCGGTGCGTGCAAACACATCCCACTGGCTGCGCGACACCGCCTGCTGGTCGCCGATGGCCAATGCGATCAGAACACCGGCATAGGGCGCCAACTCGGGCTGGCCGGTCGTGCTGTCGCTTACGCTCAGCGTGTGCTCGAAGCGCGCGCGGATGGCCTCGCGCCAGCGCTCCACCGGGTAAGCGGCATCTTCATCCAGCCGCCGCTGCTCGGCACGCGGCCGCACGTAGCCGGTGGCGCCGATGACGCGTTCGAGCAGCCAGGCTGCATAGTCGAAGCCGTGCGGATTGAGATTGCCGTGCGGACGCCGCAGGCGCACCACCAGCTGCCAGCGTTCGCCCACATGCAGGAACGGCAGGCCGGGGTCGGCGCTGGCGCTGCTCTCGTACCACACCAGTGAGATCCGGCTGGGCAGCGCTGCCGGCTGCTCGACAGCAAAATCGAAACGCCAGCCGCGCTCGGTGCGCTGCGGCAGCGAGGCGATCGCACCGACCAGTGCGATATCCTGCCCCTCCAGCGTCGTCGGCAGCATCTCCGCCAAGCGCTGCTCCGCCCGCCAACTGCCCCACAGCACAGCGCAGAGGATGGCGCAAAGACAGAGCAGCAGCAAACGCGCCACCTGCCACACCCCGCCCTGCCTGTCAGGCCTTAGCCGCAACAGGCAGGCAAGCAAGGCCAGCAGCACGGCCGTAGCCAGCAGCCAGCCCTGTGCCATTGGCCCCGGCAGCTGCGCCTGCTGCTGCAGCCATGTCAGTCCCAGCACAAATCCAGCAATGATCGCGGTCATATCAGGACGCAAGAACTCCGGCGGGAGGCAGCCAGCAATACAGGCCGACGTTGCATGTTACGATCAATTTACAAACGAAACTGTCCCGGTCGCTTACAGGAGAACGTCATGAACGAAGAAGCCTTCAACGTCAGCATGCGCAGCTTTCTCAAGAAAGTCGGCATCAATTCGCAGCGTGCCATCGAAAGTGCCGTGGATGAAGCCATCCGCAACGGCAGCATCAAAGGCAACGAAAGTTTCCCGGCAACGGTAACGCTGGAGATCGCGGGCCTTAAGCTCAAGCTCAACATCGACGAAACCATCAAGCTGGAATGATTGCCACGGACGACGAGGACGAGCTCACGCTGCGCAAGCTTTGCGCGCGCTTTCCTCGCGCCGGCCGCATCGAGGCCATCTATCTGCGCCCTGGACGTCGTGTCGCTGCACTCCCGGTCAGCACCGCCACTGCCATCCAGGCACGCGGCCTCGACGGTGACCGCAAGGCTATCGCCATCCCCAGCCAGCCTGAAGGCGGCGCGCGCCAGGTCACCTTGATCCAGGCGGAACACCTGCCGTCGATTGCCGCCTTCGTCGGCAAGGACTCGCTCGATGCCGCACTGCTGCGCCGCAATCTCGTGGTCTCGGGCCTGAATCTTCTCGCCGCCAAATCGCTGTTCAGCGACCAGCCTCTGCGGGTGGCCATCGGCGACGAAGTTCTGCTCGAAATCACCGGCAGCTGCGATCCCTGTTCGCGCATGGAGGAAGTCCTCGGTCCCGGCGGCTATAACGCGATGCGCGGTCACGGCGGGATGACGGCGCGGGTCTTGCGCGGTGGCAGCTTGAATGTCGGCGACGCAATCAGGGTGGCGCTAGGCTGAACCGCTTCAGTACGGCGACGGCATCACCCGCAGCCATATCTGCTGACCGCTACTGCTATCCCCACTGCGCCCGCCAAACTGCGCCCCGGCAGAATCACCGCCGACGCGGCCGCCGTAGCCTCCACCACCCCCACTTCCGCCGCGCTGATCATCGCCCAGCAGGATCCACTCGCCCATGCGCCCGCTGATCTGTGTCGAAAGTTGCATCACTTCAGTGGCCTGAGGCAGACCGGGCGCCGGCCTGGCATCTTCGGCCCCTACCTCGATAACGACCATCTCGCCACGCATCCGCGGCGTGACCCGGATGCCACCGCCGAGGCTGCGATAGACATAGCCTTCGGAGACAATCCTGCCGTAAGGGCCAAGGATGACCTGGCGCAGACGCAGGGGCTGGGTCTGTACCGAGGACAAGGTGGCCGTACCGCCGTCCATCACCATCAGGCGTTGCACATTTGTCTCGCGCCGCGTGACCGTACGCTGCCCGCCCTGCACGCCCCAGCCGCCACCCTGCACGCCAACGCCGATGTCCTGCTGACTGGCCACGCCCTGCCCTTCGATGCGCACCTCGACCATAAGATTGTCGGCCAGCACCGCCTGAGAAAAGGCTGCCAGCAGAAGAAGCAGCACGCCGCCACGGGTGAAAACTCTGTTCATCTTGCGCCTCCCTCCGATTACGGGCTCGCCCGCAGCCCCCACATGCCGGACGCCCGATGATCCATCAAGCCCGGTCCAGGCCCCATCCCCAAGCGCTGATCTCCGGCTTGTCCACACCATGCTCGAGCGCATATTCGTGGCAGGCTTGTTGTTCAGCCTTGAGCAAAGTCACGACATGGGCATGAGACTTGGCCAGGTCGGGCACGTAGCGCAGCACGTCCATGGCGATGCCGAAACGGTCAATGCGATTGCGCATCGCCAGTACCAGCGGCGTGTCTATGCTGCCCTGCTCCATATAGCCGCGCACGTGGATATTGGCATGATTGGCGCGGCGGTAAGCGAGACGATGGATCAGGTAGGGATAGCCATGGAAGTTGAAGATCACCGGCTTGTCGCGGGTGAACAAGCGGTCGAAGTCTGCATCGCTCCAGCCCTGCGGGTGCTCGGACTTCGGTGCCATGGCAAACAGGTTCATGACATTGACAAAGCGCAGCCGCAGCGTGGGCACATGCCGGCGCAGCATCTCCACCGCTGCCAGCGCTTCCTGCGTCGGCACGTCGCCGGCGCAGGCGACCACCGCATCGGGCTCGCCACCTTCATCATTGCTGGCCCATGACCAGATACCGGCACCGGCGCGACAGTGTGCAACGGCGGCATCGTAGTCTAGGTACTGCAGATGTTCCTGCTTGTCGGCGACGATCACATTGATGTGATGCTTTGAGCGCAAACAATGCGCAGCCGTCACCAGCAGGCAGTTGGCATCCGGTGGCAGGTAGATGCGCGTGACCTCGGGGTCCTTATTGATGGCGACGTCGAGAAAGCCCGGATCCTGGTGGGTAAAGCCATTGTGGTCCTGGCGCCAGACCGTCGAAGTGATGAGCAGATTCAACGAGGCGATGGGCTTACGCCAAGCCACCTCGTTGGCCATGGCCAGCCACTTGGCATGCTGGTTGTACATCGAATCGATGACGTGGGCGAAGGATTCGTAGGTGGACAGGAAGCCATGGCGGCCGGTCAGCAGATAGCCTTCGAGCCAGCCTTCGAGTGTGTGCTCGGACAGCATCTCCATGACCTTGCCGTCCTGCGCCAGATGGGTGCCATCGGCGTCCTCGGGATAGACATCGGCCATCCAGGTCTTGCCGCTTACGGCATACAGCGCATCCAGCTTGTTGGAGCTGTTCTCATCCGGGCTGAAGACGCGGAAGTTGTCCGGGTTGGCGCGCATGACCTCGGCCAGGAAACGGCCGAGCGGGCGGGTGTTGCCGACGCGCGCACCACCCGGCGCCGGCACCGCCACTGCCTGAGCGCGCTCGTCCGGCAGATCCAGACGCTTCACGATGCCCGTGTTGGCGTGCGGATTGGCGCTCATACGCCGTTCGCCCGCGGGCAACAGTGCACGCAGCTCAGGCCGCAGCACGCCCTGCGCATCAAACAAGGCCTCGGGCGCGTAGCTACGCAGCCAGGCTTCGAGCTGCACCAGATGTGCCGAATTCTCGCGCAGGCCGGCCAGCGGCACCTGGTGCGAGCGCCAGAAATCCTCGACCTTGTGGCCATCCACTTCTGCGGGGCCGGTCCAGCCCTTGGGTGAGCGCAGCACGATCATGGGCCAGCGCGGACGACGCAGTTCGCCTTCCTTGCGCGCGCGTTGCTGTATGGAACGTATCTCGTCGATACACTCGCTCATCGCCGTCGCCATCTTGGCGTGCATGTCCATGGGCTCATGCCCTTCGACGAAGATGGGTGTCCAGCCATAGCCTTCGAACAGGGCGCGTAACTCCTCGTGGCTGATACGCGCCAGCAACGTCGGATTGTTGATCTTGTAGCCGTTGAGATGCAGGATGGGCAGCACCGCACCATCGCGCACCGGATTGAGAAACTTGTTGCCGTGCCAGCTTGTCGCCAGCGGGCCGGTCTCGGCCTCGCCGTCCCCGACGACGGCAGCAACGATCAGATCCGGGTTGTCGAAAGCCGCGCCGAAGGCATGCGACAGGCTGTAACCCAGCTCGCCACCCTCATGAATGGAGCCCGGCAACTCCGGCGTGCAATGGCTGCCGATGCCGCCAGGGAAAGAGAAATCGCGCAGGAAACGGCGCAGACCTTCGATGCCGTTCTTGTCTGCGCACTTGTCCGGATACACCTCGCCATAGGTGCCCTCGAGCCAGACCGGCGCCAGCACGCCCGGCGCACCATGGCCGGGGCCGGTAATGAAGATGGCATTCAGATCGAGCTCTTTCACCAGACGTGCCAGGTGCAGGTAGCAGAAGGACAGACCGGGGCTGGAACCCCAGTGGCCGAGCAGGCGCTGCTTGATGTGCTCGATCTTGAGGGGCTCGCGCAGCAAGGGATTGTCGCGCAGGTAGATCATTGCCGCGCCGAGGTAATTGCTGGCGCGCCAGAGCGCATGGATCTGCTCCAGGGGCGGATTTGCCGACTTCATTGCCTGACTCCGAAACGGGTGAAACACCTGCAGCCTTCACGAAGGCCGCGCGGATTGCTGCCTAGAAGCGCGCCTCGTCGAGATCGAGCGTGCTCTCGCCGCCATTGACCACCGTGCGCGCCAGCCCCATCGTCTCGCTCAGGATGTGGTCTGCATAAAAGCGCGCCGACACGATCTTGGCCGGGCAGTAGCCATTATCACCTTCAAACGGCGTACCCGCATCGATGTGCTGCTGTGCCGCCAGCGCCGCACGCGCCATCATCCAGCCGCCGGCGACGATGCCGAACAGGCGCAGGAAGGGCACCGCACCGGCGAGCACGCCGCGCACATCGCTGTCGTGATGGTTGACGATGTACTCCGCCGCCTGCGCCAGCGCATCGACGGCGCGGCTGAGCGGCTTGGCGATACGGGACAGCGACTCCGCGCCGTGTTCTTCCAGCGTGGCGCAGGTCTGCTGCATCACATGCATGAGCCCCAGCAAGGCCGCGCCGCCATCGCGCGCAACCTTGCGCGTGACCAGATCATTGGCTTGTATTCCCGTCGTACCTTCGTAGATGGTGGTGATGCGCGCATCGCGCAGCAATTGCGCCACGCCGGTCTCCTCGATATAGCCGGCGCCGCCGTGCACCTGCATGCACAGATAGGCGATCTCGTTGGCAGTTTCGGTGCACCAGCCCTTGATAACCGGCGTGAGCAGATCGACGAAGGCGGCGCTGCGCTCGCGCTCGGCCGGGTCGGCCTCGTGCGTAGCGGCATCCTGCGCCGCGGCGACGGTATAGGCCAGAGCGCGCATGGCTTCGGTCTGGCTGCGCATCTGCATCAGCATGCGGCGCACGTCCGGATGACGCATGATGGGCACCGCCGCCGCCGAGCCCTCCACCGCGCGGCCCTGAATCCGGCCGCGCGCATAGGTCACGGCCTGCTGGTAGGCCAGCTCGGACAGTGCCAGCCCTTCCAGGCCGACCGCAAAGCGCGCCGCATTCATCATCACGAACATGGTCGTCAGGCCCTGATTAGGCTCACCCAGCAACCAGCCCTGCGCGCCGCGACCGCCCTCACCGTAAACCATGACGCAGGTGGGACTGGCATGGATGCCGAGCTTGTGCTCAATGGAGGCGCAGGCGATGTCGTTGGCCTCACCCGGTGCGCCATTCGCATCCGGGATGAACTTGGGCACCAGGAACATCGAGATGCCGCGCACGCCCTCGGGAGCATTGGGCAGACGCGCCAGCACCAGATGCAGGGTGTTGGCGGCCATGTCATGTTCGCCGTAGGTGATGAAAATCTTCTGCCCGAAAATTCGGTAGCTGCCGTCCGCCTGCGGCTCGGCGCGGGTGCGAATGGCGGCGAGATCGGAACCGGCCTGCGGCTCGGTAAGATTCATGGTGCCGGTCCATTCGCCGCTCACCAGCCTGGGCAGGAACAGCGCCTTCTGCTCGGCACTGGCGACCAGCTCCAGCGTCTCGGCCGCGCCTATGGTCAACATCGGACACAGCGAAAAGGAAAGATTGGCCGACTTCCACATCTCCTGCACGGCCGCCGCCACGAGCAAGGGCAGGCCCTGCCCGCCATGTTCGCGCCGGGCGGAGAGGCTGGGCCAGCCGTTGTCCACAAACTGCTGATAGGCCTCGCGAAAACCCGGCGGCATGGTCACGCGGCCGCCTTCCCAGCGCGCCCCGGTTCGGTCGCCGACCGCATTCAAAGGTGCCAGCACTTGCGTGGCAAAGCGCGCCGCCTCGTCGAGCACGGCGTCAACGACATCGGGCGTGGCGTCCTCATAGCCCGGCAGGTGGGCAACCTGCTCAAGGCCGGCAAGCTCCTTGAGAACAAAGCGCATATCGCGCAAGGGCGCGGTATAACCAAGCATTCACTTCCTCCGGCTGGGCGGGCCTGATCCTGTGGAGCAAGCAGGCGTGGCTAAAAAGCGAACTGAAACCTCACCGGAAGAACAATACCGTTTGCATAAATCACATGCAAGCACTGCAATATCTTCACACACTGCCATCTGACAAAATGTCAGCCGGGCCGCGCTAGAGCAGGCTGAGAAGGAAGGCCTCAGGCCGGCGTGCGGCAGGTCGTGGCAATCCAGCCGTGCAACTCGCGGATCAGCGCCGCGCCCAGCGCCCCGCTCGCTG
>DATMSM010000069.1:0-36421 GCA_035565355.1 Rhodocyclaceae bacterium
GTCGGCGCCCTCGCCCACCGCACGTTCGGCGATGGACAAGTCGTCATAGCAGGACACACCGATGATCTTGTCCGGGCCGACGATGGCGCGGGCGCGGGCGGCCCCGCCATCCTCGCGACCGACATGCACGCCATCGGCGCCAATATCGGCGGCAATCTCGGGATTGTCATTGACGATCAGCAAGGCCCCCGAAGCTCGGCAAATGCGCAGCAGCTCGGCTGCCTGGGCACGGAATAGCGGCGGCGGCGCGACTTTGTTACGGTATTGCACCACCCGAACGCCGCCGGCCAGCGCTTCGCTGACCAGGGCTGACAGACGCGGCAACAGATGATCGTCCGGAGTTACGGCATACAGGCCGTGCAGGCAGGCCTGCTGAATAGCGCTAAGACTCATGCAATGAAAATCCAGGGGAAGGGAAATTTACTCTGCGCCGGATATCGGGGTTCTCGCCCAGAAGAAACGATCCGGGATGAATTGCCCCATACCGGGGCGGAAGCCGGCAGCCAGCGCCTTCCAGGTGTATTCCTGCGCCTCCTGCACGGCTTGCTCCACCGGCAGGCCCTGTGCCAGGGCTGCGGCAATGGATGAGGCGAGCGTGCAACCGGAGCCGTGATAGTTGCCGGGCAGGCGTTGCCATTGATCATTGCGCACGACGCCGTGGCTGCCGTACAGGATATTCGTAACCTTAGCCGTGTTCTCGTGGGTGCCGGTGACCAGCACATATTCACAGCCGGCGCCGAGCAGGCGGCGCGCGCACTCGGGCAGGTCGGGCGTGTCGCTGTCGTCATCCAGTTCGGCCAGACGCCGGGCCTCCAAGCTGTTGGGCGTGAGGATGGTCGTTTGCGGCAGCAACAGTTCGATAATGGCCTCGACCATGTCCTCGCTCGAGAACTGATCGCCACGGCCCGAGGCCAGCACCGGATCGAAGACCAGGGGGATGTCCGGATAGTCAGCAACCACTTCGGCAATGGCCGTTATGTTCTCTACGCTGCCAAGTACGCCTATCTTGAAGGCGGCGACAGGCATGTCTTCCAGTACCGCACGCGCCTGATCCTCAACCCAGCCGGCGTCCATGGCCAGTACATCCTCTACGCCCGTGGTGTCCTGCACGGTAATGGCGGTCAGTACCGACAGCGGATGGCAGCCCATGCCGGCGATCGACAGCAGGTCGGCCTGAATGCCGGCACCACCGGTAGGGTCAGACGCGGCAAAGCTCAGGACGATGGGAGGTGAAGGCGGGGAGGTGCTCATGGCAAGAGTCAGGTGTGCGCTAAAGACAAATGCTGCACCGCACACAGCATGGAAAAAGCGCCTCAGTGACGGGGCCTGCGGTATAGTTCCTCCATTCTAACTGAAACCCGAGAAAGACCATGAGCAGCGAGTTCCACACTTGGATGTGCCTGATCTGCGGCTTCATCTACGACGAAGCCGCCGGACTGCCGGATGAAGGAATTGCACCCGGCACGCGCTGGGAAGATGTCCCGCCGAACTGGACCTGCCCGGAGTGTGGTGCGCGCAAAGAAGATTTTGAAATGGTAAAAATATAGACAATAAGATTGCCTTATCAGTCCAGGTCTGCGTATGATGCCCGTCAGACCGGTGAGGGTAGGGAAGCTCTCTCAGTTTTCTGCAGTAGCAATGCCGTTTTAAAACGCCGCAACCATGGCGTCTGCGATAACAAGTAAAACATTCTCTGTTTCTATCATTAGGGGTGGGCAGCAGGTGAGTGAAACACGCAGTCTGAACAGTGTGAAAGTCATGGTGATTGATGACTCGAACACGATCCGCAAAAGCGCGGAAATCTTTCTGGTGCAAGCCGGGTGTCAGGTCGTTCTCGCCGAGGACGGCTTCGATGCATTGGCCAAGATTGCTGACCACCAGCCCGACCTTGTCTTCTGCGACATTCTGATGCCGCGCCTCGACGGCTATCAGACCTGCGCGCTTATCAAGAAGAACCCTCGTTTTGCCTCCACCCCGGTGGTCATGCTGTCCTCCAAGGACGGTTTGTTTGACCGCGCCCGTGGCCGCATGGTCGGCTCCGACGAATACCTCACCAAGCCCTTCACCAAAGACAGCCTGCTGAGCACCGTCGCCGCCCACGCACGTAATCCCTAGTTTTTTGTCAGCCCGTTATACCTGAAGGAACTGCAATGCCGATCAAGAAAATCCTCGTCGTCGACGACTCCGCCACCGAACGTCACGTGCTCGTCACCCTGCTCGAAGGCAAGGGTTACACCATCGTTACCGCCAGCAATGGCGAAGAAGGCGTCGCGGCCGCCAAGCGCGAATTGCCGGATCTCATCCTCATGGATGTGGTCATGCCCGGCATGAACGGCTATCAGGCCACGCGCACCATTTCGCGCGACGACGCCACCAAGCACATCCCGGTCATCATGTGCACCAGCAAGGATCAGGAAACCGACAAGATCTGGGGCATGCGCCAGGGCGCGCTTGACTATATGGTCAAGCCGGTCGACGGCGCCGCCCTGCTGGCCAAGCTCGCCACCCTCTAAGCGGACGCCTCAATGGCCAAACGCCTGAGCCTGCGCGACTTCCAGGAAAGCCTCTCCGCCCGGCTGCAATCAGCCCAACGCGGCGAGACGGCGCCGCCCATGCTCGGCTTTCGTGCCGGGGCGCGGCGCTGGCTGCTGGAACTGCCGGACTCGGGCGAAGTTGTGCCCTTGCCCACCCTGAGCCCGGTACCGCTGACCCAGCCCTGGTTTGCCGGCATGGCCAATATCCGCGGCGGCCTGCATGCGGTGGTGGACTTCGCGCAGTTTGCCGGCGCGGCACCTGTCCCGCGTGGTGAACGCAGCCGCTTGTTGCTGATCGGCGCGCGCCACGGCATCAACAGCGCCTTGCTGGTGGAAAGCATCGAAGGCCTGCGCCCGCTGAGCGCCCTGCAGGCCATCGAAGCTCCGGCCGACACCCCGGCAGCAAGCTGGATCGATGGTGCTTATCAGGACGAACAAGGCAACACCTGGCTACATATCGCTTTAGCCGACCTCTTGCAGGACCCGGCCTTTCTGGATATTGCTCTGTAGGACCCAACGCCTGACGGCGTGTGACTGGAGATCGCTATGGCATTCACTTTCAAGCTGCCCTCACTCAACCTCCCGGGCCTGGCCTCGCGCGAGAGCGGCAGCGCGTCTGCTGTCAACGCAGGGGCGGTGGAAAAGCAGAAGATTCAGCTCAGCCGCCAGCTCAAGTTCTTCGGTGCCCTGTTCATCGGTGCGGTGGCTGTGATCGGCCTGATCAGCTATGTAAACAGCAAGGCCGAACTCGCCGACGAAACGCGCAGCAGCCTCGGTCACCAGATCAATATCGAAGCCTATCAGCTCGGCCGTGCCGTGCCGCTAGCACTCAGCGGGCAGGAAAGCGCTTTCTCCGACATGCGCGCGGTGTATGACGACTTCGAAAACACCCTGAACATCATCGTCAAGGGCGGCGAGCATAGGGGCGTGCGCATCAGCCCCTCCAGCGGTGACATCACCACGGCTGCTACCGCCCTGCAACAAGAATGGGCCAAGACCGAAGCCAAGATCAGCGCCATGCTGGTGCAGCAGGGCGCCTTCACTGCACTGGCGACCTTCGTGGCCGAAGGCACCGAGGCCCGCATGTGGAACAGCCCGATCGGTGAGCGCATGGTGCGTATCGCCAGCCAGCTTGCTTCTGCTCAGGCGCTGGATAAGGCGACCACGACCGCCCTGGTCAAGGATCTGCGCATGCAACTGGAATTTGTCGTCAGCAAGGGCGAGTCTGGCGATCTTGGCACCAGCGCGGTGGCGCTGCTCGCCGCCCTGCCCGCCGAAGCCGAAGCGCTGACCACCGCCCGCGATAACGGCCTCGCCCTGCTGACCCGCCTGCAACCCCTGTCCAACGGTACCGACGCCCTGCTGAGCGCCTTCGGCTCCCTCGAAGAACAGGGCGCGATGTATACCGCGCTGTTCGCCATCTTCGGCTCGCTGGTGCTGACCGCGCTCGTGGTCGTGGTGAAGATCTTCAACGAGGAAGCCGCCGAACGGAATGCCGAATCGGAAACCCTGCGCATGCAGGCGGAAACCGAGCGGAATGCGTCGCAGGACGCCATTCTGCGGCTGATGAACGAGATGGGCGACCTGGCCGACGGTGACTTGACCATACGTGCAACGGTGACCGAAGACATCACGGGCGCCATTGCCGACTCGGTGAACTACACGATTGAAGAGCTCTCCGTGCTGGTGAAGCGCATCAACGATGCGGCAACGCGCGTGGCCGCCGCCTCCGAGACAGCCCAGAAAACGACGGACGAACTGCTCTCCGCCACCGAAACCCAGTCACAGGAAATCCGTACCGCCAACAGCTCGGTGCTGTCGATGGCGCAGTCGATGACCAATGTATCCGCGAACGCAAGCGAATCCGCCCGCGTGGCGCTGGTTTCGCTCGCTGCCGCGCAAAAGGGTTCGGCGGCGGTGACCAACTCGATCAAGGGCATGAACGAAATCCGCCAGCAGATCCAGGAAACCTCGAAGCGGATCAAGCGCCTCGGCGAATCCTCGCAGGAGATCGGCGAAATCGTGGAACTGATCTCGGACATTACCGAGCAGACCAACGTGCTGGCACTGAACGCCGCCATTCAGGCAGCGTCCGCGGGCGAAGCGGGCCGCGGCTTCACGGTGGTTGCGGAAGAAGTGCAACGCCTGGCCGAACGCTCCGCCGAAGCAACCAAGCAGATCGCGGCGATTGTGAAGACCATTCAAACCGACACGCACGATGCCGTCTCCGCCATGGAAAACTCGACCCAGAACGTGGTGGAAGGCGCCCAGCTTTCCGATGCCGCCGGTCAGGCCCTGGAAGAAATTTCCAAGGTGTCACAGAACCTAGCCGAACTGATTGAGTCCATTTCGGGCGACACGGAAAAGCAGGCGACCGTTGCAACCGAGGTGGCAACGCTGATGCAGAACATTCTGCACATTACCGAACAGACTACGACCGGTACCCGTCAAACTGCTGTGTCCATCGGCGAACTCGCCGATCTTGCTAGCGAACTCAAGGGCTCGGTTGCCGGCTTCAAGGTGTGATGAATACAAATTCCGTGGATATCGGCCCGCTGACCTGGGTCAAGGGCGAGATCGATCTCGCGCTGGATCGCGCCGGGGATCTGCTGCGTGCGGCAGCTAACGGCCAAGGTGATCAGAAGGCAGCCATCAGCCAGGCGGCGGCGCAGCTGCACCAGGCCCATGGCGCGCTCGCCATCGTCGGTCTGGACGGCATCACCCAGTACTCCGAAGCGCTGGAACAGCTATTCGCCGCCGTCGAGGCGGGGGAGCTTGAGTACAGCGGTGCGGTCGCCGAGGCGGCTGAACAGGGCCTGTTCACCATTCGTCACTACCTCGACGATCTGGTTGCCGGCAATCCCGACCAGCCCTTGAAACTCTATCCGCACTACAGCAAGCTGCTGACCGTGCGCGGCCAGCCAGTGCCGCCGGAATCCGACCTCTTCTATCCCGACCTGAGCCTGCGCCCGCCCAAGCGCGACATCGACCCACCGCCACTGACGCCGGACGAGCTGAACCGTCACCTCAAAACCGCGCGCATGAGCTATCAGCGCGGCCTGCTCAAGTGGTTGCGCGGCAATACCGAGGGCCTATCCGACATGCGCACGGCGCTGGATCAGATCGAGGCCAGCCAGAGTCAGCCGGCGCGCCGTACCCTTTGGTGGGCGGCACAGGGCCTGATCGATGCGCTGCACGGCACCGGCGTCAAGGCCGACAACGCACCGATCCGCAAGCTCAATGCGCGCCTCGACGTACAGATCCGCAAACTGATTGAAGGCTCAACCACGATTGCCGAGCGCCTGCTGCGCGACGTTCTCTATCAGATCGCCGTCGCGCCGGCCAGCAGCGAGCATGTCGATTGCGTGCGCGCTGCCTTCCAGCTCGACCAGCAGTTACCGACGCGGAACGCGGCTGCGGATGACGAATCCAAGCGCCCCATCGTCGCCCAGTTGCGCGACTTGCTCGGCAATGCCAAGGATGATTGGAACCGCTTCAGCTCCGGCACCGCTGCCGCGCTACCGCGCTTCCACCAGCGCATAGACGAAGCGTGCGTACTGGCGGTGAATCTTGGTCACGAAGGCTTCACCCATCTCGTCAACGGCATCAGCAATGTTGCCGAAACCCTGCGCAAGGATCCCTTGCGCCAGGACGAAACCGTGGCCATCGAGATGGCCACGGCCCTGTTGCTGGCTGAAAGCGGTATGTCCAGCTACCCGGCGCTGGGTGCCGACTTCCCGACCCAGGTCGACGCCACTGTCGCCCGCCTCGGCGCACTCAACCGCGGCGAATCGCTGGCCGAGCTGGCCGTCCCTCAGCTCGACGATATCGCCCGCAAGGCGCAGGAACGCCTGCTCATGGCGCAGGTGGTGCGCGAAATCAGCGCCAACCTGGCCACCATCGAACAGGCACTCGATGCCTTCTTCCGCAATCCGGCCCAGAAGGAAGGTCTTGCCGCCCTGCGTAAACCGCTTGACCAGGTTGCCGGTGCACTGGCCGTGCTCGGCCAGGAAAATGCGGCGGCTCTGCTGCGCGAATGCGATGGCAAGATCAAAGGCTTCGAAACCGCCACCGAGCTCCGCCAGGAAGACTTCGAGGAGGTTGCCAGCAAGCTGTCCGCACTCGGCTTCTTTGTCGAGCAGTTGCGCCATGGCCCCGCCAATCTCGACGCCATCCTCAACCCGAAGAATGCGGCCACCGAAGACGAAACCATCGAGGCCAACCTCGACATCAACAAGCGTCTGACTCAAACACTGATTGGCGCCCTGCGCGAAAAGCCCGAGGACAGCGAAATCCGCGGCGAGCTCAAGCAGCAACTTGAAACGCTGCGCGAAGACGCGCAACTGATCGCCGACGAGGGTTTGGAACAGCAGCTGAATACCGCCATCGCCGCGCTCGACGACAATGCCTCGACGCCGGTGATCGAGGAAGTGATTGCCACCCTGGTCGAAATGCCGGAGCTGATCGCGCCGTCCGAAGAAACCATGCGCCTGGCCAACGCCAGCAGCGAGGTGCTGGACGCCGAACTGCTCAGTATCTTCCTGGAAGAAGCTCACGAAGTGTTGGGCACCCTGGCCGAGACGCTGCCGATTGCCGAGCGCGATCCGCACGACTTCGAAGCGCTGACCACCATACGCCGCAGCTTCCACACGCTGAAGGGCAGCGGTCGCATGGTCGGCCTCAACGAGCTCGGAGAAACCGCCTGGAACATCGAGCAGGTGATGAATCACTGGCTGCAGCAGGAAACCGACGGTACGCCGGCCCTGATGCAGATGTTGGAAGAAGCGCAAACCGTTTTCAGTCATTGGGTCACCCGCCTTGAACAGGGCGACGTCAGTGCACCGCAAACCGCTCCACTCCTGACGCGCTGCCAGCGCCTGCTGTCGGGCGAGGCCGCCGAAGACCCAGAACCTGCGGCGGCGGAAGTTGCTGCATCCGAAGAGGCCTACAACGTAGAAGAAAGCAGCGGCGCCAAAGTAATCGATTTCCCGAGCGCGCCGGCCATGATTGAAATCGGCGCGCTGTCACTGACGCCGATGTTGTTCGATACCTATGTCGGCGAGGCACGCAGCCATGTGGCCGCCCTGCAGGAAGAGTTCGCCGAATTCAACGGCACCCCCTCCGAAGCACTGGTACGGGCCGCCCATACGCTGGCTGGCATTTCCGCGACCGTCGGCATTGTGCCCGTGCGTGCCCTGGTAGGCGAGCTCGAAGATGCGCTGACGCGTTACGTCAGGGCCGGACAAGCCATTTCCTTTGACGATCGTACCGTCATCGCCCGCGTCATCGGCGCCATTGACGGCATGATCGGAGCGATCGCGGGGCGCCGCATGCCTGCCAGTGACGAAGCCCTGGAGGCTGCCCTGGCTGCGCTCGCACCGCCGGAGAGCCCTGCAGTCACGGCGCTGACCGATGACATGCTCGCCTTTGATACGCTTGTCGCCGACACCGCTATCGAAGCCACCGAGCCGGTGGCGCCCGTTGCCGAGACAACGCCCGCAGCAACACCCACGCCACTTGCCGAGGCCAGCACGGCACCCGCTGTCAGTGCCGCCGAGGAACTCGAGTTCACGCTCATCGATGACGAGATCGACTCGCAGTTGCTGCCCATTTTCCTTGAGGAAAGCGTAGACCTGATGCAGGGCATGGGTACGGCGCTGCGCGACTGGCGCGAGAACCCCGCTGACAAGGCTGCCGGCGAACAACTGCAACGCCAGTTGCACACGCTCAAGGGCAGTGCCCGCATGGCCGGTGCCATGACGTTGGGCGAGCTGTTGCACGCCATGGAAACGCGGGCCGAACACGGCCTGGCCCTCGGCGCGCAGGGTAAGCTCATCGATACACTGGATGCTGCTTACGATCGCGCTGCCCACATGCTGGACCGCCTCAGCCGCGGCGAGCCGGCACTGGAACCCGCAGTCGTCGCTGCCGCCACCGAAGCCGCCGACGGCGCCACCCTGCATACCACTGCGGTAAGCCTGGGCGACAGGCCGACAGCCGAAGCATCGCATGACGTCGCCGCCGGCAACATCCTGCGCGTGCGCGCCAACCTGGTGGACGACTTGGTCAACAACTCCGGCGAAATCGCCATCACCCGCTCGCGCATCGAAGGCGAAATCCGCACGGTGAAGGAGTCACTGCTCGACCTCACGGAAAACGTCATCCGCCTGCGCAATCAGTTGCGAGAGATCGAAATCCAGGCCGAATCGCAGATGCAGTCGCAGCAGGCGCAGGCCAGCGAACACAGCGCTGCCTTCGACCCGCTCGAATTCGACCGCTTTACGCGCTTCCAGGAGCTCACCCGCCTGATGGCGGAGAGCGTGAACGACGTTTCCACCGTCCAGCACAATCTGCTGCGCAACCTGGAAAATACCGACGCGGCCCTGGTAGCCCAGGCCAGACTCAATCGTGAACTCTCGCAGTCGCTGATGAGCGTGCGCATGGTGCCGTTCAACTCGGTGGCCGACCGTCTCTACCGCATCGTCCGGCAGGCCGCCAAGGATACCGGCAAGCGCGCCAGCCTCGACATCCGCGGCGCCCAGACCGAGCTCGACCGTTCGGTGCTGGACAGCATGATCGGACCGATCGAGCATCTGCTGCGCAATGCCATCGCCCACGGCCTTGAAGATACTGTGACGCGTCAAGCCGCAGGCAAGAGCGAGGCCGGCGAAGTCACCATCAGCCTGGCACAGACCGGCAATGAAATCGCTATCGTCCTCACCGACGATGGCGGCGGCCTCAACTTCGAGCGCATCCGCGCCATCGGCGAAGCACGCGGCCTGGTCAGCCCGGGCGATATGCTCGACGAGCAGGCACTGATCGACCTCATCTTCACACCAGGCTTCTCGACCATGTCGGAAGTGACGGCGCTGGCCGGCCGCGGCATCGGCATGGACGTGGTCAAGAGCGAAGTGCAGAATCTCGGCGGCCGTATCGATGTCAGCACCACCGCCGGCAAGGGCTCGCGCTTCAGCATCTATCTGCCGCTGACGCTTGCCGTCGCGCAGGGCGTAATGGTCCGCGTCGGCCTGCGCACCTTTATTCTGCCCGCCGGCATGGTAGCTCAGGTCAGCGAACTCAAGCCGGCCGCCATCGACACGGTGCGCAAGAACGGCCATACCGAATGGCAGGGAGTCAGCTACCCTTATCATTACCTGCCGCACCTGCTCGGCATGTCGGAAATACAGCCCGAACCGGCGCGGCGCCACTGGCTGATGCTGCTGCGCACCGGCGCACAACACGTCGCCCTGGAGGTCGATGCACTGCTCGGCAATCAGGAAATCGTGGTCAAGAACATCGGCCCGCAGCTCGCCCGCGTACCTGGTATTGTCGGCGCCACGGTGCTGGGCGACGGCGAGATTGCGCTCATCATCAACCCGATCGCGCTCTCCGGCCACCGTCCGCGTAGCACGGCCGCTCCCCAGGCCGCAGCACCCACCGAAGTCGTGGCTGAAATGCCGACCGTGCTGGTGGTCGATGACTCGCTGACCGTGCGCAAGATCACCGGCCGCCTGCTCGAACGCTCAGGCTACCGCGTTGTTACCGCCAAAGACGGCATCGACGCACTGGAACAGATGGTCGAATTGGTGCCCGACGTCATGCTGGTCGATATCGAAATGCCGCGCATGGACGGCTTCGACCTTACGCGCAACGTCCGTGCCGACAGCCGCCTGAAAGCGGTGCCCATCATCATGATCACTTCGCGCACAGCGGAAAAGCACCGCAACTACGCCGCCGAAATCGGTGTTAACCATTACCTCGGCAAACCTTACGACGAAGACGAGCTACTTGCCAAGATTGCCACCTTCGTCAATTGACGCGCCATCCGCTCCTGTCGCAATATGACAGGAGCGGGTAAACTTCGCTCAACGCATTCCTACGGCACGGCACGCTTCGGTGCTGGCCCCTCTCATACATGTTGCAACTTGCCCCCCCCTCAAGCACAGCAGGCAGAGCCCTGCTTTTCGTTTCGCTTGCATTCCTACTCCTGCTTCCCTTTTCCGGAACAGCAGCACTTCGCACGATCCTGCTTTTGGCCTGCCTGTTCCTCACCCTTAGGGTCTGGCTCAAGGACAAGCCCAAGCTGCCGCCCTTGTTGTGGGTGTTTGCTGTCTGGGCACTGGCCGCGCTGCTGACAACAGTGGCGGCGGAGAATCCGGCAAGATCATTCAAGCACCTGAAAAGTGAAGTCGGCTACTCCTTGCTGGCTTACTGCACCTTCTTCCTGGCTGCGGCCCAGGCAAACGCCTTCGTCCTATTCAGGCGCGTCGCCACCTTAAGCCTCGCCATTCTTGGTGGCGGGGCCGCTATCGCCGCGCTGTCCGCAAACGGGAAATGGGTGCCCGGCTACTTCAACGAGCTCGGCGAATACAATACCTTTGTCATTACCACCTTGCCCTTGGTGCTCACCGCCTTGCTACCGTCGTCAGTTCGTGCCGGTACCAAGGAGCAATGGCTTGTAGCAGCATCGATTTTGCTCGCCCTGCTCGCCTGTTTTCTGAGCAAGAGCCGTGGCGTATGGATCGTCGTTACATTCATCATTGTTGTGATGCCCCTCTACGCGTGGCGCCATGTCGGGCAGAAGCATCGCCTCAAGGCTGGCCTGCTAGTCGCCTTGATCGCTGGTAGCGGACTGGTGGCGGCATACCTCGCCGGCAGCCAGCGAGGTATGCCGCTGCTCCAGAGCAATTCCAGAGAGGTGATCTACGCCGCAGCCGTCGAGCACATTATGGAACGGCCGCTACTTGGGCACGGATTTGGCCGGACCAGCAGCCTAGCCTATTACGGGACGGTCACGCCTCAGGGGAGCCTCATCGCACACCCCCATAACCTTTTCCTCAGTTATGCGGATCAGGCCGGCATCGTGGGCCTGCTGGCCCTGCTGTTGGTACTGGGCGCATTTTTCCTGCGCTTCACTCAAGCAGCACGAGCCGCCCGATCACCGATATTTGCGGTCACAGGTCTCACACTGATGATGGCAATCGTTCTACGCAGCATGCCAGACATGTTCTTCTATGGGCAGAACATGTGGTTATTCTGGGCCCATTGCGGGATTCTTATGCGTTGCCTGCAAGAGGCGAACGACGCCACCGAATGACAGCAGCATTGGGGTCTAAGTGGTAAACGAACCCATAGCCAGGCCACTGAACGATAGCCTTCAGTAAATGCAGCAATACAGTCTTCTACATCACTGCAGCCTGCTTAGCCCCCCCATATTGTCCCGCTTAGCGCTCCCACCCACTTAACTGCAGGAAACTCAGCATGCGATCTTCATAGGTCTTCAGGGTTTTCGTCCGTGCATATCCCCGCTTCGCAATTTTTTCACGGGCAGCAGGGTTACCCAGATAGAACTTGGCCTTGCTCAGCAGCTCTTCAGGACAGGAAAAGGTTTCGATTTCCTGGCCCGGCTGAAAATACTCCAACACTTCGGGCGCATGGTCGGTCAGCAAAAATGCGCCGGTCGATGGCACGTCCAGCAAGCGAAGATTTTGTCCGGTGAGCTTTTGGCTGTCCCAACTCGTGATATTCAGAACGATACGGCTGCGACGGTACAGTTCGACCATGGGTTGGCCCCAGATGCCGGAGCCGCTCCAGCGCCGCATAAGACGACGATCGAAAATACGTTTCTTCTTGCGCCAACCTGGGCCGTAGATCTTTAAATCGTGATCAAGCAAAGGTTGTAGAAAAGCTTCACGCCTCGGCCCCCAGCCGCCCACAAAGCACAGATCGGCGACAAAACTGCTCTCATCGCGCGAACCTATGGGATGGTAGAGATCCTTATAGATGCCCAGAGCAGGTAAATGTTTAATGCCGCTCGTGGGTTGGTAGCCGTGCTTGTGAATGCAGAAGTACTGGTCGTAAAGCTTGGCATCATTGAGCATTTGATCATCGTTGCGTGGGTCCTTAACCCACCAGCCAGCCGTCATCTTGATGCCGAACTCCGCTTTGGCCTGTTGCAGAGTCTCCTGCTCAAAGCTATTACCGCGGATGACGAGTAGCAGATCTGGCCGGAACTCCGCCAGTCGTTGTCGGAGTCTCTCATTTCGATAGGTTTGATTATGAAACCCAGTGCCCTCGGTCAGATCAACCGGGCGCGACAGTAGGCTCTTGAGCAATTTGTTAACCGGCTTGATGGCGCGGTACATTGGGTGCTCAAGTTGGCTGTGAAACCCCTGAACTTCGAAGCCCAGCTGCTGCAACGCCCCCTGGCAGGCGTAACCGAGCGGAATGGAGTCATCCGCGAAGAAATAACTAATTAGTGCTTTAGGACGTGCTTTACTCATGACTTGCTTTCACCCCTCAGCAACAAAACGTCGCTGATCGCGCTCAGTACTGATGACAGACTGATGCCTGTCATGCATGCGGCGTGATTCTGGCATTCGTTAGGACTGCGACCGCAGCGCTGCACCCAGTCGATTTCTCGGCGAAACAAAATGCGCTGGTCACGACAGGAAAAGTGTTCCAGTGTCACGGCGTGATAAGGCATCTCCGCCCAGAATTCCCCAGCACCATGCAATACCACCGAGCCGGGCCCAAAAAGCGTCACGGTCGGCACTCCGACCACACGCCCCATATGTGCGACGCCGGTGTCCGGGCAGACAAGCAAGCGCGCGCCACTTAGCAAATGCCATAGCTGTGCCAGGTCGAGATTGCCGCAGTGTCGCAGGTAGCGACGCTCCGGATCTGCGGCATCCACCCAGCCCTCCTCACCACGGCCGCCACTCCAAACCGGCTGTATACCAATGTCCTGTAGGTGTTGCGCCAAGGCCATCCAGCGCTCAGCGGGCCACAGTTTCAACGGAGATGATGCGCCCACATGCAGGACGGCATAAGGTTGCGGTGGCATCTCGAAGGGTGCAGCGGCAGGAGTGGGCCAGTCACCGATGCGATACGCTTCAGGGGCGCTGCCGGGGACCAGCTCCGTCGCCATATCGGCCCAGGCCAGCGGTGAAGTAGGCCAGGCATGCGCCTCGTCGATCATCCAGTTCTTCCAGGCCGGAACGTCCTGGTCGAAACCCACGATCCAGCACGCCCCGGCGGCGCGCGCCAGCCAAGCATAGCGATTGTCGCCGAGAACATAAGCCAGATCGTAGGGGCCACTCGCCAGGACCTCTTTCACGCTAGAAGCGTCGCGTGGATCGAAAGGCAGCACGGTACAGCCATACGGCTTTCCCGCAAGCAGGGGAGCAACCGCCGGTCGCGCCAGCACAACGCATTCAGCACCTGCAAACTGCCTGGCAATCTTCGCCAAGAGCGGCGCCAGCAGGACAGTGTCGCCAAGCAGCAACCAGTGCGCAATCAGGATACGCCGAACCTGCTCCGGCTCGCGCCGGAATGGCGTATTTAATATTGCCCGCGACAGCGTCAATAAACGACCGGCCAGTCTGCTCATCCTGGGCAACTCTCGACAGTCATTGTGGGCATTAACGCAAGGGAATGTTGTGAGCCTTGCACCATGCTTTGAAGTACTTGAGGAAAGAATAGAGCATGGCATACACGGCAGTCACTACGCCGCGGGCGCCGTCTTGCCAGCCGCCTTTGCGCACATACCATTTAAAAAACGCGCCAATCGCGCTTAGACAAGCACGCAACAGGCTCGGACTGACATTCTGATACTCAACCAGGCGACCGGTATAGCCATTGAGCTTGCCGAACAGTTCCTGAACCGAAAAGAAGGTGTCATGCGTTACATAGCCGGGCAAGATGGCCGTGGTGGAGAAGCCTTCCGGCTTGTCGTCAACCGGCTGGTCGTTAAAACGCACACAGCGCCGGTTGAAGAGACGCACGGGATAGTCGGGAGACGAGCATGGGTAGACGGCCCTAACCTCCTCGCCTAACACATGCCAATGACGGCTGATGCGATAGGCCTGGCTAGCATCCTGCAGACTGGGCTTGAGTCCGTTAACTTCGTCTACGGTCCGGACATCAAGAAACTCGTCGCTGTCCAGGCACAAGACCCAGTCGTTGCTCGCCAGGGAGATGGCAAAGTTCATCTGGATGGCATGCGTCTGATAGGGCCTGTGTACCGGCTGCACTCCATGGCTGTGAAGGAACTCTAACGTGCCGTCAGTGCTGCCGGAGTCAACCACGATCATTTCGTCTGCAACCTGCAAGGCGGGCAGCAGGCAACGCTCAATCGTACGTATCGAATTATGCGTAAGAATACAAACTGTCAGTTGAGGCATGATCAAGTAGCCGGATGCGCTTGCGAGAGGGCGTTCTCTTCGATTTCTAGCGTGCTGTGCAAGCGAGCATATGCACCGTCCGTTCGGGCAAGCAGCTCCACATGGCGCCCCTCTTCAACCTTGCGGCCCTGGCTGAGGACGACAATTCGATCGGCATGCTCGATCGTGGTCAGTCGATGCGCAATCACAAGCGTCGTTCGCCCTTGCATCAGCCGGTCCAGCGCAGCTTGCACCAGGCGCTCGGACTCTGCATCCAGGGCCGACGTTGCCTCATCGAGGATCAGAATGGGTGCATCCTTGAGAATGGCGCGGGCAATCGCTAGGCGCTGGCGCTGACCACCGGAAAGCCGGTTGCCATTTTCCCCGATCACGGTATCAAAGCCCTCGGGCAAGGCGCGAATGAAATCTAGGGCATTGGCTGCGATTGCCGCTGCCTCGATCTCGGCCTGACTAGCATTCGCTTTTGCGCCGTAAGCGATATTCGCCGCGACGGTATCGTCAAACAGCAGCGTTTCCTGGGACACAATCGCAATCTGCTTGCGCAAGCTCTCCAGACGCATATCGCCTGCAGGAATACCATCGATCAGAATGCTGCCGCTGGTCGGTAAATGGAAACGCGGGAGGAGCCCGGCCAATGTCGTCTTTCCGCTACCGGAGGCGCCCACAAGGGCAACGGTCTCGCCTGGGGCCATCTTCAGATCCAGCCCAGACAGAGCAAACCGCTCGGCATTCGGATAACGGAAGCTCACATCCCGGAACTCGACCTCGCCTCTGATACGCGCTGCGTCGATCTTGCCCGGATCCGGCTCGGCGGGAATATCAAGCAGTTCAAACACACTTTCCGCTGCCGCCAGGCCTTTCTGCAAGGTCACATTAATGCCAGCCAAGCCGCGCAAGGGCGCTAACAACATCAGCATTGCGATAATAAAGGCCACAAAGTCGCCTGGCGTCGCCTTGTTCTGCGCCGCCTGCAGCAATGCCAGATAGACAACGACGGCGATCGCGATCGAAACAAAGACATGCACCAGCGGGGAACCCGCCGAAGCGGCGATGGCTGTGCGCATGCCATAACCCCGCATCTGGTCATTCACCTTGGCAAAGCGGCGGCTTTCCTGCTCCTCACCACCGAACACCTTCAGGACCTTCTGGCACAGGATGGACTCCTGCAAGGCTTGCGTCATCACCCGCAAACCGCTTTGCGAAGCACGGCTCATATTGCGCAAACGATTGCCTATTATCTTAGTCACCCAGGCGATAAAAGGTGCGACCAGCAGCGTCACGGCAGTCAGCAGCGGGTTCAGATACAAGAGATAGGCCAGGAGGCCTACCATGGTAAGAGACTCCCGCACCAAAGTGACGCCAGCAGTCGTAGCAGCGTTGCCGATATTATTGACGTCGCTGGTAATCCGCGTGACGAGGCTGGCCGATGGGTTCTGCTCGAAGTAGCTCATCGGCAGACGCACGAGATGATCGAACATGCGCTGGCGCAGATCATTGATGACACGATTCTGGACCCATGCCATGGCATAGCCAGCGAGGAAGGTCATGATGCCCCGCACAATGAATAACGCGACAATCAACAAGGGCACCGCCCAAGGCGCTCGCTGAATCAAGCTATCGCTGACGCTGCCGTCGGATCTCGGCATGAAGCCGTTGTCGATCAGTGGTTTTATCAACGCCGGCAGAATCGGCTCCATCAGACCGGCTACTGCGCTCAGCAACAGCCCAAGCGCCAGCATCTTCCAGTAGGGACGAACATACGTCAGCAGGCGCAGGTACAACTCGCGGCTGGTGGGAACAGAGGATTTAACTGACGTCATCGGCGGGCAGGGCCTGGCTCGGGAGCCGAGATTATACTCGGCCTCCTCCCTCAAGCCTGCTACTAGGTCGCGACCGAAAAGTGCCATCTGGAGGATGCTTGTGCCCGGACAGATGCGGGGGCAAACCCAGGTCTGCCTTACAGCAGGCTGGCATACAGCGCCATCAACTTTCCGCTCATGGTATCGATGCCGTAGGGCTCGACAGCCTGCCGCGCCGCAGCGGCCATACGGGCAGCGCTACCTGGCTGCGCCAGCGTCTTGATATGGCCGGCCAGCGCCGCCACGTCCAGGGCATCACACACATAGCCGCTTTGGCCCGGAACGATAAGCTCGGCCGCCCCGCATTGATCGCTCAGGATGGACGGCAAGCCGCAAGCCAGGGCTTCGAGCACAGCATTCGACAAAGGCTCATAGCGGGTGGGCAACACGAAGACATCCGCGGCGCCATAGAATGGTTTCACGTCACGAACACCGCCAGTGAAATGGGCGCGGGCATCCACACCCAAGCGACGTGCAAGCGCCCGATATCGATCGAGATGCTTGTCGGCGCCGACCGCGACCAACCACGCATCCGGTACCTGCGCAAGTGCTTGCAACAATTGCGTCATGCCCTTGCGCTCGAATCCCGAGCCAACATAAATGAACACTGGCGCATCCGCCGGAATACCGAGCTCCTTGCGCACCCTGTCGCGATGCTGAGTTTTCAGCTGCGGATTAAACTGATCAAGATCGATGCCGTTGTAGATCACATGCAGTTTGTCGTCAGGCACGCCGTAATGACGCTGGATATCGTGCTTGACCATCTCTGAAATGCAAATCACCGCCCGCAAACGCGGATCATTCAGCATCTCGCGCTCGGCCTTCAAGGTATAGCGATGCCATGGGCTCAAGCGGGTCGCCAGGCGTGCCAGGGGCCCTTGTCGGCGTGCGCGTTGCGCCAGCCAAGCAGCATGCACCCCATCCCCGGCGCGGAAAATATCGCAACCGGGAATTCGTTCGTGGCTCTGTACAAGGTCGAACTCGCCGTTTGCGACGAGTGCTTGCACGGCTTGTGCAAAACCGGCGTCACGCGCACGCCGGCCGAGATAAGACGGGTTGCAAATGCGCACATCGCGCTGGATGTCGCTATCCCATGCGCGGGTGATCAGGGTCAGCTGGATTTCATGCTGCTTTTCCAGCGCCTGTAACGCACGCTCCACAAAACGCTCCGCCCCCCCAAAGGGGTTATAACGCTGCCTAACGATGGCAATCTTCATAGCAGACGTTGACAGGCGGCGAGCACCCGCTCGAGTGGCAGCGTGGTCAGGCAATCGCTGACCTTGCTGCCGCCGCAGCCATCCTGGCCGCAAGGTCGGCAGGGATGGCGATCACTAGTGACAACGAGATGCTGCCCGCCCCAGGGCGCCCACTCCAGCTCGCCCGAAGGGCCGAACAAGGCGACCACCGGCGTGCCCACCGCGGCCGCGATATGCATGGGTGCCGAATCGACGCCGATAAACAAACGTGCCCGCGCGCTGAGCGCAGCCATTTCGCGCAGACTGAGCCGCCCTGCCAGATCAACCCAGTCGGCAGATGAACGTGTGCGTATCTCGTCGATCATGGCGCGTTCGCGGGCATCCGGCGCGCCCGTCATCACGATGCGGTGCCCACCGGCGGCCAGCGCATCAACCAACTCCGCCATGCGCCCAACCGGCCAGCACTTGAAGAACCAGCGCGATGCCGGATGTAGATGGAGAAAAGGCCCGTTCACGCCATACTCGGCCAGCAAGTGTTCAAGCCGCGCCTCGGCGTCGGGGCCGGGCACCATGCACAATCGCTTGTCCCCATCCTGCGGATGCAATCCAAGACGGCGCAGCGCATCGAGGTTTTTCTCCACCGTATGCCGGTTGGCCTGCCGCGGCAGCGAGAACTGATGCGTGAATACGTGTTTCCAGAAGCGTCCCGCGCGCTTGGGCGCGACCGCCCAGCGCGGCGCCATCAGTCGCGTCATCCAGCCGCCACGCGGATGATCGGTCAGATGGACGACCAGATCGTAACGCCGCTGCCGCAAAGTGCGGATCAACTGCCACTCGGCCCTGATGTCTGCAAACCAGCCTTGCTTCTTGCCACGCACGATGCCGTGCAACTGCGCTATGGCGGGATGGCCCTGCAGCATCGGCAGGGTATCGGCATACACCAGCGCATCGATTTCGCCGTCGGGCATCGCGCTTTTCAGCGTATTGAAGACCGGACTGGTGAGCAGCACATCGCCGTGGTGGCGCAGCTTTATCACCAGTGCACGCCGGACTTCGGAGAAAGGAATGGCATCAGCAAGCATGGCCGCCATTGTGCCAGAGTCAGGCCCGGCCATAGGCCACGACAGCGTTCAGCTAGCGATCCGCCAGCAGCCGTCCCAGCAGATCGCTGACCACACTCGCTTCGAAGGGTTTATCGCAGATGCCCGACACCCCGGCGGCTTGAACCGCGGCCAGTCGGCTGCTGTCGGATTCGCTGGTGACCATAAGAATGGGGACATCCTGCTGCCAGCTGTGCGTACGGATATGCTCGACCAGCGCCTGCCCGTCCATTTCGGGCATGTTGTAGTCGGTCACGACCAGATCGACCATGGTGCCGGCCAGCAATTCGGCGGCGGCACGGCCATTATCGGCTTCGATGAAGTAGCGGATGCCCAGGTTCTCAAGCATGCGCCGCATGAAGCGGCGCGCGCTGCCACTATCGTCGACGAGCAAGACCTTGAGTTCCTCGGCACGAAAATCGACGGTGGTCGCATGTTCGATGGAGAGGAAATCCAACGTGGTGTCCAGTACCCGTCGCAGCTGGGCATTGCTGAAAGGCTTGGGCAGGATGCCGCAGATGCCGGCTTGGCGTACGGGATCCAGCGCTTGCGGGCGCGTCTCGCTGGAGATGAGAATGAAGGGAACACCGGCCAGATCGGTCTCCTCGCGC
Source organism: Rhodocyclaceae bacterium (assembly GCA_035565355.1). Classification (GTDB taxonomy): domain Bacteria; phylum Pseudomonadota; class Gammaproteobacteria; order Burkholderiales; family Rhodocyclaceae. The sequence goes on from DATMSM010000069.1 coordinate 19,486, forward strand.
ATGGCCAGCACCAGATCCAGGCCCGACATATCAGGCAGGTAGAGCGCGCTGACCACCACCTCGGGGCGGATGTCGCGCATGCACTCCAGCGCGGCTGTACCGGTCTCTGTCGTGCGCAGACGCTCCATGCCCAGCTCGCGGAAAGCCTTGCTGATGACCTTGGCCTGCATAGCGGACGGTTCAACCACCAGGATGCTCGGATCGGCAAACGCAGTACTCATGAATGAGTCCTCCCCTTCTTCTTGGCCATTGTAGCCGCTTTCATATTTTCTGTTTGTAAGCTATACAAACAAGCAACACTGAGCGAAAAACTTTCCACCCTACTGGAAATTGGCCGTCCTGGGCGCCAGTAATCACTTATCGTTTTTTCAGATAAGCATAGGCATGCCATACGGGAATCTCCATGGCATCATTTCACCCATGACGCTGGCGACCTTGCATATCACTACCTACAACATCCACAAAGGCTTTTCGCAGTTCAATCGCAGCCTCATGGTGCACGAACTGCGCGAGCAGCTTCGCAGCCTGAATCCGGATCTGGTGTTTCTGCAAGAGGTGCAGGGGCTGCATGAGCGACATGCGCACCGGCACCCGCGCTGGCCCGGTCAGCCACAGCACGAGTTTCTCGCCGACGATCTCTGGCACAACGCCTACGCCCAGAATGCCGTCTACGACCACGGCCATCACGGCAACGCCATCCTGTCGCGCTTCCCCATCCTGGCCAGCCGCAATCAGGACGTCACGCATCTGCGTTTTGAAAAGCGCGGTCTGCTGCATTGCACAGTCCGACCGGAAGGGTGGGAGCAGGATCTGCATTGCGTCTGTTCGCACCTGTCCCTGTTTGGTGCCAGTCGCCGCTGGCAGATGGATGCGCTGGCGCGCGATCTGGAGGAGCTGATCCCGGGCGATGCACCCTTGATCATTGCCGGCGACTTCAACGACTGGCGCAATCAGGCGCATACTCATCTTGCCGAGCGGCTCGGCCTGCGAGAGGCTTTTGCCGGCAACGCGGGGCGGCCGACGCGCAGCTTTCCTGCCGCGCTGCCGCTGATGCGGCTAGACCGGATCTATGTGCGCGGCTTTACGATCGAGCACACCGAAGTACACAGAGGGCCGGGCTGGGCGCGCATTTCCGACCACGCCGCGCTTTCGGCCCATCTGCGGCCGCTGCCGGCATGACAGGGATATATCGCAAAGGCAATCACGTCGAGCTGCTGCGCAACGGTGGTGACTACTTCCCTGCACTGCTCGCCGCCATTCATGCGGCGCAACGTGAAATCCGTCTCGAAACCTATATCTTCGAGGATGACCGTACCGGCCGCGCGATTGCCGAAGCCCTGATCGCCGCCGCCCAACGCGGCATCCACGTCTGTGTCGCCGTTGATGGTTTTGGCAGCCTGGCCTTTGGCAACGGACTGGGTCAGACGCTACGGGATGGCGGAGTCGAGGTCTATATCTACCGTCCGGAACTGGCGCTCTTCCGCATCAAGCGCAATCGTCTCAGGCGCCTGCACCGCAAACTCGCCTGCATCGATGGGCGCATCGCTTTCGTCGGCGGCATCAATATCATCGACGACCTCAATCCGCCAACCCTACCGGAGCCGCGCTTTGACTATGCGGTGCAGATCGAAGGGCCATTGCTGGCTGATATTCATCGCACCATGCAGCACCTCTGGCTCATCTTGCGCTGGGCCGATCTCGGCAAGCGCTACCGGCCGGATCGCTCGTCGGCACATGGCGCCAAGAACGCTGGCACCATGGAGGCGGCACTGCTCGTGCGCGACAACCTCCGGCATAGACGCGAAATCGAATACGCCTATCTCAAGGCCATCATCACGGCACGCGAGGAAATCCTGATCGCCAATGCCTACTTCCTGCCCGGACGCACCTTCCGCCGCGCCTTGCGCAGCGCTACGCGGCGCGGCGTCAAGGTGGTCCTCTTGCTCGAAGGGCGCGCCGAATACTGGCTGCAGTACTACGCCACACTGGCGCTCTACGGCAATCTTCTCGATGCCGGCATACGCATCTTCGAATACCGCAAGAGTTTTCTGCACGCAAAAGTGGCCGTGATCGACGGCAGTTGGGCGACCGTGGGCTCGTCTAATATCGATCCCTTCAGTCTGCTACTGGCACGCGAAGCAAATGTGGCGGTACGCGACCCGGGCTTTGCGCAGCAGTTACGCGACAGCTTGCAGGACGCCATGGCGAGTGGCGCGGTCGAGCTCGCCCACATTGGCCATCTGCCACGCTGGCGCCGCGTGCTGGGCTGGTGCGCCTACGGCCTGCTGCGCTTTGTCGCCGGCTTGGCCGGCTTCGGCAAGGCGCTTTAAGCCGCTCTCCGCTCAGCGGAACAGGCGCGGATAGTCGATCTTGGGGCAGCGGTCCATCACCACCTCGATGCCCGCAGCCATGGCGCGCTGCGCCGCTGCCTCATTGACGATGCCTAGTTGCATCCAGACAAATTTCGCCCCGATGGCGATGGCGTCCTCGACCACAGGCGGAATGTCCTCGGCGCGGCGGAAGCAGTCCACCAGATCAACAGGTTCCGGGATATCGCGCAGCGAGGGATAGCACTTCTCGCCGAGGATTTCGGTCTGCCCCGGATTGACCGGGATGACGCGATAACCGAGATCCTGCAGGTACTTGGCGACATAGTGGCCGGGACGCTCGGGTTTGGGCGAGCAGCCCACCACGGCAATGGTGCGCACGGTTTCGAACAGGCGCTTGAGATCGGTATCGGTTGTGATCAGCATGATGTCTCGGGTAAGGGTAGGTTTTTCTGCCTGGGAATCTTGGCCAGGGACCAGTTGTGCAGGGCCCATTGCCACAGCTCGGTCAAGCTGCTGTCGCACAGCGCTAGCGGCGGCTGCTGGCCCAGAAAGTGCAGCGCCCGCCAGAGTGCCGGTACCGGTTCGCTATCGTTGAGCGGATCGGCTAGCGTCTGCTTGGACAGCTTTTCGCCGGCGCCATTCACCACCACCGGCAGATGCGCGTAGTGCGGCGTGGGCACCCCCAGGCATTGCTGTAGCCAGATCTGGCGCGGCGTGGAATCAAGCAGATCGGCGCCGCGCACGACATGGGTGATCTGCTGCTCGGCATCGTCGAGCACAACCGCCAGTTGGTAGGCAAACAAGCCATCGGCGCGCAGCAGGACGAAATCACCCACCTCGGTGGCAAGGTTCTGTGTCACCTCACCCTGAACGGCATCATGAAAGGATATCTGCTGCCGCCCCACGCGCAGCCGCCAAGCACGCGCCTCCTTACCTGCTGGCAAGCCATTGCGGCAAGTCCCCGGATAAATGGGGGCCCCATCGCTGCCCAGTTGCGCATCCCCGATTTCCTTGCGTGTACAAGCACAGCCGAAAATGCAACTGTCGTTGTGCAGGCGGTTCAAGGCCAACTGATAGTCATGCACACGATCACGCTGGCGCATGATCTCACCGTCGATGCGAAAACCGTAGCAGGCCAGCGTGCGCAGAATCGCCGACTCGTACTCAGGCTTGCAGCGCGGCGCATCGACATCTTCGATGCGCACCAGCCATTCGCCCTGCTGCGTCCGTGCCTCCAGATAGCTGCCCAGCGCGGCAATCAGGGAGCCGAAATGCAGGGGGCCGGTCGGAGAAGGCGCAAAGCGACCACGGTAGGCGATGGAGTCAGGCAGGGACACGGACGATGGGCGATGCATAAAAGCGCATGATACCTCGCGCACCGGGCCGGATCAGGGCAGGTTCGGCAGGTACTTGCCCAGCGTTTCGTGCAGCGTCTGCATGCTCGCCGGCTTGGTCATGAAGTCATCCATGCCGGCCTCAAGACAGCGCACCCGGTCGGCGTCGAAAGCGGCTGCGGTCAGGGCCACGATGGGCAAGCGCGGCTGCGACTGCTCACGCTCCCAGGCCCGGATCTGCCGGGTTGCCTCCAGGCCGTCCATGACCGGCGTCTGGCAGTCCATGACGATCAGGTCGGGCCGGCTGCCGCTACGGATCGCATCCACGGCCTCCTTGCCATTCTCGACGCTGCTGACGCTGCATCCGAGCTTTTCCAGCATCGTACTGATGACCTTGCGATTGATCAGATTGTCTTCGACCAGCAGTAGGGAATAGCGCGCCGTCGGCGTGTCGCTCGGCATCGCCTCCGCCGCCGCACTGCGATGCAGGCTGCGCGTGTCCGTGCTCTCGGCCAGACGCTCTGCCCTGACGCGGACCCGGAAGCAGGCCCCCTGCCCGGCCTCGCTCTGGCACGCTACCGAACCGCCCATGAGCTCGGCCAAACTGCGCACGATGGAAAGCCCCAGGCCGGTTCCGCCGAACTGGCGCGTACTGCTGCCGTCAATTTGCGAAAAGGGTTTGAACAGGCAGGCTTGCTTGTCGGAGGGAATGCCGATGCCACTGTCGCGCACCTCGAACTCCAGCATCAGACGGTCTGCATCCAGATACTCGCGCGCACCGATGCTGATGTGTCCCGCGGGGGTGAACTTGATGGCGTTATTGAGCAGATTGGCCAGAATCTGGCGTAGACGCGTGGAGTCGGCGGCATAACGCGCCTGCGGGCTGCCGTGCCAGACAACCGAGAGAGCCAACCCTTTCTCGGTCGCCGAATCCTGAAACAGGGCCTGCACCTCTTCCAGTAACTGCACTGGTCTGAAGGGCACGCTCTTGATCTCCAGCTTGCCGGCCTCGACCTTGGACAGGTCGAGCACATCATTGAGTAGCGTCAGCAGCGTATTGCCAGAATTGAGTATGGTGCGCGCATGATCCTGCACCTCGGCCGGCTTGGCATCATCCAGCAGCAAGAGCTGCGAGACGCCGAGAATGCCGTTGAGCGGCGTGCGTATTTCGTGCGACATGGTCGCCAGGAAGGCCCCCTTGGCACGGTTGGCGGCTTCCGCCTGCAGGCGCGCCGTGTGCAAGGCACTGATGTCGCTGAACAGACCCACGCAGTTGGTGATGCGGCCGTCCTTGTCGCGCAGGGTCGATATCACCAGCAGATGCGGGAAGGACTCACCACTCTTATGGCGGTGCCAGATCTCGCCGCGCCACAAGCCTGCGGTGGCAAGCTGCTGATCAATTTCGGCATAGAAAGCACGATCCTGCTTGTCCGAGCGCAGCAGTTCGGCCAGCGGCTGCCCTTGGGCTTCCGCCAGGCTATAGCCGGTAATGGTGGTGAAGGCCTGATTCGCGTTGATGAGATAGCCCTGCGCATCGGTCACCACAATCGCCTCGCCCGCAGCCTCAAAGGCCTGGGTAATCAGGCGCCGGTTGTGCTCGGTGTAGCGGTGGTACATCAACAGCAGGCTGCCCAGCGCCAACGCCAATACCCCGAAGCCGATGCCATACAACCAAGCCTTGATGCGCCAGCTGTACAGAAACTCCTGCGGCGCACGACCGATCACCAGGTTGTAGGGAAGGCCTTCCAGCCGGCGCGCCAGGAACAGGCGCACGGTGACATCAACACGCGATGGCGCCTCATACACCACCCGATTGCTGCCTCCCGCCATCGCGCGGGACGCGGCGCCGAGGAATTGCCGGCCAAGCTGATCCGGCAGCGCAGGGTGGCGGGATAGCAGGCGCCACTCCTCATCGAAGAGGCTGACGTTGCCGTACGCCCCCACGTCGATCTTCTCGAACAGTGCCTGGAAATATTCAGTACGCAGCGCCATCTGCGCCACGCCGACAAACTCGCCGCGCGCATTGAACATGGGGCGGCTCAGCGTAATCAGCCACTTGCCCGTGAAGCGCGACAACAGGGGCTCGGACACCACCAGCTGGTCAGTGGCATTGTTTTTCTGCTTGATGAAGTAGGCCCGGTCGCCGACATTCACCCTCGGCACCGAACTATCCGAGCCGGCATTGAACACCACCTGGCCATCACGGTCCATGATGCGCAGGCTGGCGGCCTGCACTTCCGGCGTGTACTCCATCCAGTGCTGCAGGGTGCGGTTGGCAAGCAGGGGATCAAGTCGCCTCTCGCCACTGACGACGGGCGCGTACTCCTGGGCCACCTGGCGCAGGACAATGTCGATCTTCTCGACCGCGGTCATGATCTGCCGCTCGATGACCTGCGACAGATTCTCCGAGTCGCGCTGCACAGCTTCGTACTCGCGCTGGCGCGATGCCGCCAGATCCGCGATCAATACCGCCGCAAAGGCGACCAGCACGACGGCGAGGACCAGCACGCTGATCCCGCGCGACAGATGCAACGGATTGTTATGCGACTTACCTAGATTCCGACCTCTCACCCGGCCCCCCGCCGCAAATCAGCCTATATGATTTTCCATTATGCGGGGTTTCAGTTTCACCGGAAGAATATTTATTCTACGTGGCGGTGCGCGCAGACTCAGACGTTGAACAGGAAATTCATCACATCGCCGTCTTTGACGACGTATTCCTTGCCTTCTGCACGCATCTTGCCGGCTTCTTTGGCGCCGGCTTCACCCTTGTACTGGATGAAGTCATCGAAGGCGATGGTCTGGGCACGGATAAAGCCCTTCTCGAAATCGGTGTGGATCACGCCAGCCGCCTGCGGTGCGGTATCGCCGATATGGGTGGTCCAGGCGCGCACTTCCTTGACCCCGGCGGTGAAGTAGGTTTGCAGGCCGAGCAGCTTGTAGCCGGCGCGGATCAGGCGGTTCAGGCCCGGCTCTTCGAGGCCGAGATCGGCGAGGAACATGGTCTTTTCTTCATCGTCGAGCTCGGCGATCTCGGCCTCGATGGCGGCGCACAGCGCCACGACCTCGGCACCTTCGGCGGCGGCGCGCTGCTTCACCGCATCGAAATGCGGATTGTTTTCGAAACCATCTTCCTTGACGTTGGCGACATACAGCACCGGCTTGGCGGTAATCAGGCACAGCGGCTTGATCAGGGCCAGCTCCTCCTTCTCCAGGCCGAGACCACGCACCGGCTTGGCCTCGTTGAGTGCGGTCATGCACTTTTCGAGCACAGCCACCAGCGCCTTAGCCTCCTTGTCACCGGTACTGGCCAGCTTCTTGTTCTTGGTCAGCGTGCGTTCTACGGCCGCCATGTCGGCCAGCGCCAGCTCGGTGTCGATGATTTCGATATCGCGAATAGGATCGACGCCGCCCGACACGTGCACCACGTTCGGATCATCAAAGCAGCGCACCACGTGCACGATGGCATCGGTCTCGCGGATATTGGCGAGGAACTGATTGCCCAGGCCTTCGCCTTTGGAGGCACCTGCAACCAGGCCGGCGATATCGACGAACTCGACAATGGCCGGCTGGATCTTCTGCGGATTGACGATCTCGGACAGCTTGGTCAAACGCGGATCCGGCACTTCGACGATGCCCACATTCGGCTCGATGGTGCAGAAGGGATAGTTTTCTGCAGCGATGCCCGACTTGGTGAGGGCGTTGAAAGTGGTGGACTTGCCGACGTTGGGCAGGCCGACGATGCCGCACTGGAGACTCATGGTGGATTCCGGAAAATGCTGCGCAAGCGCAAAGGCGCTATTGTACCGCGCAGGCCTTCGGCCCCGATCCTCAAGAAACAGCCGCTACAAAGAAGGGACTTTAGCGACGGGCCGCCCCGAGCTCAAGCAGCATGAGTATTGGAGCCATGCCGCAGGGATGGCGAAGCACCGTTATGACCGAAGGAAATCCCTGTGGGGCCCCCTTCCCCGGGGTGAGGGCAGGAATTCGCAAAGCATTGCTTTGCGCTGACCGAACGGGCGGGCTGTGCCAAGCGAGCCCCCGGCGGGGTTAGAGGGAAGGTCACGTATCATGCGGGCCATGTCGGACTCCACCTCCTCGCCACTGCGCGACGCCTTGCTCGCCCAGATCGCCGGCGCCCTCATGGCGTTCTCGCTGGTCTGGCTGAGCCGCAGTTTCGTGCAATGGCCGCTATTCCCTGTCGCGCTGCTGCAGGGCCTGTGTGCGGCGCTGGTCAGCTGGCGCCTGGGTGCACCACGCTGGTGGTGGCTGATCAACTTCGCTTTCCTGCCGCTGGCCGTATTGGCCCTGGCTTTGAATATTGCACCGGGCTGGTATCTGCTCGCCTTCCTGCTGACCCTGCTGGTGTTCTGGCGCACCGACAAGAGCCGCGTGCCGCTCTATCTGAGCAATGCCGATACGGCCGCTGCCGTAGCGGCCCTGTTGCCGGCGCAGGCCTGCCGCGTTATCGACCTCGGCTGTGGCGACGGCCGCCTGCTTCGCCGCCTGGCCAGCGCCCGCCCCGACTGTAGCTACACCGGTATCGAGTATGCCCCCCTGACCTGGCTGCTGGCCAAATGCCTGAATCTGCGTCATACCAACGTTGCCATTCGCTACGGCGACTTCTGGCAAGAGGATCTCGGCCATTACGACGTGGTGTACGCCTTTCTTTCACCGGCGCCCATGCCGGCCCTGGCCAACAAGGCGCAGGCCGAGATGGAAGCCGGCAAGCTGCTGATAAGCAATAGTTTTCCCATCCCGGACCGGGAAACCGCGCAGACCATAGCCCTCACCGACCGCCGCCAAACCCGGCTTTTTTGCTACAAAATCGGGTGAAGAATCTGATCCAAGCCAAGGAATTAACGGGATTTTCCACCTTACATCCTCCCCGGCCGGACAGACGGTTTTTCCCCGCTCAATTCCCTGCATCGCCCCCGTATCCACTCGCCATAATTCAGTCAGACAAGCGCCCCATATGTGTTGATCTGCAACCCGGGGCCGCGGAGAAATCATGGCTGACATCATTTGCATCATCGGTAACAAGGGCGGCACCGGGAAAACCACTCTTTCCCACATGCTGTGCCAGGGCATGGGCCTGCTCGGCCAGCGCTCGGTCTGCGTACTGACCGACACTTACCGTGACCCCTTGAGCCCGGAAGGCCGCCGCTATCTGGTGGCCGATGCGCGCACGCGCGAAGCCCTGTGCAAGGTGACGGACAAGATACGTTCGCTCGACGCCTGGATGGGCGTCATCGACGGCGGCGGCAACCGCACCGAGATGGACCGCAAGTTGTACGGCCTGGCCGACCTGGTGCTGCTGCCCTTCCGCGACTCGCACGAAGACATCCGCACCCTGATTCGCGATCTGGAAATGTTCCCGCGCGCCTATGCGATTCCAACCCAGTGGCCGGTGATCCCGTGGCAGCGGGATGCGGCCGACCGCACCATGGAAGAGCTGCTGGCCCCCTATAGCGACCGCATCCTGATGCCGGTGAATACCTTCAACGCCACCAAGCTGCTGCTGAAGAGCGAGATCGGCAAGGACATCCCGCCGCAATTGGCCGAGGCCTGCTGCAATGTCGCCCGCCAGGTGCTGGATCTGCTGCAGATCCCGATCCAGGTCGCCGAACAGATGCCACGTGTTGCCCAGCCCGCAGCGCCGGTGCAGGCGCCGCCTGCACGGCCGCGGCAAGCGGCCATGGCCTGATGAGCACGGGCCAGAACCCGCCGCCTGATCCCTTCGAAGCAATCAAAGCGCTCTGGGGCAGCATGGGTTTTGCCATGCCCGGCATGGTGACGCCGACCTTGGACAGTGGCGAACTCGACCGCCGCATCGCCGATCTCAAGGCAGTCGAAGGCTGGCTGCAGTTGAATCTGGGCATGCTCCAGGCCACGCTGCAGGGGCTGGAAATGCAACGCGCTACACTAGCGGCCATGCAGGCGGCAATGTCTGCGAACCCGCAACCCGAACAAGACAAGAAATGACGCTCCCGAACGATGAATTGGCTGGACTCGCCAATGCCGAGATCCAGCGCGAGGCCGCCGGCCTTGCCCAGGATGGTTTTACCCGTATCTTCCGCCTGCTCGCCGAAGGCGACGAGGCCGCTGCCGAACTCGGTCTCTCGGTCATCGAGGCGCGCGCCCGCGACTGGGCCAGCCAGGGCGCAACTGATGCCGCGAAAACCCTGCGCCTGGCCCTGCTAAGCAGCGGCCTCGATCAATGGGGACTGGCGTGGACGCAGGCTTTCGGCCTGACCGCCTTGCCCGGCCTCACCGCCCTGCTCGGCAATCTGCGCAACCCGCTCGACGCGCAGTCCACTGCCCGCTTCGAACAGCAGTTCGCAGCAATCGAGGCACGCGAAGACAATGCCATCGACTTCAAGGTGGAATTGCGGCGCGGCATCCATCTAGCGCTTTGGCATGCCATGGTGGCGAGCGAGGAGCGCGGCCAGGCCGAACGCCTGCAAACGCATCTGGGCAGCATGATGCTGACGCTGACCGAAGTCATGCCGAACTACGGCTGGCGTCTGGTCGCCGACGCACTGGCCAATATCCAGTTGCGCTGTCTGGACCCGAATTTTGCCGCCGACCCCGAGACCGGCTCGCTGGGCCAGGAAATGACGCAAGGTCTGTACACCGCCATCAATCAGAGCCTGCCAGCCGACACGGCCAAGCAGGTGATGGTGCAGGCCAGCCAGGTGGTCATCGCCTATCGCCAGGCGCAGCGCGCCGCCGAGTCGACAGAGTCCTGATGCAAACCCTCGGCGCCAAATGATTCGAGCCGCTTCACGCGGCTCGAATCATTTGGCTACAGCGCCTTAGGTCTTCTTCGGTGGCTTGCTGCCATCCTTCTTGAAGCCGGTGCTGAAGGACTTCTTCTCGCCAAAGCTCTTGCCTGGCACCTTCTTGTCCTCGTACGGCTTCTTGTCGCCCCAGGGCTTCTTGTCGCCGGCGCTCTTTTCACCGTAGGCCTTTTTCTCGCCATACGGTTTTTTGTCGCCGTAAGGCTTCTTGTCGCCGTAGGGCTTGTCCGGGCGACTCAGGGTCTTGCGCGGCTTGTCGCCGAAGCTGCCTTCGTCCTTGTAGCTCTTGCGAGCACGCGGTGCCGGCGCCGGCGAAGAACCGTCGTCCGGCTGAATCATCAGCACACGCTGGCGAATGCGGGTCTTCTGCAACTTGCTCAGCAGCGCCTCCGGCAGGGCCGGCAGCTCCACCGTGCTGAACTCGTCGAACAGATTGATCTGACCGATGTCCTTGCCCGCGATGCCGCCTTCATTGGCAATCGCACCGACGATTTCCTTGGGCAGCACGCCATGCGCCTTGCCCACTTCGATGCGGTACTTCTGCAGATGGCCGTCGCTGAACTCGCGGCGCTTGGCGAGAATCTCGGTGCGCTGCTCCTTCTCTTCCGGCGTGCGCTCACGGACCGGCTTGCGTGAACCTTCAGCGGAGAAATTCGACGCTTCGTAATCACGGCCCTCGGGTTGCAGCGGGCGGTCACGTTGCGCCAGCCAGGCCAGCGCTGCGGCAACTTCATGCATGCCGAGCTCTTCCTCGCGCGACAGGTCGGCAACCACGGTTTCCATGAAACCCAGCGGCTCGCGATTGATGACGTCTACGATCTGCTTCTTGAACTGGGCGACGCGACGGTCGGCCACGGCAGCCATGGTCGGCAGCTGAATCGCTTCGATCGGCTGGCGCGTGGCGCGTTCGATCACCTTCAACATGCGCATCTCGCGCGGCGCCACGAACAGGATGGCATTGCCGAGACGGCCCGCGCGGCCGGTGCGGCCGATGCGGTGCACATACGATTCGGTGTCGTAAGGCACGTCGTAATTGATGACGTGGCTGACACGCGGCACGTCGATGCCGCGTGCGGCGACGTCGGTGGCGACGACGATGTCGAGCATGCCGTTCTTCAGTTGCTCGATGACTTGCTCACGCAGGCCCTGGGTCATATCGCCATTCAGCGCAGCCGAGGCATAACCACGCGCTTCCAGCTTCTGCGCCACTTCCAGCGTGGCGGTCTTGGTGCGCACGAAGACGATGGCGGCGTCGAAATTCTCTTCGGCTTCAAGAATGCGGGTCAGCGCCTCGGGCTTGTCGGCACCGCGCACCTGCCAGTAGGTCTGCTTGATCGTGGAAACCGTGGAGGTCGCCGCCTTGATCTTGACGCCCTGCGGATCGCGCATATAGGTATGCGCGATGCGACGGATAGGCTCCGGCATGGTCGCCGAGAACAGCGCGGTCTGACGCGCCTCGGGCGTGTGGCCGAGGATCCACTCCACATCATCGACAAACCCCATGCGCAGCATTTCATCGGCCTCGTCCAGCACCATGACCTTGAGGTCCTTCAAGTCCATGCTCTTGCGCTCAAGGTGATCCATGACGCGGCCCGGCGTACCGACGATGACCTGGGCGCCGCGCGACAGCTGGCGCAGCTGCACCACCATGCTCTGGCCGCCGTATACCGGCAGCACATGGAAGTCCTTCAGGTATTTGGCATAGCTCTGCAGCGCTTCGGCCACCTGGATGGCCAGTTCGCGCGTCGGCGTCAGCACCAGGGCCTGCGGCGTGCGCTTGTTCGGATCGATCAGCGACAGCAGCGGCAGGGCGAAAGCGGCGGTCTTGCCGGTGCCGGTCTGCGCCTCGCCCAGAATGTCCTTTCCCTCCAGCAGCAAGGGAATGCACTTGGCCTGAATCGGCGAAGGCGTTTCGTAACCGATGTCCGAGAGGGCGCGCAATAGCGGGTCGGCAAGGCCGAGGTCGGCAAAGGTAATGGCGGGGGCGGTATTTTCTGACATGGCAGCGAGCTCCGGCAAGCCGGAAAGCGTAAGGAATACAAGGGGAAAGGGGCAGGATTATCTCAGAAGCATAGACCAGAAGCGAATCAGGATTACTTGGGGCAAGGAATAAGCCGGGCTGGGCTACACTCCGCGCCATGCATTCATCATCCCCCCGAATCGCTGTCATAGGCGGCGGTCCCGCCGGTCTGGCGGCTGCGGAAGTCTTGAGCCACGCGGGTTTGCGCATTGATCTCTTCGATGCCATGCCCTCGCTGGGGCGCAAATTCCTGATGGCCGGCCGGGGCGGCCTGAACCTCACCCACAGCGAAGCGCTGGGCGCTTTCATCGGCCGCTACGGCCCGCGCAGTGCCGAACTCGCACCCATGATCGACGCTTGCCCGCCGCAATCATTGCAGGACTGGGCCGCAGGTTTGGGCATCGCAACCTTTGTCGGCACCTCGGGACGGGTGTTCCCGCGCGAAATGAAGGCGGCACCACTGCTGCGCGCCTGGCTGCACAGGCTGCGCGAAGCCGGTGTGCGCATCCATGTCCGCCACCGCTGGCTGGGCTGGAACACGGCAGGCACCCTGTGCTTTGCCACCCCGGACGGCGAAATCGACATGCAGGCCGATGCCACCCTGCTTGCACTCGGCGGCGGCAGTTGGGCACGCCTGGGCTCGGATGGCGCCTGGACGGACATACTGGCCGCCAGAAACATCGTGCTGGCACCGCTCAAACCGGCCAACTGTGGCTTCGAGACCCACTGGAGCGAGTTCTTCCGCACACGCTTTGCCGGCGAACCGATCAAGAGCGTCGTCGCCAGTTGCGCCGACGGCCAGGACGGCCTGCTGCGGCGGCAAGGCGAATTCGTCATCAGCGAACACGGCGTCGAAGGCAGCCTGATCTACGCATTGTCGGCGCCGTTGCGCGATGTCCTGGAGCGTACCGGCAGCGCAACTTTGACGCTGGACCTGCTGCCGGACCGCAGCGCCGAACGCGTATTCGCCGAGGTCGCCCACCCGCGCGGAGCGCGCTCCCTGGCTTCCCACCTGCAGAGCCGCCTCGGCATTACCGGCGTCAAGGCTGCGCTGCTGCGCGAAGTCCTGAGCAAAGACGAAATGCAGGATGCGGCCAAACTCGCCGCAACCCTCAAGGCCCTTCCGCTTACGCTCCGCGCTACACGCCCCATGGACGAGGCCATCAGCACGGCAGGCGGCGTGCGCTTCGAGACACTGGATGAAAACCTCATGTTGCAGGCGCTACCGGGCACTTTCTGCGCCGGCGAAATGCTGGACTGGGAAGCCCCGACCGGCGGCTACCTGCTCACGGGCTGCATCGCCAGCGGACAACATGCCGCTCGCGGCATGTTGTCCTGGCTGAACGCCAACCCTCACCCCGTCCCTCTCCCCGTGGGAGAGGGTGACCCAGGTTCGCCCTAAAGGGCTCCCTCGCAATTGCGCTCGTGGCATGTTGAGGTGGCTGAACAAAAGCGCATGAGATAATCGGGTTTTCCAGTCCAGCAGCACATCATGCCCATACAGTGGTTTCCCGGCCACATGGTCGCCGCGCGCAAGAAGTCCGCGGAGGTCATGGCCAGCACCGACGTCGTCATCGAAGTCCTCGATGCTCGCCTACCCATGGCGAGCAGCAATCCGATGATCGACGAGCTGCGCCGTCATCGCCAGCGCCCCTGCCTCAAGCTGCTCAACAAGATCGACCTGGCCGACCCCCATGTCACCAAGCAGTGGCTGGACTACTTCAACGCGCAACCCGGCGTCAAGGCCGTCGGCATCAGCGCCAAGAAGCCGGGCGACGTCAGCAAGATTCCCAATCTCTGCCAGAGCCTGGCACCGCATCGCAGCGACGGCATCAAGCCCTTGCGCATGATGATCATGGGCATCCCCAACGTGGGCAAGTCCACGCTGATGAACACCCTGCTCAAGCGCCGCGTCGCCGCGGTCGGCGACGAGCCGGCGGTGACCAAGTCGGTACAGAGTCTGGAAATCAATTCGCGCATGACCCTGACCGACACGCCAGGCATGATGTGGCCCAAGATCCAACACGACAGCGACGGCTTCATGCTCGCTGCCGCCCATGCCATCGGCCGCAATGCGGTGATCGAAGAGGAAGTCGGCGCCTTTCTCGGCGAGATCCTGCTGGCGCGCTATCCTGCGCTCATCACCGCCCGCTACGGCTGTGCCACCGAAGGCATGGACGGGATCGGCGTGGTCGAGGCGGTAGCCAGAAAGCGCAACTGCCGCATGAGCGGCAAGGGCCGCAGCCAGGAATTGGATCTGGAGAAGGCCGCCATGATCCTGCTTACCGACTTTCGCGACGGCATCCTCGGCCGCATCAGTTTGGAAACCCCGAGCACCCGCGCCGCCATGCTGGAAGCAGCCCAGTTGGCCGCCAGCGCCCCCAAGGTTCCGGCAGCCGATGAGGATAGCGCTGTCGCAGACTAAATCCAGCCGCAACATCGGCTTACAGGTTTTTTTGTGTAAATCGCGTCAACCTCGGAGCGGCGCCGTCGTTATAGGCTCCAGGAGGTTCGCAATGAACAGCGATCAGCAGCAGCAAGGCCCGCAGTTTGTGCCGCAAATGGTGCAACAGCAGGGCGTCCAGGGCAGTTCCACTAAGCAGCCGGCCAGTCCGGTCACGGCCAGCGAAGAAGTCGCGCAAGTCGCCCAACTCGGCTACAACTAAGCCCTCCCCGGCCGCCGGATTCTCGGCAGCCCCTACCGCAATGCAAGGCCATGCGTGACATGGCGAATGGCGCTATCGCCATCAGCATTGCAGCCCGTCCTTCCCGGCCAGGCCTGAATCCCCCCAGTCACACCATCATCCGGCCAAGCAGGTGACCGCGCCTTAGGCCAAGCCTAGAGCCGAGCCGCCTTGAAGGTATTGCAGCGCCGCACATCGCCGCTCTCGAAACCTTCCCTGAACCATTGCACCCGTTGCTTGCCGCTGCCGTGCGTGAATGAATCGGGCACCACGGCCCGGCCGGCCGAGCGCTGCAGCGTGTCGTCGCCGATCTGCGAGGCCGCATTCAGCGCCTCCTCCAGATCCCCGCTCTCAAGTATCTTGCGTGCGTCCTGCGCATGGTAGGCCCAAACACCGGCAAAGCAGTCCGCTTGCAGCTCCTGGCGCACGGAAAGGGCGTTGCCCTCCTTCTCCGAGACGCGCTGGCGTTGTGCATGCACCTTTTCCGAGATGCCGAGCAGGTTCTGCACATGGTGGCCGACTTCGTGGGCAATGACGTAGGCCTGGGCGAAGTCCCCCGGCGCACCCAACTGGGTCTTCATGGTCTGGTAGAAGCCGAGGTCGATATAGACCTTCTCGTCGGCCGGGCAGTAGAAGGGGCCCATGGCCGCCTGGCCGGTGCCGCAGGCAGTGGCAGTAGCACCGGAAAACAGCACCAGATGCGGATCGCGGTACTGGGCACCCTGCTTGCTGAAGATGTCGCGCCAGACGTCCTCTGTATCGGCCAGCACCACCGAGACAAATTTGGCCATTGGGTCGTCGGCCGGCGGACGTTGCGCCGGCCCCTGCTGGACCTGCATCTGGCCGCCGCCGCTCATGGCTTCAAGCAGCGTCATGGGGTTGATATCAAACACCAGCCAGCCGACCAGCGCGATGGCGACGGTGCCCAGGCCGATACGCCCGCCGCCGAGCATGGGCATGCCGCCCCCGCCACTGCCGCGCCTGTCTTCGATGTTGTCGCTCTCGCGATTGCCGTTCCAACGCATATCCAACTCCGCCAGAAAGTTGCTATGCGGCAGAATAGCAACAAACTACCGTCCCCAGATTCCCGGCTTACACAAAGACACTCATGCTTACCTTGCTGGCACTCACGCTGAAGAAAACCATCACCCTGTTCGCACTGGTCGGCCCCATCGGGGTAATTCCGATCTTCCTGGCCGCGGTGGAAAATGAGGGCCTGCGCGGCAAGCTGCGCTTTGCGCGCACCATCGGCGTCAGTGTCATCGTCGCGCTCCTGATCGCCGCCTTCCTGGGCTTGCCCTTGCTGGGCTTGCTCGGCGTGTCTCTGGGCGCCATGCAGGTCGGCGGCGGCATCATCGTGCTTCTACTGGCCATCGCCATGGTGCTGGGCCAGGAAACCACCTTCAAGGGCGTGCCCACCGGCGCCAAACCCGGCGAGGTCCGCGAGGTCTCCATCATTCCGCTTGCCGTGCCCCTGCTCGCCGGGCCTGCCGCCTTCAGCTACGTCATGGCCAACAGCGTGTGGGACGAGTATGCGGACATGGTTCATATCGTCTTCCCCATCCTCTTTGTCGGCATTGCCTGCTGGTTCGTGTTCCGCAGCGCCGCGCTGGCCGGCAAGGCGGCGCGCAAATCGACGCTGAACCTGGTCGAACGCATCGGCGGCTTCGTCCTGGCCGCCATGGCCATCGAGATGATCGCCTCCGGCCTGCGCGGCTTGTTTCCGCTGCTCGTCGCCTGATTTGAACCCTCCCAGAAAGCAAAA